>JALRIS010000144.1 GCA_023255335.1 Flavobacteriales bacterium | reverse complement strand
TATCCAAAAGTACTCTTATTCGATTGCTTTGCAGCCCAAGAAAATAGGAACGTTTGAAGTGGAAGGAGCCAAATTCAAAGTAGGAAAAGCGACCTACGAATCGAGGCCAGTAGAGGTAGAAGTGGTAAAAGAGAGTCAAGTACAGCAGCGGAGAAGAAGAAGCACTATGTTTGACCCTTTTGGAATGATGGATGAAATGATGCAAGGATTTCCGAGATCACAACCCAGGCAAATTGAACTCACTGAGAAAGATTTTTTTGCCAAAATATCGGTTTCCAAGTCACAAGTGATGAAGGGAGAAGGGTTTGTGGCGAGTTACAAAATATATGCAAGGAATTTTAACTTTGGTCTAGAAAACTATGATTTTCCTACACAAAAAGGTTTTTGGACAGAGTCCATTGAAATTCCTAAAGAGATAAAACCGACCGTAGAGGTAATTGATGGTATCCAATACCAAGTATATACTATGAAAAAAGAGATGTTGTTTCCTCAAAAATCTGGAGAACTTGTTCTTAATCCATTTACACTAACAGCTCGGATTCAAACTTCTCCTTTCAGCAATCCTCTCAGTAAGAGTATAACGAGTAATTCTCCTCGTATCGAGGTAAAGAAATTACCCGCCAAGCCTCCTCTCAGTTTTGTCAATCAAGTAGGTAATTACTCCTTGGAAGTCTCTTTGTCAAGCGATTCGGTTGGGATAAACGAACCGATAGAAATGACTATTGAGGTTTCTGGAAAAGGAAACTTAAAACAATTGACGGAACTTCCACTTACTTTTGACGATAAACTCGAGGTATATGACCCCGAAGTGGATGTAAAACTAAGCGTGAGTGAGGCAGGTGTAAAAGGAAGTAAAACATTTACTTACCTCATTATTCCAAGAAATTCGGGAGTAATTGAATTGCCCTCAGTGGATTTTTCCTTTTTTGATTTATCCACCAAAAGCTATCAAACCATTCACTGGGAATCTCGCTCGGTGCAAGTAGTGGATGAAAATGGAAATCTGGTGGAATCTGCTACCGATACCAACCAATTGGTAAAAGTACCGACCAACGAGGAAGATTCCGTGATTAAATTGAAAACTTCTTCTTTGTTCATTACGTTATTTTCTCTTCTAGGAGTAGCCATTCTCGTGGCTCTGGTTTGGATTATTGCAAAACGAAGAGGAAAGGAAGAGACGGAAGAAGAAAGAAAAAGAAAGGCGAGAAAGAAATTGGTCGAAAAACTCGACATTGCCAAGAATCATCTCGAGCAAGGAGATATCTCACAGTTTTATCATGAAACACTTATTGGACTGAGTCATTACGTTAATCAAAAATTAAGTATCGAAACCTCTCAAATGACAAAAGAAAGTATTCGTTCTACTTTATTTACTAAAGGGGTGAGAGAGAATACCATCCAATCTTTTATAGAGGTGCTACAAGAGTGTGAAATGGCAAAATATGCTTCCCTCAGCAACCAGAATAATTGGGCGATTTATGAACGTAGTTTGGAGGTGATTGAAGAGTTAGAATCTCAATTAAAATAAACTTCAGTCTATAATTTCTCTTCCTTGTAGTATTTCTTTTTGAGCCAAAAGGAGACTCGCACAAGTAATATAAGGGCTGGTACTTCCACAAGCGGACCAATTACTCCTGCAAATGCCTGTCCTGAGTTTAGACCAAAAACAGCAATGGCAACAGCAATCGCCAACTCAAAATTGTTGCCAGCGGCTGTAAATGCGACTGCTGCAGTTTTGTCGTAAGTTGCACCTGTGGCCTTTGATACAAAAAATCCGATTCCAAACATGATACCAAAGTAGAGTAAAAGGGGAACTGCAATGACCAACACATCCAAGGGAATTTGGACAATGAGCTCTCCTTTCAGAGAAAACATAATGAGAATTGTAAACAACAATGAGAACAATGTGAGCGGTGAAATTCTTGGGATAAACCGGGTATTGTACCATTCTTCTCCTTTTATTTTGACGAGAAAATAACGACTAAAAATTCCCATAAGAAATGGAATTCCGAGGTAAATAGCAACACTTTCGGCAAGGGTTGAAACAGGAATATCAACAATGGCACCTTCGAAGCCAAAATAGGGCGGAAGCACAGTGATAAACAACCAAGCATAAAAACTATAAGCAAAAACCTGAAAAATACTATTAAGTGCAACGAGCCCTGCGCCATATTCGGAGCTGCCTTCAGCCAAATCGTTCCATACCAAAACCATTGCAATACATCGCGCAAGTCCTATAAGAATGAGCCCAACCATGTATTCGGGATACTCTTGTAAAAAAGTAAGCGCTAACGCAAACATCAGGAAAGGGCCAACTATCCAATTCAAAAACAAGGAAGTGGTGAGTATTTTTATATTCTTAAAAACTTTGGGTAACAAGGCGTAATTTACTTTAGCCAACGGAGGATACATCATCACAATAAGTCCAATAGCGATAGGAATATTGGTGGTACCTACAGTTACCGAATTAATAATCAAGGGAAAAGAGGGAAATAAATATCCGATTCCCACACCAAGTGCCATGGCGCAAAATATCCATATCGTGAGATTTTTATCCAGTGCGTTTAGTTTTTTGTCAGTCATTTAGATCGATTTTAATTGTGAGAAAACGAAATACATTTCAGCAGCAATTTCATCACTACGTTCCAGATATTTTTCAGTTTCTAATGGAGTGTTGTCGTACATTTTGGGATCTTGGTAAGTAATAGCGATACGAAAATCGGCCCCACCTACAAAAGGACAAGCCTCATTAGCCGAATCACAAGTCATTATTGCCGCAAAATCAGACTGAGGATTGAATTTATGTTCTATCGTTTTGGAAAATCCTATTACGGGGAGTTCATTCCTTCCATACTGTATAATATGGATTGGATTCTCGGTAGAACAGAGTTGGGTAGTCTGAAATCCAGATTTCTCGAGGGTGGCTATTACTGTGTGATTAAGGGCAGTGGCTTCGGTACCTGCCGAGTAACAAGTAATGTTGTCCAAACCAAAATAACTGGCCATCGCTTGTGCCCAGACTTGTGATAAATGACTTCTTCTTGAATTATGGGTACAAATAAAGTTGAGACGAATCTTCTCCCGTGATTCCAGTTTTTTTTGCAAATAGGTGATAAGTGGCGCTAATAGAGATTTTCGTTTTTCCGAAACCGCTTTGGGAAGTGAGTCAATCTTTTGGACTAATTGAGGGTAGAGGGTTTGATTCATAATTATTTGTTTATTGCAATATAACGATTGATAGAAGTAAATTTTTTTAACAACAAGTGGCCATGTTCGTGGAGTCGTGATTCAAAAACTCGCTTAGCATAGTTTTCATAGCTTTCCAATTTTCTTTGTGGATACAATAACAAACCGAAGTTCCTTCTACGTTTCCTTGAATTAATCCAAGTGTTTTGAGTTCTTTGAGGTGTTGAGAAATCGTAGGCTGAGCCAAGCCAATTTCATTCACTAAGTCTCCACAAACACAAGAATCTAGTTTGAATAAATACTCAAGAATAGCAATTCTGGCAGGATGACCCAATACTTTGGCAAAGGTAGCTAACTCATTTTGAGTGGGGCTGAAAATCTCTTTTTTTGTTATTCCCATTGTGTTGAATCAATTAGTATTCATTGCAATATTACGATTAAAATAAAACTAATCAAAAAATAAAAGGTGTTTATCTTACAACTTAGTCCAGTAAGTGGATGTTTTGAGTCCCATTACATATCCCTCGGCTACCAAATTGTTGGGGCCAGTGATGCGGATTGTAGCTGGCACATGAACTCCTATTTTGGGTAAAAAGATTTTTCCACAGCAGTAAGTCGAATCAGAGATTTTTTTAAATTCTTTTAGGACTTGCAGGGGACTTTTCTTTATTTTTTCGTTGCCTTTTTTGTTTCCAGCATCTGTCACCAAGCCGTAATACAGTTCTTTTTTTTTGTATATCACTACCTCTACGCCATAGCGTTTGTTTCGCCATTTGCCTAGTAACGGCTCTTCTTTGGCAAAAAAAGAACACAAAAAAATAGCTCCCAGAAAAATCCAAGAGCTACTTAATTTTATTGAACCATTCATTGACTAAGCGATTATACAAAAGGCATTTTCACCACTTTGGCTTTTATCTGTTTGTTTCTGATTTGAACTAAAATTTCTGAATCGGGAGAACTAAGCTCTGTAGGCACATATCCCATTCCTATTCCTTTGTTCATACTAGGTGACATCGTACCCGAGGTAACCACCCCAATCTCATTTCCTTCGGTATCTACAATTGGGTAATCGTGTCTCGGGATTCCTCTTTCTATCATTTCAAAACCTACGAGTTTCTTTTCAACTCCTGCTTCTTTCTGAGCTTTCAAATTCTCTGAATTGATAAAATCCTTGGTGAATTTTGTTACCCATCCTAATCCTGCTTCGAGCGGTGAAGTAGTATCGTTTATGTCATTGCCATAGAGGCAATATCCTTTTTCTAGTCGTAGTGTATCTCTTGCAGCCAGACCTATTGGTTTTATTCCAAAATCTGCTCCAGCTTCTAGCACTTTGTCCCAAACTTGTTTTACTTCTTCGTTTTTACAATAAATTTCGAATCCTCCAGATCCAGTGTAGCCGGTAGCTGAAATTATTACGTGCTCGATTCCTGCAAATGGTGCCACTTCAAAGTGATAGAATTTAATCCCCGCTAAGTCCACATCAGTGAGTGATTGCATTGCTTCCACGGCTTTAGGTCCCTGAATAGCTAGTAATGAATACTCCGAAGAAAGATCTTTCATTTCTGCTCCCATCGTGTTGTGAGAGGTTATCCATTTCCAATCTTTTTCAATGTTCGATGCATTCACTACCAATAGGTATTGATCTTCTTTTATTTTGTAAATAATCAAATCGTCTACAATCCCTCCTTGGTCGTTTGGTAAACAGCTGTATTGTGCTTTTCCAATGGTTAATTTGGTGGCATCATTACTTGATACTTTTTGTATGAGTTCCAACGCGTGAGGACCAGAGATTAAAAACTCACCCATGTGAGATACGTCAAAAACACCTACCGAATTTCTTACGGTTTCGTGTTCTATTCCTAATCCTTCGTATTGCAAGGGCATGTAATAGCCAGCAAATTCAACCATTTTGGCTCCTAATTCTTCATGTGTACTCGACAGTGCTGTTTTTTTCATAGGGTTGTTTCTAAATTGTGGCTAAAGATAATTTCTTTCTGAGAGAAATACAATCAATTTCGGTTATTCATACTGCTATTTTATCTACTTGATAGAGTGAATAGATTCAAGCAAAAAAAAAGCTCTGCCGTTAGGGCAGAGCTTTTGTAGTGGTTGAATTAAATTTATTGAATGATTAACTTTTTAGTCGTAGTTACGTTCTCAGAAGAAACAGTAACAAAATAAATCCCTTTCGTCAAGTTAGATAGGTCAATTGTTTTATTCATCGAACCATTGCTCACTCCGTTGGATGTGTACACTGTAGCTCCCAGTGTGTTCATCACAGAAATTGATACAGCTCCTTGTCTTCCTGAAATGTATTCAAGATTTACAAATCC
>JALRIS010000106.1 GCA_023255335.1 Flavobacteriales bacterium | reverse complement strand
TGGTCATTAAATTCAAAATAACCATGAAAAATCATGTTGTAATTATTGGAAATGGAATAGCTGGAATAACCACTGCCCGTCATTTACGAAAAAATAATTCGGAAACAAAGATTACCGTTATCTCTGGCGAAACCGAGCATTTTTTTTCAAGAACTGCCCTCATGTATATTTACATGGGCCACATGCGTTACAAAGACACTAAGCCATACGAAGACTGGTTTTGGAAAAAAAATAGGATTGAGTTGGTTCATGAATATGTGCAGTCAGTAGATTTCAACAACCAACTACTCACCCTTGATTCTCACACTATTTCTTACGACAAATTAGTGATTGCCACAGGTTCTACTCCCAACAAATTTGGATGGAAAGGACAAGACCTTCCGGGTGTGCAAGGTTTGTATAGCAAACAAGATTTAGATGAACTGGAGAGTTCTACAACCAATTCGGAAGTAAAAAAAGCCGTGATAGTAGGTGGCGGACTTATAGGGGTTGAATTTGCAGAAATGCTTCATTCCAGAGGTATAGAGGTATCTTTTTTAGTGAGAGAAAACAGATTTTGGGGCGGAGTATTACCGATAGAAGAAGGCGAAATGATTGCCAATCACATGAAAAATGATCACCACATTGACGTGCGACTTGAGGAAGAATTGGAGGAAATCATTGAAGGAAAAAATGGCAGAGCAAGTGCCGTGATAACAAAAAAAGGAGAAAAAATAGAATGCCAATTGGTAGGGCTTACCGCAGGAGTTCATCCCAACATTGATTTTTTAAGAGATACTGACCTACGAATCGGAAAAGGAATTCAAGTAAATGAATACCTTGAAACTAATATTCCAAATGTATATGCTGCTGGTGATTGTGCGGAAGTACTGGAACCAAGAGCTGGCCGAAGATCAATTGAGGCCGTTTGGTATGTGGGGAGAATGATGGGAGAAACCTTGGGACAAACACTTTCGAGAAATAAAATCGCCTATGAACCGGGAATCTGGTTTAATTCCGCAAAGTTTTTTGATATCGAATATCAAACCTATGGAAATGTGTCTGCCAACAAAAAGGAAAACGAATCTGTTTTTTATTGGAAACACCCAACTAAACCTATTTCGTTTAGAGCAGTATTTGAATCGGAGACCCGTGCATTGATAGGCATCAATAATTTTGGTATCCGATTGAGACATAAGATTTGTGACAAATGGATAAAGTCCAAAGCGCCTATTGAAACCATACTTACTGAACTAAGAGATGCTAATTTTGATCCGGAATTTTACTCGCACTATGAATCTCAGATAATTGATCAGTTTAACCAAGAAAACGGAACAAACTTAAAGCCAAAGAAAAGAAACATGTGGGCTATTTTTGGTAAAAACAACTAACAAAGTATTGGTCTAATCCTTCGTCCAGATTCGCGTATTTAGATCTAGCTCGTCTATAATTTCTATACAAGAATCTATTTCTCGAACAATATCATTGACTAATGAGGAACTCACTTCTTTAGAAAAGTCTGGTTCAAAAAAATTCTCGCTGTTTTTTAAGGCAATGTACACATTCCTCCCAATAAACGACATGAACAGTTGAGCATTAAACTCTTTTTCTAGTTTAATTATCTTCTCCATCAAGCTAGGTGTAAGGATGTAGCGAGCCTCTATTTGGTTGTCGCTGTAAACATTAAAATTGTCCTCAAATTCGGGGTTTTCTAGTTTGACCCTTTTAAATTTCGAAAACCATTTTCCGCCAGAAGTAAACACATAAGTCTCATTTTTTATATGTTTATTAAAATCAGCTACCATAAATACTCCTTTAAAAATGGTAGAATAGGTCGTGCTATTTTTTGATTTGTGTTCTTTCTCTGCGTGAATTTCAGAAAATGAAAATAAAGTTTTGTCGTGTTTTCCTTGAAATAAATCCTCTCCTTTGTATCTATCTGGTTTCGAAAATAGATTGGACTCATTAAAAATTTGTTCCTGAATAGATGCACTAGGTAAATAGACTACTCCCGGTCTCAATTTGTTCAACAGAGGAGCGATTAAGTTATTTTTGAAACTAGAAGTCAAGTGATTCCGCGACCATAATTTCACAAGGGTAGGAATGCTTATCAGAGCCCCTAGCGCTACAAACAAAAACCCTCCAACAGATTTCCACCACATGAATAACCCTAAACATCCGGCAACTGGGTACGCAATATAGCCTACCTTTTTCGCAAATTCGTTTTGTTTTTTTCTTTCTTTTTCTAATTTCTCAATTTCTTGTTGAAAAGAAGAATCCAACTCTATCATGGGTTAGAAAATATATCTTTGACATTGATGTTTTCCTTTTCTGCTTCTGGAGCTTCAAAAAACACCTCTTTGTTAAAATTAAATAGATTTCCGACAATATTAGACGGAAATTTTTCTAGTCCATTATTCAAATCCAAAACGGATGCATTGTACGTTCTTCGCGAAGCAGACAATTGACTCTCGATCTCTGTTAAGTTTCTTTGTAGATTCAGAAAATTCTCGTTTGCCTTGAGATCAGGATAATTCTCTACCGTTAGGTTCAAACCATTAATTTGCTTGGTTAATTGATTCTCGAGCGCTACTTTTTCTTCTTTCGTTAAATCTGGTTTGTTCAATCCGTTTCTTAACTCCACAATATTCTGCAAAACCTCTTTTTCATGACTCGCATACTGCTTCACGGTTTCTATTAAATTGGGAAGTAGATCAAATCTTTTTTTGAGCATCACATCTATCGAGCTGTATGCATTTCTTACTTGATTTCTTCTCCCTACAAGGCTGTTGTAAATTCCTATTACAAGAATTGCAACGAAACCGATTATTCCTATTGGCATTAATAAACCCATATTTATTTTGTATAATGTTGTTGGTGTATGTATCGAATTTATTGAATTATATTAGTTAGTCAAAATTAAATCAAGATAAAACCCGTACTTTTGAAAAAAAAGTACCTAATGTCCAGTTTTCACGATTTTAAAATATCTAAATATTTGCTCAATGCCCTTTTCTGTTTTTATACATATTGGAGAATATACTTCATGCGTATCTCCTTTCCACTCAACCATTTCTCCATTAGATAAATAAGTTGTTTGATTGATCAATTCTTTTAAAGCAAATTCCGCAGGTATAGCAGCTTTCTCAGTAATTAAATGATCTAATCTATCTTGAAATGTCATAAAATTTCATTTAGTTCAAAAATAAAGGTACAAAGAAATATATGCTAGACT
>JALRIS010000034.1 GCA_023255335.1 Flavobacteriales bacterium | reverse complement strand
GTCTTTTTCCTTTGATAACTTGGATCATTTGTTCAAGATTGTCTTCTGTCAATAAGCTGAATCTATGGACAAAGGGCCTTCTTGGAATTCAAGTAGTATTTTATTTGTCACTTGTAAGTGGAGTGTACTATTCTCACTTTTTACCCCAAGAAAAATATGGCCTCCAGGTTAGAGCTGAGATGAATCCTGTAGGAGTATCGAAGTTTATAAAAGAACAAAACATACAAGGAAAAGGCTTTGTTGATTACCTTTCCAGTTCTTACCTCATTTATCACAACCCTGGATTTAAGTCTTACATAGATTTGAGGGATCTCGATGTATTCCCCACTAATTTTTTTGATAATGTGTTCTTTATTTATCAAAACCCTACCATGCCGATTCAAGGCGATGGAACCCCATGGAGCTTTGCCGACAGCGTGGATAACTTTTCGTATGTTGTTACACTCAACAATCCTCAATTTAGACAATTTAACCAATTCTTGTTTCACGAAAATCAAGAATTTGAATTGATTTATGCAGACAATTTGAACTCTTTGTTTGTACGAAAAACTGAAGAGCACCAACAGCTTATCGAATCCTTCGGATTTAAACCCGATAAAGCTATTTTCAGACAAACTACAATTCCCGAAACTTCTCTACTCGCAACTCGATTGTCCCAACTTTTTTCTTGGGGCTATCAACCAGAAAGCGCGAAGGAATTTGCCACACAAGCTCAAAGCAATGCCTATTACCAATATTTGGGAATTCAATTTGTGAATTAATTAAGGGTTAATAGTATACATTGTTTCTGTTTTTTGAATAAATTTGTTACATAACTATGTAACTGTTTAGCCTAAATTACTAACATGACTAAGGAATTAACAAAAGAGAAAACGCTTTCACTGGATTCAATTTTGGAGAATCACAGCATCGTCCTTTTCAATGACGAAGTAAATACATTTGATCACGTGATAAATTCACTTATCAAGTATTGTAAACACTCCCAAATACAAGCGGAACAGTGTGCACACATTGTGCATTACAATGGCAAATGCCACGTTAAAACCGGAAACATTGCAAAGCTCAAACCTATTTGCAATGCCTTGTTAGACAACGGGTTATCAGCAGAGATAACTAAAAACTAACCGATGAAAAAACTCTTAATTATTGCCTTTGCGGCAACTCTTTTTGCAATTTCTTGCAAAAAAAATCCCATTACACACCGAAGACAAGTTCAGTTCTTTCCAGAAAGTCAAATGATTGGAATGAGTGCAACTGCTTATGGAGATTTCCTCACCGAAAATCAATCGAATGTACTGCCACAAACTGACCCAAGAGCAGCAAAGGTGACAGAAATTGGAAAAAGAATGTCGGCCGCTGTTGTGAGCTACATGAACGAAATTGGTCACCCAGAATTAATTGAAGGATTTGATTGGCAGTACAATACAGTAGAGGATCCCACTGTAAATGCATGGTGTATGCCTGGAGGTAGAATTGTATTTTACACAGGAATACTTGACCTCACCTCTTCGGATGATGAAATTGCTGTCATCATGGGACACGAAATAGCGCATGCTGTTGCAGGTCATGGAAACGAAAGAATGTCTCAGGCTACATTGGCTCAAGGAATTACGAGTGTAGCAGGTTTTCTTGCCATGACAGATACCGCACCAGGACTAGGAAAAGCTATTTTGCTCCAAAGTGTGGGGGTTGGTAGTCAGCTAGGAATGCTAAAATTTGGAAGAAAACACGAGTCGGAGTCTGACGAAATGGGCTTGATATTTATGAATAAAGCGGGATACGACCCTTATTCGGCCGTTTCTTTTTGGACCAAAATGAGCCAGCAAGGAGGACAAAAACCACCTGAGTTTATGAGTACTCACCCAAGTGACGAAAGAAGAATCGCTGATATTCAACAAAAATTAATAGAAATGGAAACTACTGGGGAAATAAAAGCCTCAAAAAAATAAGTTTTCATTCAATAATACTATATTTGCAACCGCAAAGGGCCTCGTAGCATAACTGAATAGTGCACCACATTACGGCTGTGGAGGTTACAGGTTTGAATCCTGTCGAGGTCACAACCAACCTGAAAAGCCATCCCGATTCTCTGGATGGCTTTTTTTTAAACTTCTTTTTCTATGAGTAATTCATTAATTCATCACTTCGAAAAAGTAAAACAAACTCTTCCTAAACAGGTGTGCTTGGTGGCGGTTTCAAAAACCAAACCCAAAGAAGATATTGAAACTTTGTACAACGTGGGACAAAGAGTTTTTGGTGAAAACAGAGTGGAAGAATTAGTAGACAAATTCAATTCTTTACCCAAAGACATTGAATGGCACATGATTGGCCATTTACAAAGTAAGAAGGTAAAAAAAATAGCCCCATTCGTCTCCTTGATTCACTCTATAGACTCACTCAAATTGTTGAGAGAAGTAAATAAAGAAGCAGCTAAAAATAATCGAATTATTGATTGCTTACTTCAATTTCATATCGCCCAAGAGGAGTCAAAATATGGGTTTAACCAACAAGAAGGAATCGATCTGTTGAATTCTGAAGAATTGAGAGAACTCAAACACATTCGAATAAAAGGTGTGATGGGAATGGCTACTTTCACTTCCGATCAAGATATATTATCACGGGAATTTAAAAAATTAGTCGAAATAAGCAAATTGATATCAATCATATTTCCAGAAGCAACAGAAATATCCATGGGAATGAGCGGAGATTATCTACTTGCTATTCAGCATGGTAGCACGATTGTAAGAGTAGGAAGCACAATTTTTGGCTCTAGAAATTAACCTTATTTTAACAAGTTGTGCACACTGCCTTCTTATAAAAAAGTTGTAATTTAAACTTTACCAGTGATTTTTTGGGTATTTTTGTAACAATTCAAAAAATACATTGCATGAGTTCAGCGACAAAAGAACTAAAACCACTGAGGTTTTCACACACCATCGGTAAAGACTTTTCTTCTACCCTTAACAAACGAGTAAGGGCTTATTTCAAAGAAAACAACATTTCAAAGTACGCCAATACAAGTATGGTGATAAAAACAATCGTACTTACTTTAGTTTATCTCATCCCATTAATTCTCATTCTCACAGGAGTTGTATCCAGTTTTTGGATGGTATTTTTGATGTATGTCATTATGGGTTTTGGTATGGCAGGCTGCGGTCTTTCTATTATGCATGATGCAAATCACGGTGCCTATTCCAAAAAAGAAAGTGTCAATATTTGGGTAGGACGAATCATTAATCTAGTGGGTGGATACGCTCTTAATTGGAAAATTCAACACAATGTTCTTCACCATACCTACACGAATGTACACGAATATGATGAAGATATTTCGACCATCGGAATTATGAGGTTTTCACCAGACGAAAAATGGAAACCTATTCATAAATATCAATATCTATATGCTTGGTTCTTTTATGGACTCATGACAGTAATGTGGATGACGACAAAAGATTTTCAGCAATTAAAGCGATACAAAGACAAAGATTTATTGAAAAACTTCAATCAATCGTACAAGAAAAATATGGTGAAGTTGGTTATAAGTAAGCTGTTTTACTATACACTCATCATTGCTTTACCAATTATTATTCTTCCTATTTCATGGTATTGGGTGGTGTTGTTTGTGTTTGTCATGCACTACATTGCTGGATTTATTTTAGGAATTGTGTTTCAGCCTGCTCACGTAGTGCCAGAAACTGAATTTGTAACCGCCTCTGATGATTTAACAATAGAGAACAATTTTGCTATTCACCAAATGCAAACAACCAGTAACTTTGCCCCAAAAAGCAGAATTTTTGCTTGGTATGTTGGGGGATTGAATTACCAAGTAGAGCACCATTTGTTTCCAAACATTTGCCACGTGCATTACAAGAAATTATCCAAAATTGTAAAGGAGACCGCCAAAGAATTTAATGTTCCTTACAACAGTCATAAAACGTTTTTGCAAGCTATCTATTATCATGGAAAGATGCTCAAGCAATTGGGGAAAGCCTAACACATCTTTTTCAAACAAAAAAAGCGCTCTTCTAGAAGAGCGCTTTTTTTGTTTGAAAAAGATGTGTTAGGCT
>JALRIS010000175.1 GCA_023255335.1 Flavobacteriales bacterium | reverse complement strand
TGGGGTCTCTAAGGTTAAGCCGTGTGGCCAGCTCCATGCGCAACGCACTCATCTGAGCGCGCGTGGCGGCTAAATCCCCTGAAAGCACGCATATGAGGTCTCCGGGCTGAGCCCCTGTAACTCCGGCCCAAGCCTTTAAATCGTCTTCACTATAAAACTTGTCAACTGATGACTTTAGGCTGCCGTCGTCGTTGTAGCGCACGTAAACCATTCCCTTGGCTCCTACTTGGGGACGTCGTACCCAGTCGATGAGCTTGTCGATTTCTTTTCTCGTATAGCTATTTCCTCCTGGAACTGCAATCCCGACTACGAGTTCAGCAGTGTTAAATACATTGAAGTCTTTGTGTTGAGCTACTTCGTTGAGTTCTCCAAACTCCATTCCAAATCGAATATCTGGTTTGTCATTTCCATAGCGTTTCATCGCTTCTTCGTAAGGCATCCTAGGAAACTTGTCGATTTCAACACCTTTAATTTCTTTTAAGAGGTGGCGCGTAAGCCCTTCAAATGTATTTAGGATATCTTCTTGCTCTACAAAAGCCATTTCGCAATCAATTTGAGTAAACTCTGGTTGACGGTCTGCCCTCAAATCCTCGTCACGAAAACATTTCACGATTTGGAAATACCTGTCGTACCCGCTCACCATCAACAATTGCTTAAAAGTTTGGGGTGATTGAGGCAAGGCATAAAACTGCCCTTCGTTCATTCTGCTTGGTACCACAAAATCTCTAGCTCCTTCTGGAGTAGATTTGATAAGAAAGGGAGTTTCTATCTCCAAGAAATTGAGGTTGTTCATGTAGTTTCTGGTCGCCAATCCTATTTTGTGTCGGAGCACTAGGTTGTCTTTTACAGGATTTCTTCTCAAATCCAAGTACCTGTATTTCATTCGGAGTTCGTCTCCGCCATCGGTTTTGTCTTCTATCGTAAATGGGGGAGTTTTCGATTGGTTGAGTACCGTAAGTTCGGTCACTTCTATTTCAATTTCTCCAGTAGCAATGTTGTTGTTTTTGCTCGATCGTTCTTTCACAATTCCCTTTACCTGAATCACAAATTCACGCCCCAGTTTTCGGGCATCGGCACAAAGAGGAGCGTTCACTTCTTCGTTGAAAGCCAGCTGGGTGATGCCATACCTGTCTCTCAAATCGACAAAAGTCATTCCTCCTAAGTCACGTGATTTTTGCACCCATCCACACAAAGTTACTTCGGTGTTGGTGTGTTTTATTCTTAATTCTCCGTTGGTGTGCGATCTATACATTATATATAAGGTATGTTTTTTATGAGTTCAAAGTTAATTAATCAATTACTAATTACGAATGTATACCGATGATAAGTTTACAGGTTGTAAAAAGCCCTTAATAAAAACCTATAAAAGGTTCGACTAATCCTATTTTGTAGCGTGACTTTTTGTACTATTTAAGCCAAAAAAAATTACCTAGAATCAATCCGTACCTCGGACTTCAAACTTCCAGCTTCTGGCATTACAGGCAAGGAGTTCTTCCACCATCCACTGGTAAGTTGATTCCGTTGATATAGCTAGCAAGTGGCGAAGCCAAAAAAGCAATGGCGTTGGCTACTTCTTCTGGTTCTGCAATTCGGTTCATCGGTACGATGCTTTCCATTCCTTTTTTTATTTCCTCGATAGATTTCCCTGTTTTTTTTGATTTTGCCTCAAATATTTCGTTCAGTCTTCCAGTATTGGTTGCTCCGGGAAGTACATTATTTACCGTAATGTTGTGTTTTCCTAGTTCGTTTGCCATTGTTTTGGCCCAGTTTGCCACGGCACCTCTTATAGTGTTGGATACACCCAGACCGTTGAGCGGTGCTTTTACCGAAGTAGAAATCACGTTGATGATTCTGCCATATGGTTGGTTTTTCATGTTGGGCAATACGGCTTGGGTCAGTTTGTGATTTGCAATCAAGTGCTGATTGAATGTGTTGATAAATTCGGTAGGATTGGCATCCGTAATTGGGCCGCCAGCAGGACCACCCGTGTTGTTTAGTAATATATCTACCGAAATGTTTTTGATTTTTTCACAGGCAGCTTCCAAAGATGTTGGATCACTAAAGTCAGCAACAAGGTATGAGTGTTGTTGATTTTTACTTGAATCAAGAGTTTCGAGCGTAGTTTTTAATTTTGATTCGTTTCTAGCGATTAATACGATGGAGGCACCCAGTTTGCTCATTGTTATTGCCGATGCCATTCCTATGCCACCTGTTCCTCCTGCTACTGCCGCTGTTTTTCCTGTTAAATTCATTGTCGTTGTGTTGGTTTTTTACAAAGGTAGCCTCTTCGCGATAAATTGAAAAATAAAATGTTGGAAACAAGGCGAAGAACAAGATATTTGTGATTTTTATAACATTTTGTGTGAGAATATTTTGTGAGTTGATTTTCTTTTTAGTAATTTCAGAATCTATATAATTCAAAAAAACACATACAATGAAAAAAATCTACTCAATTTTATCGTTTCTGAGTGTGATGATTTTACTGTTACCGAGCAGTGATTCATTCGCCCAGGATTACAGTATGAGATTAACAAATCAATGCTTTACTACATCGACTCGAACAATTTCATTCACCGGAACCACACCTAATGCCAATGGTGCTGGAACATTTACTCTTATTTATTATAATGGAGATTTGGATGGAACTGGTTCCAATCTGGAAAACATTGACATAACAGGAGAGACTGGCCCTTCACTAGGAAACTCTCTTCCAACAGGGCAGTGTTCCCCTACAAGGGATTCGGTAACGATTTCAATTCCAATGGCAACCATCAATGCTTGGGCGACCACTGGCGGTACGATAGATTTTGATTTAACTACCACTTCTGCTGTAAACCTTACGTTGTGTGGGTCAAGTTTGTGTGTAGACGCATTTTTAACTTATCCTGTTTCAACTGTTCCGAATGACGCAGGTGCCTCCAATATTACTCCTACTTTGCTTTGTGCAGGTTCTGATTCTGTAAAAGTTCAAATAAACAATTATGGAACAAACCAAATTGATTCTGTAATGGTTAACTGGAGTAAAAACGGAGTGTTACAAACTCCTATTCAACTGAAAACTCTTTTGGATACTGCTGCAGGTACGGGTTCTACTTCAGCACTTGTTAATTTAGGTTTACATACATTTGTATCAGGTGTTACAGATACTTTCACTGTTTGGACAACCATGCCAAATGGAGTTGTAGATACAACAACGAACAACGACACGATTGTTTCATATCTGAGACCTTCGCTATCAGGAACCTACTCAATTGGAGGTTTTTCGCCTGATTACGCTAATTTTGCTGCGGCCATAGCAGATTTGAATAGCATAGGTGTATGTGGACCTGTTGTCTTTGACGTTCGTCAAAATATTTATAATGAGCAAGTCGAAATTGGAGCCATAAATGGTGTTTCTTCAAGTAATACAATCACATTTAAAAGTGATCCAGGAAACACGCTTATGCCAATAATTCAGCATGGACCTACTACATTAGCAGATAATTTCACATTAAGATTATCGGCTGGCGCTAGCTATATTACATTTGATAGTCTCAATTTTAAAACTCAGGGTACTAATTATTCTACCGTAGTAAGTATTCCGGGTACTTCTGATTATATTACAATCAATGATTGTAAATTGGATGGCTATAATAATGCTACAACCTCTACATATCAGGCAGTGATATATCAATCAGGAGGTTTGTCAAATTACAATTCTTTTACAAACAATGAATTGAATAACGGTTCGTATGGTTTGTATATGAGAGGTTCAGGAACAACTGCAAAGTCCATAGGGAATCGAATTGCCAATAATGTCATGAATCATCCAAATTATTATCAAGTATATTTTTACTACCAAGATAGTTTAGAATTTGATAATAATACAATGGTACAGAATCCAACTTCTACCTCATTCTGCTATGGTTTGTATTCTTATTATTGTGATAACACCAAAGTGACAAGAAATTCAGTTACGCTGAACACAACTTCTACCAACTATGGTATGATGATAGGTAGATATGCAGGTGCATCAAACGAAGTATCAAATAACATGATTGTTACCTCAAACAATTCTTCGGGAACTGCCTATGGATTGTACGTCAATTATTGTTTAAACACAAATATTTATCATAACTCTGTGAACATCAGAGCGGGAACTTTAACCGGGACTCGTTCGTTGTATATTGCAAGTTCAACATCAACACTCTACGGAAATGTTGATGTAAGAAATAATATTTTTACCAATAATGTTGGAGGATATGTTTCCTATATAAATTCTGGGGCAACCTCACCAGGTCAGTTGTCAAACTTAGATTATAATATTTATTATTCCTCTGGCGCCACTCCTTTTTATTACGGAACATCCACTTATCCAACTTTTTCAGCTTATCAAGCGGCAAGTTTAAAGGATAGTAATAGTTATTTTGGTATTCCGGGTTATTTATCACAATCAGATCTTCACCTACAAGGTGGATTGGCCGCTGATTCAGGTGCTAACCTTGGAATTATGGTAGACATCGATGGAGATGTGAGACCATTACTTCCTTCAACTGGGTACGATATTGGTGCCGATGAATACATCCCGCCTACATGTCCAATGGGATACGCACTATCTGCGTTTAACCTAACAGCTACCTCTGCGGAAGTAACCTGGATAAAAGGAGTTAATGACACTGCTTGGGTATTTGAATACGGAGCTCCTGGATTTACTCCAGGAACAGGAACATCAATATTCTCAAGCTCTGACACCGCAACTATTCCTGGACTTACACCTATTACAAATTACGATGTATATGTAAGAGGTATTTGTGGGGCAGGTGATACTTCTTTATATTTTGGTCCAGTGAACTTCAAAACGAGATGTGTTTCTACTTTATCAGGAACCTATACAATTAACAATACACTGCCAACAGCAGGAG
>JALRIS010000008.1 GCA_023255335.1 Flavobacteriales bacterium | reverse complement strand
AGAACAAATATCACCTGTAGTGTCTTCTTCCTGAATCTTTTTGAATATGAAAAGATAAATTTGTTCGAAATATTTTTCGTACAAAAAACCAAAAAACTTCTTGTTTTCTTTGGCTTTTTCAATGTAGGCTAGTTCAATATGTCGTTCCTTTTCAGTCAAAAAATAGCTTTTTTCTTTTCTGTATAATGCAAGAGAGTCAAAAAGTAACTCTCTTCCATGAAATTATTTTTCGATGACTTCAAAGACAAAAGTCTCTTTTCCTTGAATTACCTTTACTCGAGCACAATGCGAAATATGTTGAACTTCAAAAGGTAAATTTTCGTCAAATTGGTTGCAGTTTGCTGGAGATACGAACTCTCTGTCACAATCCAATATGCCTTGTGGAGTGTATCGTTTTATTCTGAAACAACTTGTTTTTTTTTCGATAGAAAACCATGCGCCACCTCCTTCACCAGAAAGCCATTGGGCATTTTCTGGGACTTCTCCCATTTTTGTGGGAGCAACTAATCTACCTGTCATGTCTATCATCCTTTTTTTATTAATGGGTACAAAATGTTGAGTCGTTTGGTAAGGACTCCTTCTTTCAATTCATAATAAAACCGCTTATCGTTGATTAATTTCACATTGGTAATCGTTGTATGAGTGATCGTGTACGGAATTCTAATAAGAAGATTTTTGAGCCATCCCAAGTTGCTCGCTTTGGCAGTTTGAGCTACGAATCGGGAGCAATTGGTACCGTCTAAATTAAATGGTCCGTAGATGATAGCCTCTTTATTTTGCATAGCTTTTGCCTTGGCAAAGGCGCATTCTATATTCGGCACAAACTTGGTGGCAGCAATTAATCTGCCTTCTCCGTGGGTTGCTTCAAGTTGGGCAAGTTCCGTCATCAATTCCTCTATATTGAGAATTCGATTGTTTGTTATTAAGGGTTTGGTTTTCAGAGTCAAATCTGGATCTGTATCGCGGTCTCTTACCCTCCCGTGTTTTTTGGGTGTTTGATATCTACCAAAATCAAAATAACGAAATTCTTTTTCTTCGTGATTAACCAGAACTAAAGCGGCATGTCCCGCTTTATAAAATCCGTTTTGAAGAAAACCCAAATGAGCCATAATGCCATCGTACCATTTCCCTTCCTTTATAACGGGAGTATCGGGCCAAGCGAGAGGAATAATGGTTCCTTGTGTCGTTTTCATGGATTAAATATAAGAGTTCTGCTATACTTTGTAAAAAAGCTTTTTCACGTTTTTCAGTTCAATGAGTTTCAATCCAAACAATAAAAGTCCTCCAATAGAGAAATGCACCAACATCAGCCAATACCAATTAATAGTGTAGAGCGAGGTATGAGTAAATGCGAAACCTACTCCAATAAGAACAACCATGAAAATTACACCCCGAAGAAGAAGCGGCTTATGAACTCTCAGAGAAAAATAGGATTGGCACAACCAAATTTGAGCAAGAGCAGTAAGTGCCTGAGTAACCAAACTGGCAATGGCAGCACCTAGTGCTTGATATAATGGAATGAGCACAAAATTGAGAGCAATATTGAGCACAACTCCGGCAAAGGCTATTCTATTAAGTGTTTTCAAATTTCCATTGGCAGTGAGTAAGGTTCCAAAAATATACGTGGTGGAGATACATACAAAGCAGAGCATCAGAATGGCAAAAACCTGCCCAGACTGGAACGTGCTATTGAGGTACCTGGCTCCAATTAATTCTTGGCTAAAAAAGAAACAAGTGATCGCGATTAGGATGGAGCCTGGGATGAGAATACTACTAGCTGTTTTTACTAAGCTAGCCACAGATTTTTGGTTCTTTAATAAATTTGAAAACAATGGGAGCAGGAGAGAGGCAAATAGAAAAGCGATGTTATTGGCCGCTTCAAAGAATCTAAATCCATTGGCATAAATTCCAGCCTGTGTTTTTCCATCTTCCAGCATTCTTTCGAGCATTACGCTATCTGCTCGGTAATAAAACGTCATAAGCAAAATAAGTAACGCGTATGGAGCGCTTTGTCTTATTATGGCGAGTGAGAAAATTTTGTTCCAATTTATTCGAGTTAATTTTTGATGCGATACCAAAAAAACAAAAGCTGTAATTCCTGAAATTAAATAAGCGAAAGTTTGTGCATAAACAAACCAAAAAAGCTGAAATGGCTCTTCGGTAATTCCGCCCCATAAAAGTATGGAGCAAAGAATGATCAGTAAGAACTTATCCAGCACGGACACAATGCTGTCGTATTTAAACAGCAACAGTCCCGCCAAATTGGAACGAAAATACAAGGTAAATGAAGCCAAAATTTGGTTCAAAACTAACCAAAGAAGTAAATGAATTTCGGCTTGGTTGTATCCAATAATAGTTCCCAGAATGAGAACAAAAGTTGCGTAAATAACTGCAAGAAGGATTCTCAAAGAAGCAATTTTCGAAAAGTATTTTTCAATCAAAAAAGGCTGCTGGGAGATGGTACGGGTGTTATAATTGATAATACCCACATCCAATAAAATATTAAATAGAAAAGTAAATCCGAGCAATGAAAAATAAAGGCCATATTCTTCAGCTCCCACTCTGTTTTGAATTTCTGCATCAATCCCAAGAATGTAAAATGGCTTCACCAAGAAATTAAGGAGAAGGACAAACACCAGATTTGTAGCGAATTTTCTATTCATGCGATGTAAATATAAGGAGAACCTTTAAATTAACTCATCTCAATGTTGGTAATCCTCGATCAATAGCTATGAGGTAGTAAAGAAGCGAATCGACTTAGTTGATCGAGCACAAGAGGTTTAACGAATGGTTAATTTACGGAATCAAGCCGTGTGAGATTAGAAAATTTCAAAACATTTGTGTATTATTGTTCTGAACTAAAATTATTTAACATGAAAACATTAAAATTAGCCTTAATTGGTTTGGCAACCCTTTCTTTGGGATCTTGCACTGTATACCACACAGCTGTTGTTACAAACAACCCAGTGGGGTCTAAAACTGGTGTAGCTAAAGCGAAAGTAGGACAAGTAGACGCAGACTTTACCTTTCAATCTGCCATGAAAAATGGAAAGATTACGAAAGCAGGAATAGCGGAAACTAAAGTCACAGGATTTTTCGTTTTTTACACAGGAACTACTAAAGTTACTGGAGAATAACAACCCATTAAAAAAACAAATTACCATGAAAAAATTATTAGGAGGAATTTTCGCTGTCGCTTTGGTGTCTTCTTGTTCTTTAACAAGACCTTACGCAGTTACAAACAATTATATAGGAAACAAACAAGGAGTTTCCAAAACTACAATACTATTCGGTCAATCTGCTGGAGTACAATTATCAACTGGGATAGTTTCCAACAAAAATTTTGGTGTGATTGAGGCAGCAAAAAATGGAGGAATTGAGAAAATTGGTTCTGTAGACGTAAAAACTACGAACTATGTAGTTTTTCAAAAAGTAGAAGTAATAGTAACCGGAGAATAAAAATTAATCGATATGAAAAAAATAATCACAAATACATTAGTTGCATTGTCACTGTTAGCTTTGACGTCATGCAGTATTTCAGGACCGTTATTTATTACAGATAATGCAGGAGGAACAAATTCCAAAACTGGAGAGTCTTCGTACACCATTATTTTGGGCTTTATGCCGTTTAATGCAGATGCTTCGATAGTAACTGCGGCAAGAAATGGAGACATTACAAAAGTAGCTACTGTAGATCAAAAGATTTACGGAAACTTTTTTACCACTACCGTGACAACAGTTGTAACGGGTGAATAAGTTCTACTTGAATAAAGTTAGAAAAGCTACGATGAATTGTCGTAGCTTTTTTATTGCAGGATTTTTCTTGGGAGTTTCCTTGGTTGGTTTCGCTCAAGAAACAACCATGTATCATTTTCAAAGAAAAGCGACTTTGGATGAGGTCATTTTTCCTGGTGAAAAATTTAATTCATCCAATTTTATAATTTCTTTTCCAGACTCACTGTATACCGCAGGTCAGGTTACAATTAAGAAAGCAAGAATCAAGGAATGGAAATTCCAAGCAAATTTTGTGTTTTCTGACAATGCCTACACAACACTAACCTATGTGGTAAAGAAAAAGAATCGAGACGAATTCATTCAATTGATAGAAAAAGCATCTGCAAGTTTCGAATGGAAAGTGAAAAAGAAAGGAAGAAAATATGTATTAACGCTTACTCCTCTAGGTTCTGGTAAAATAGAACAATAGCACTCGCTTATTGGAGTTGGTTTAAGTACAAATTAAATTCACCGGTTTCCTTCATTATTTCCATTGCTTCGTTTAATTTATTGACCAAATCAGGTCTGTTCTTGGAAACACCAATACCAATACTCTCTTCCGTAAATTTACGCTCCATAACTCTTAATTGCGGTTGGTTTTTAGCAATTTCAGTCAAAAAACTTTTGTCAAGGACATAGGCATCTATTTCGTGGTTGAGCAGAAGTCCTTCTGGTTTTACGAAAGCCGTATCAAATTTTTCGTAGGTAAGAAGTGTACTTAGGTTGAGGTTTTTCTTGGCCCAATTGTGAGCTGAGGTGAAAGCTAAGGTGTATACTTTTTTTCCGTTTAGATCACTTAAGGTAGAGAGAGAATCAGATGTTCTTACCAGTGCGGAGAGTCCGTCAAAGTAGTAGGGATTTGTAAATAAAATTGATTTTTTGCGCTCTTCATTGATAGAAAGGGCCCTTATACAAAGGTCGGCTTTCCCGCTTGTTAGAGCTTCAATTCTGGGGTCGCCTTCGCCCGAGAACTCGAAATTGGCAACATAGGAATAGGGCAATTCGGCTATGGTTAGAAGTCTCTCAAGAAAAGTAGGCTCAATACCCGTAGGTTTTGTTTCGCCTCTCTTCCAGGTATAATGCGGAAGACCTTCTCCTCCTGGCCAAGACACAAATATCCTTACTTCATTTTGTTTCTTACAAGTAAAAAGCAATGAGAGTATCATGCTAATGCTCATTGCTCGGATAAGGTTTTTCATAGCCAGGATTTCTCCAAAATGAGTAACTAGGTTTTTATTTTTGGGCCATTTGCCATGTACCCTCGTTTATGAGTGGTTCGGCTTGTTTGTACTTCACTTCTTTTGTTTCACCACTTCTCAGGTTCACTATGGTAACTCGATCGTTTCTACCAATTTTTTGTTCTTTTACCACAGGCTGTTGCTTCACTCTTTCACCATTTTGCTGTTGGTTGGCAACTTGTTGATTTACCTGTGTACTTTCATTAATGTCCGTCCTGCCAGTCTGTAATTTTGGTTGCGATCTTTGATTAAGTTTTTCGTTATTCGTTTGTTCTACTCCTTGGTTTTGAGGTAAATTAGCTCTCATTAAGAAGGAAATGATTTCTTTGTTTACCTTGCTTACCATTTGTTTGAATAGCTCGTAGGATTCAAGTTTATAAATCAATAGAGGATCTTTTTGTTCGTATTGAGCTCCTCTCACAGATTGTCTTAAATCATCCATTTCTCGCAAGTGTTCTTTCCATTCGTTATCAATCACTCCAAGTGTTATGTTACGCTCCAGAAGTTTGGAAATATTCTTTCCTTTTGCCTCGTAGGAGTCTTTCAAATTTGCTAAAATTTGAGTGCTTTTGCTTCCATCGGTTACAGGAATGATGATATTTTCGTAGGAGTTAGACTCGTTTTGATAGACATTGGCAATCACCGGATACGTCATGCTCGCCATTAATTCTACCTTTCTGTTATAGGCCTCTTTGGCTTTTTGGTATACCATTTCCACCAATTCGTTTTCATTGATTTTCAAAAAATCATCTTGGGAAACGGGCGATTGGATAGACATAATTCGAATCAATTCCAATTCAAATTCATCGTAATCTTCCATTCCTTTGCTAGTAAATACAATATTTTCGGCAATTTCGTAGAGCGTATTGGCAATATCAAGGTCTAATTTGTCACCGTAGAGAGCATTTTTTCGTTTTGCGTAAATAGAATTACGTTGGGCATTCATTACATCATCATATTCGAGCAAGTGTTTCCGTATCCCAAAATTGTTTTCTTCTACTTTTTTCTGAGCTCTTTCAATAGACTTAGAAATCATTTTATGCTGAATCACTTCTCCTTCTTTGAAGCCCATTCGATCCATCATTTTTCCAATTCTTTCTGAACCAAAAAGTCTCATTAAGTTATCCTCCAGAGAAATAAAGAACTGAGAAGATCCAGGATCTCCTTGTCGTCCTGCTCTACCTCTCAATTGTCGGTCTACTCGCCTAGAGTCGTGTCGTTCGGTTCCTATAATGGCCAAACCACCAGATTCTTTTACCCCTTCTTGCAGTTTTATGTCTGTCCCTCTTCCCGCCATATTGGTTGCAATGGTAACGGCTCCAGCTTTTCCCGCTTCAGCAACTATGTCTGCTTCTTGTTGGTGCTTCTTGGCATTCAAGACATTGTGCTTTATTCCTTTTGAATTCAATAATCCACTTAAATACTCAGAAATTTCTACCGAAGTGGTTCCTACCAAAACGGGTCTGTTTTCTCCAACAAGGCGAACAATTTCTTCGCTTACAGCCAAGTATTTTTCTCTCGCTGTTTTGTATACCAAGTCTTCTCTATCATCTCTAGCAATAGGTTTGTTAGTTGGAATTACCACTACATCGAGCTTGTAGATATCCCAAAATTCGCCCGCTTCAGTTTCTGCAGTACCAGTCATTCCCGCCAGTTTATGGTACATTCGGAAATAGTTCTGAAGAGTAATTGTTGCATAGGTTTGAGTAGAAGCTTCTATTTTCACATCTTCTTTTGCTTCAATTGCTTGGTGAAGGCCATCTGAATAACGTCTCCCTTCCATGATACGTCCCGTTTGTTCATCTACAATCTTTACTTTTCCATCCATCAACACGTATTCTGTATCTTTTTCGAACAGCGTGTAGGCTTTTAGTAATTGATTGATAGAGTGAATCCTTTCTGCTTTTACCGTATAATCTTGAATAATTTCGTCTTTTCGAGCTACCGTGTCTTCACTGGGTAATTGTTGATTTTCTACTTCTGCGAACAAGCCTCCTAAGTCAGGTAAAATGTAAAAGTCAGGTTCTTCTACCCCAGAAATTAAGTCAATCCCTTTTTCCGTTAAATCTACTTGGTTGTTTTTTTCTTCAATCACAAAGTACAATTCGCGATCCACCTTGTGCATTTCTTTGCTTTGATCTTGCATATAGAAGTTTTCTACTTTTTGTAGCTGAACTTTTATTCCTGGTTCACTCAAATACTTTATAAGATCTGGATTTTTTGGCATACCTCGATGCGATCTTAACAATGCCATTTGTCCTACTTTTGTGTGTTCGGCTCTCACTTTTTTATCCAAAGTTTCATCTTCAGCTTTTGCTAAGTTTTCTTTGGCGATTGCTAAATTCTCTTTCGCCAATTTTCGTTGGGCGCCTACCAATTTTTCTACCTTTGGCTTCAGAGTTGTAAATTCTTGTTGGTCACCTTTCGGAGTAGGACCTGAGATGATAAGAGGAGTTCTGGCATCGTCAATCAAAACAGAATCTACTTCATCTATGATGGCAAAATGATGTTTTCTTTGAACCAAAGAATCTACATCGCTACTCATGTTGTCTCTGAGGTAGTCAAACCCAAACTCGTTGTTCGTTCCAAATGTAATGTCTGCATTGTAGGCTTTTCTTCGTGCATCGGAGTTAGGCTGGTGCTTGTCGATACAGTCCACAGATAATCCGTGAAACTCATACAAAGTCCCCATCCATTCGCTATCTCTTTTTGCCAAATAGTCGTTCACGGTAATCATATGAACTCCCTTTCCGGCAAGAGCATTGAGGTAAACAGGCAATGTAGCAACTAAGGTTTTACCCTCTCCCGTTTGCATCTCAGCGATTTTTCCTGTGTGTAGTGCCACACCTCCAATAAGCTGAACATCGTAATGAACCATTCCCCAGGTTACTTGAGTTCCGCCTGCCGTCCATGAGTTAAACCAGATTGCTTTGTCTCCTTCAATTTCGACAGCATCTTTCTGGGTAGCAATAAGTTTATCAAATTCAGTCGCGGTTACTTCTATTTCTTCGTTTTCGGTGAATCTCCTTGCAGTTTCTTTCACCACTGCAAAGGCTTCAGGTAGTATTTCAAGTAGTACCTCTTCTAACTGTTCATTCGATTGTAATTCTAATTTTTCAATTTCTTGAAAAATTTCATCTTTGGCATCTACATCCGTGCTTTCTTCTTGGGTTTTGGCTTTCAGCTCATTTATTTTTCCCTCTATTTCAGCTGTGTAAGCTTTTATTCTAGACTTAAATTCTTGAGTTTTTGCTCTTAATTCATCGTTTGAGAGAGAGCTTAACTTAGCAAATTCTTCTTTTGCTTTGTCCACCAACGGGTTGATATCTTTAAAGACATTTTTAGTGTTGTCTCCTAATATTTTTTTGAGGATATTTTGAATCATCAGTTACTTGTTTTTGACTTTTAGATGTCATTATTTTTACAATAATTGTGCTTGCTCGAAATACAAGCCAATTTGGCTGATAAAAATAAGAAAAAACGACTAACTTACCTTTTTAAAAGAATGAAAATACACGATATGGCAGAGATTTTTAGAATAGAATGAAATTAAGGATTGATTCTTTTCACTAACTTTGATGGAATAAAAATACAATGAAAAAAACGAAACTATTTTTTTACTTTATGCTCCTCGCCATGCTTGGTGCTGGCTATTATTTCTATCCGAAATTCGAGCAGTATTTGTACGGGATTAATTCTGTTAAAAACACCAAAACAATTGATTTGTATGTTTCTACGGGTTCAACCCTCGATATTTTAACTGATTCGTTGGTAGCCAATAAGGTGATTGAGATGCCAGAACGCTTTAAGAAGTATGCCTTGTTTAGAAACTTGAAGAACACAACAGTGGAGCCGGGTAAATACCGAATTCAATCCAATTCAACGTTGCATGAATTGGTAAACGATTTACGAAAAGGGAATGGAGAAAAAGAAGTAAAAATAACTTTGAATAATACGAAAACTCTTGAAGATATTGCCAATAAAATTACCGAAAATATTGAGGTTTCTTCCTTTGACTTCTTGTTGCTTTTGACCCAAACGGAGACTCAAGAAAAATATGGGTTTAATTCTGAGACCATCCGAACTCTATTTATTCCAAACACTTACAATGTGTGGTGGGATATTTCCAAAGAAGAATTATTAGAAAGAATGGCCAAAGAGTATAAGCGATTTTGGAATGCTGATAGGAGAGCCAAGGCCAAAGAAATTGGTCTTTCCCAATCCGAAGTATCTACGTTGGCCTCTATTGTGTATTCAGAAACCAAAAAAGCGGACGAAGCTCCTAAAGTGGCTGGTGTGTATGTGAATAGATTGAAGAAAGGAATGTTGCTACAAGCTGATCCTACCTTGGTGTTTGCTTTGGGCGATTTTTCTATTCGTAGAGTGCTGAATAAACACAAAGAAATTAACTCACCTTATAATACCTACAAAAATACGGGTTTACCACCGGGCCCAATTATCACTCCTCCAATTAGTTACCTAGATGCTGTCTTGAATTACTCCTCCCACGAGTATTTATTCTTTTGTGCCAAACCTGATTATTCGGGTTATCATGCCTTCGCCAAAACAAATGCTCAGCATAATGTGAATGCCAGAAAGTATTATGCTTTTTTGAATAAGGAGGGGATTCGATAATACTTCTTTTTCTATGTCATTCCTGCGAAGGCAGGAATCTTATTCATCAGGGTGATTCTCGTATTATTAGATTCCTGCCTTCGCAGGAATGACAAAAGTACATTGCTAGGAACCCCAAGGATTAAACAAATTCTCTTGTTCGCCTCTTCCGGGTTCTTCTTCGGTAAGTGGTTCGCATTCTTTGAGTGTTTCGTGACAATCTTTAGGTAATTGTTGGTACAACTTGGTTCCTTTTGCTTTCCATGCAATCATTTCGTCTGAGACTTCTTTGATTAATCTTGCTGGGTTTCCTGCCAGTAAACTTCTTTTGGGGATGATGGATTTTGCTTTCACAAAACTCAGTGCTCCCACAATACATTCTTCGCCTATTTCTACTTCGTCCATAATTACGGCATTCATTCCTATGAGAGAATTTTTACCAATAATTCCTCCATGAATAATGGCTCCGTGACCTATGTGAGCACCTTCATGCAAAATGGTGTCTTTCCCCGGAAACATATGAACGGTGCAGTTTTCTTGTACGTTGCACCCATCTTTGATGATGATTTTTCCCCAATCACCTCTCAAGGCACAACCAGGGCCAATGTACACGTTTTTGCCAATGATTACATTGCCAGTAACGGTAGCCTGTGGATGCACAAACGAAGAAGGATGGACTACGGGTATGAACCCTTTGAATTGGTAAATCATAGTTGTTGGATTGAAAATTATTTACAAAGAAACAAAAAAATATATCTCGTCATTCTACAATATCATTCACAAAAAAAGCGGTGGTCACCCTGAACTTGATTCAGGGTCTGTCAATTGATTGTATCGCTGATGGCAAACAGATTCTGAATCAAGTTCAGAATGACTGGTTTCTTGTAACTTAATTAGCTTTTTTTTGATAGTTAATTATTCATTATCAACAATAAATCAATACCCACTGCCACTTCCTCCGATTTTTTCAATAGGATGCCAAGTGGTTTTTACTTCGGTAAATTTGGTGATGAAATAAGGAGATTCGTTCTCCTCCTTCATCCAATCAACACCTTTTTTTACCACAATTCTTTTCAGGTTTGTGGTAGAATTTTCTTGGATTAACTGAATTGCTTTTTTGTCGTTTCCGCAATACAACATACTGTTTACATCCATGTGAGTAGAAAAATGAGGGATGAGTTCTTCGGCATTTCCCGTGAGGATATTGATGACTCCACCTGGCACATCCGAAGAATGAACCACTTCGGCAAAAGAAATAGAGCACAATGCTTTACTTTCGGAAGCCAACACAACACACGAATTTCCTGAAACAATAATGGGAGCAATGGTCGAAACCAAGCCAATCAATCCGTTTTCTTCTGGGGCAATTACTGCTACAACTCCTGTAGGTTCTTGTACCGAAAAATTGAAAAACGCTCCCGATACAGGGTTGACCGAACTACTAATTTGTTGGTATTTATCTGCCCAACCTGCGTAATATATCAACCTATCGATGGAGGTAAACACTTCGTTTTCCGCTTGTTTTTTTGTAGCACCCATGTGCATCAATTCGTCTAAGAATTGTGCTTTTCGTCCTTCCAGCATTTCTGCTATTCGGTACAAAATTTGGCCACGATTGTAGGCCGTTCTGTTTGCCCAAGGTTCTTGCGCTTTTCGAGCTTCTACTACCGCATTTCTGAAATCTTTTCGAGATGATTTGCACATGTTGGCAATGGGATTTCCGTTGGTATCTAGCAAGTTGTAATGAATCCCCGATTCTGTTCTGGGAAATTTTCCTCCAATGTATAGCTTGTATGTTTTTAACACTTCTATTCTTGTCATAGTTTCTATTATCTAAGTTGGGCTTCGATACATCCCGATTAAAATCGGAACACTCAGCCCGCAGTTTTGTATTCTAATCAGAACCCTGAGGGTTTTTATTTGAAGTGAAACGGAAAATAAAAACCTTCAGGGTTCAGTTCATCATTTATAATTATCAATTGTTCAATTTTCAATTATCCATTAAAAGATAAGCCTCCAATCCATGCAATCCACCTTCTCTTCCAAATCCGCTTTCTTTGTATCCTCCAAAGGGAGAAGTTGGGTCAAATTTATTGAAGGTATT
>JALRIS010000078.1 GCA_023255335.1 Flavobacteriales bacterium | reverse complement strand
TATGCAACACAGATTGAAGAATTAATCGAGATTTTTTCTTGATAACCTCCGAATCCATCCCAAATTCTTTCGCATAGTCTTTCAGTAAGGGGGAATCTTCTTCGTCAGATAGTTCTTTCAAGTTATCCAGAACTCTTTCTTTCATTTCAGCGGCAGCCTTATTGGTAAAGGTGATTGCCAGAATGTTTCGGTATCGTGTTATTTCATCCGATTCAATGACAATCCGCAAAAATTCGCGAACCAAGGTGTAAGTTTTACCTGATCCGGCCGAGGACTTGTAAACGATAAAGTTGTGTTGGTTTTCCAATTCGTAGTTCTTCTTTTATGAGAAGTTAAGTTACAAAATTGTCCAAGGATTTAGAGTGTCGACTTCATTTTATTTCTAACTTTTCTT
Source organism: Flavobacteriales bacterium (assembly GCA_023255335.1). GTDB lineage: Bacteria > Bacteroidota > Bacteroidia > Flavobacteriales_D > CAJJDF01 > CAJJDF01. The sequence continues at coordinate 6,463 of JALRIS010000078.1, read as the reverse complement.
CTGTTTTACCCAAATAGTTTGCATTTTTAATCTTCACAAACGCCTCAGTTCATGTTATTAATTGTTTTGGTTCTTATCTATGTAGGTATTTTGTTCAAGCGATTGGCCGAAAAACACAAAAAGAATCCTGTTGCCTTCGCAGTAGTCGGAATTGTTGCATTTATCCTTGGATTATTTGCGCTTTCTTTCCTTCTTGGAATTGTTTTAACTTTATTGGGATATCAAGTCCAGCATATAAATAGATTTCTGTTAGAAATTGTGAGATATGCAATGGGTGGAGTAGTGGTATGGATAACTCACAGATATTTAGATAATAAATGGGCAAAGTCCAAGACCGAAACGGATTTTGATATCATTGACGACACTTGGGAAGAAGACTAACAGGGTATCAAATACATTTAAAGTATTCAAAAGGTTCCAAGCAATCTATGCATTTGTAGAGTGCTTTGCAGGCCGTTGAGCCAAACTGACTACTTAAGTCTGTATTTTCCGAATTGCATTTCACACAAGGAACAACTTTAGGTCCGCTCTGAAACAGAAATCCTTTGTCCTCCGTCCCGTCAATGGGAGGAGCAATACCATATTCTCGTAATTTTTCTTTTGCTTCATCGGTCAGCCAGTTGGTAGTCCAAGCCGGAGAATATTGCATAATAATGTTTACCTCCAAAATCCCATTTATTTTAAGAAAATCTCTAATATCTTGCTTGAATCTCTCAGTTGCCGGGCATCCACTATAAGTGGGAGTAATATAGATAGACACAGTGTCTTCTTCAATAGTGACTTTTCGCACAACGCCCAACTCTACAATAGAAATTGCAGGGACTTCTGGGTCTGGAATTGTATCCAATATTGCCCAAATTTCATCTTTCGAAAGTTTTATTTGTGATGATTCTTTCATATTACTCAAAAGCTATTACTTCAATAAAATCTGGATCTATTCCTGGATTAATCGGATACCCAGGTATTTTATTTCCAATAAGAGTCGTGTCCGTTCCAATGAAATCGTCTAAATCAATAGTCGAACTCGTCAAAGCATAGTAAGTGGAGTCTGAAAGGATAAAATGACTGCCGTACTGATGATAGCTAAAAAGTTGTAGTTCAATCTTTCCTGTTAACTTGATATGTGAATTTGCTGAAGACAACATCTCATTCTCTGTTCCTTTTTCGGAGTTGTTTTTGTTGCAAGTACATGCCAGAAGGCAAATAACAAAAAAGAGAAGATGTTTTGAGTTCATAGCGTAGGTTCGGTAGTTACTATTGTTATTTCTTAGCTCAATTTCTCGAGATCAAAGTCTTAAATTTACCATTCGGAATCCGGATAAGCACGCTGTAGGTATTGCATGTCTCCGAGTAAGTGACCCAAAAACTCAGAATGTAATCCACTCAAACTTCCTTTTTGCATGTAGCAATCTTCTGGCTTTTTGAGGGTGGCTCTATATAGAACTTCTTCAACAGTTTTTGTCCATTTTTCTTTCACCAGGTTGTAGTTTGGAGCTACTCCTTCTTCTGTCAATTTATCTATGGCTGAGTCTGTGGCGAACATATCACCCGTGAACTCCCACATATCGTTTATCGACTTCTGAATCTTTTCTTTACTTTCATCCGTTCCGTCTCCCAGTCTTACAACCCATTCTCCTGAATGGCGAACATGGTATTGTACTTCCTTTAATGATTTGGCTGCTAGTCCAGCAAGAAATTCATTGTTACTTTTTGTCAATTCTTGATAAAAGTGCAATTGAAAAGCATCAAACAAAAATCCTCGGGCAATGGTATCGCCAAAATGTCCGTTCGGTCGTTCCACTATCAAGGCATTGTAAAATTGTCTTTCATTCCTCCTAAATGCATAATCATCTTCAGTTTTACCTTTGTTTTCAATTTCCGCTAAGTGGCTGTAAATTGCTCTGGTTTGACCGAAGTTGTCCAAAGAGATATTCGTAAGTGCAACGTCCTCTTCCAGTGTGGGGCCATTGGAGCACCATTCGGCCAATCGCTGACCGTATATAAGTGTATTATCTCCTAATCTGTATAAGAGCTTTATTAAATTTTTGCTTGTTTCCATGAGGGGTGTTTTCAACCTGTAATGAGGCAGATAGTTTTAATAATAAGGAGTTTCCTACAATTTAAATATGTTTAGCACCTTCTGGCATTTTATAGTAGGTAGCTTGCCGGTATGCTTTGTCGTCCATCGGATCAAAAAATGAACCAATTTCTTCAGGAGAAGAGGCAACAATGTCTTCAAGTTTTACAACCCAAATACTTATTCCTTCTTTTCTTCTTACGTACATGTCTCGCGCATTTTGCAATGCCATTTCTTTTCCCATAGCCTGGATATTGCCAACATGCTTGTGTGCTAAGCCCGGCTTAGCTTGTACAAATACTTCCCATACTTGCCCTTGATTATCTTCACTCATTTTGTTAAACTGTTTGTCGTAATAAATTGAATCCAATTTATTAAGGTGTGTTGTTATTTTTCGTTTATTAAAGTATTCATAAATAGAGAATTACCCATTCTTTTCGGCATAAGCATTGGCCGCCTTTCTCACCCAGCTGCCATTTTTATGTGCATCAATGTGGTGTTGAAGTCTTTGCTTGTTGCACGGTCCATTTCCATTTACAACATTCCAAAACTCATCCCAATCCATTTTTCCGAAATCATAGTGACCTCTTTCTTCATTCCATTTTAGGTCAGGATCCGGAATTGTAAGACCAATAACCTCGGCTTGAGCCACAGTTTTGTCAATGAACTGTTGACGTAAGTCATCGTTTGTTTCTCTTTTTATTTTCCATTTCATAGCATTACCAGTTCTTGGCGAATCACCGTCATGTGGGCCAAACATCATGATGGAAGGCCACCAAAACCTATTCAGTGCATCTTGAGCCATTTCTTTCTGTTCTGGAGTTCCGTTTGCCATCTGAGCCATAATTTCATAACCCTGTCTTTGATGGAAACTTTCCTCTTTACATATTTTTACCATAGCTCTAGAGTACGGACCATAGGAAGTTCGTTGGAGAGAAACCTGATTAACGATAGCCGCTCCGTCTACTAACCAGCCCACGGCACCCATGTCGGCCCAAGTAAGGGTTGGATAGTTGAAAATACTCGAGTATTTCGCCTTACCTGTTTGTAATTCGTTGATAAACTCATCTCGTGTTTTTCCCAAAGTTTCGGCAGCAGAATACAAATATTGTCCGTGCCCTGCCTCATCTTGAACCTTTGCTAGCAAAATTACTTTGGCACGTAAAGAAGGAGCCCTCAATATCCAGTTCCCTTCTGGTTGCATTCCAATAACCTCAGAATGTGCATGTTGAGACATTTGACGTTGCAAATGCTTTCTATAGTCCTCAGGCATCCAATCCTTTGGTTCAATCTTTAAGTCGTTTTCGATTTTGTAATCGAACAATTCTTGTCCGGTCATTGTAGCTTCTCCTAGTGTACTCATAAAAATTGTTTTTTAGTGAATATTGAATGTTTAAAACATTGTTTTTCAATACAATGTAAGTATAGTTGAAATAAATAAAATCAATGATTAGATTTGCACTCTATATTTACCAGATGTATTTCAAATTCAAAGATACAAATTGAAACACGAAAAGTAAAGTCAAATTTGCATTATTAAAACAAGTCAAAAATCAATAAACTATTATCAATATGAATAATTTTTCATCCCTCAAGGTCGTGGGTCTTAATAAAGTCACCTCAGATTCAGTTTCTATTACATTTGAAATACCCGCTGAACGTACAAACGAATTTAAATTTGTGGAAGGTCAATATATTACGCTCAAGACCTCAATCAAAGGAGAGTCGGTGCAGCGTGCCTACTCAATCTGGAAGGCCCCTCACGAAAAAGAATTAGCTGTGTTGGTAAAAAAAGTCGAAAATGGTGTTTTTTCAACGTATGCAAATGAGTCTTTAAAAGTGGGAGATGTATTAGAAGTTATGCCCCCTCAAGGAAATTTTGTGCCTAAACTAAATTCCTCCAACAAAAATCACTACACGTTGTTCGCGGCAGGAAGTGGTATTACCCCAATTTTTTCAATTCTGAAGGCTATTCTTCGAACCGAAGAAAATTCAACTATCGACTTATTCTATTTGAATAAAACCAAATCAAGTGTCATTTTTTCTGACGAATTAAATAATATTTCTTCGGAGAACTTAAAAATTCATTATTTGTATACCAGAGAAGAGGTGGAAGATTCCTTATTAAAAGGAAGAATTAATAAATCCAAGCTCACCGACCTTGCTGAGGCAGGATTGTTAAACCTTGAGTCGTATCAGTACTTTTCTTGTGGTCCTGAAGCAATGATTCTGGATATCAACGAATTTTTAGCATCCAAGCGGATAGAAGAATCTAAAATTAAATTTGAATTATTTACAACTTCTGGATCAGATAATGTGGAAGAAATCCAAACAGAGATTTCCGAGTCCGCAATTACGATTACCATCGATGACGATGAGTTTGATTATGTATATAAAGTAGACAGTGCCGAATCAATTCTTGATGAAGGAATAGAGCAGGGGCTAGATTTACCTTATTCTTGTAAAGGTGGAGTTTGTTGTACTTGTAGAGCTAAAATCATGGAAGGTACTGCCAAAATGAAAATAAACTATGCCCTTACAGACCAAGAAGTGGCGGATGGCTACGTTCTTACCTGTCAAACTGTTCCTACTTCACCGGTCCTAAAAGTAAGTTTTGATGACTAGTCCTTTAATTTCCGTAGTCACTGGAGCAAGCTCAGGTGTAGGTTTCCATACAGCATTAAACCTTGCCAATCAAGGCCATATTGTTTATGCGCTAGCTAGAAGAGAGAACAAGCTGAAAGATTTAGCCTCTCGAGTTAGTGGTACTGGTAAAATTTATCCAGTAATACTAGATTTAGAAGATTTTACGACAGATCAGTTAGAGAAAGTCTTTAGTCATGTAACCCACGTTGACAGACTTGTAAATAACTCTGGCAAGTTGCTGAACAAAAATTTTTTGGAAATAACAGAAGATGAAATTGATTCAGTCTTTAATTTAAATTACAAAGCAGTAATTAAATTGATTCAATATTTTCATCCAAAAATGGTTCAAGCTCCAAATGCACATATAGTGAATATAGGAAGTGTTGGCGGAGTCACAGGAAGTGTTAAATTTCCTGGATTATCTATTTACAGTTCCAGTAAAGGAGCGTTGTCGATCCTAACAGAATGTTTAGCTGAAGATTTTCGAGAAGACAATATACAAGTCAATTGTTTAGCTTTAGGTTCAGTCAATACTGAAATGTTGCGTTCAGCCTTTCCAGATTTTCAGTCACCAACCAATCCAGACGAAATTGGAAAGTACATCGCGAATTTTGTAATCTCAGGAAACTCCGTACTGAATGGCTTAACACAACTTGTATCTGTCAGTAATCCATAGTTAGATAGTTGTTTTATAGTGTTTTGAAAAATATTTAGATATAAATGGGTTAATTTTTAGGAAAAGCGGGGATGAATTACTTACATTTGCAACCGCTTTCAGAGAGAGCGATTACAGTTCTAAACAAGTCATACTAGTTGCCTAAAAAAAAGAATAAAAAAAGTTTGTAAAAACTTTGTTAGAAAAACAAAAGGTATTAGATTTGCATCCGCTTAAAGAGAAAGGGCGTAAAGTTCTAAACAATGCACCGTTAGTATTATGAAGATTGACTAAATAAAAGTTTACAAAAACTTTGTTAGTTAAATAAAAGGTATTACATTTGCATCCGCTTTCGACAAGAGAGAGTCGCTGAGTTAAAAATCGGTGATAAATAAAAAGAAATAAGAAGCCAAACGTGGCTGATTAGAATATATTAAGTTCTTTGAAAAAATTGAGAAACAACAAGAAAATTATAAAATAAATACCATTACAATGGAGAGTTTGATCCTGGCTCAGGATGAACGCTAGCGGCAGGCTTAACACATGCAAGTCGAACGGTAACATTGGTGCTTGCACCAGATGACGAGTGGCGAACGGGTGCGTAACGCGTATGCAACCTACCTCTTATTAAGGAATAGCTCAGAGAAATTTGAATTAATACCTTATAATATCTTAAAGCCGCATGGTTTAAAGATTAAAGAATTTCGATAAGAGATGGGCATGCGTGATATTAGCTAGTTGGTAAGGTAACGGCTTACCAAGGCAACGATATCTAGGGGGTCTGAGAGGATGATCCCCCACACTGGTACTGAGACACGGACCAGACTCCTACGGGAGGCAGCAGTGAGGAATATTGGACAATGGGCGAAAGCCTGATCCAGCCATGCCGCGTGAAGGATGAATGCCCTATGGGTTGTAAACTTCTTTTATACAGGAAGAAACCTTTGGATTTATCCAGAGCTGACATTACTGTACGAATAAGCATCGGCTAACTCCGTGCCAGCAGCCGCGGTAATACGGAGGATGCAAGCGTTATCCGGATTTATTGGGTTTAAAGGGTCCGTAGGCGGGTCTTTAAGTCAGTG
>JALRIS010000234.1 GCA_023255335.1 Flavobacteriales bacterium | reverse complement strand
TACAAAACTTACTAAAAATATTCCCCAGCAATTCATCGGTAGAAATCTCCCCAGTAATTTCACCCAAAAAATGAAGGGCTTGGCGGATATCTATCGCTACCAAATCGCCAGGGATTCCCATTTCGAGGGCGTTGGTTACTTGGGTGATGGCGTCATTGGCTTTGGTGAGAGCTTCGTAATGCCGCACATTCGTTACCACTACATGCTGCTGCTCAGCTTGCTTAGAGTTGGTTTTTCTCACGATTTCTTGTGTCAATTCTGCCAGATTATCGCCCTCTGATGCCGAAATCTGAATACACTCCAACTCGCCCAATTTATCCGTATCTTGGAGTAAATCTATTTTGTTGGCTACCCAAATCACCTCTATCGAAGTATCGGTGAGCTGCGACTGTAGCAAAGCAAATTCTTCCTTTACTTTATTCAATTCTCCGTTGGCATCAAACAAATACAAAATAATGGCAGATTTGCCGGCTTTTTCTATGGCTCGCTGGATGCCTATTTTTTCAATTTCATTCTCGGTGTCCCGAATTCCTGCCGTGTCTATGAATCGGTATTTTATTCCCTCAATCACTATTTCATCTTCCACAATGTCGCGCGTGGTGCCGGCTATGTCCGACACAATAGCTTTTTCTTCTTTCAAAAATTTGTTGAGCAACGTAGATTTTCCCGAGTTGGGTGCTCCAATAATGGAGATGGGAACCCCATTTTTAATGGCATTTCCAAACGAAAACGACTCTATCAAGCTCGACAATTTTTTGGAGATTCTTCCCAGCAACTCATTCAGCTGAGTTCTGTCCGCAAACTCTACATCCTCTTCGCTAAAATCCAATTCCAATTCAATCAACGAAGCAAAATTCACCAACTCTTCGCGCAGTCCGTTGATCTCCTCCGAAAAACCTCCACGCATCTGCTGCATAGCCAGTTTGTGGGCCGCTTCGGTGGTAGACGAAATCAAATCAGAAATGGCCTCGGCCTGTGACAAATCAAATTTACCATTGGCAAAGGCACGCATCGAAAATTCTCCTGGTTTTGCCAATCGGCAGCCTTTTGCAAGCAATAATGTTAGGATTTCTTGTTGAATAAAAACGGAACCGTGACAGGCAATCTCTACCACATCTTCACCCGTGAACGAAGTAGGATTTTTAAACACCGTTATCAAGACTTCGTCTACCAGTTTGTCGTTGTCTTTGATCACCCCAAAATGAGCGGTGTGGGAGTCTTGGTCAGCGATGTTCTTTTTGGAAAAAACAGAAGAAACAATACAAAAAGCCTCCGTTCCCGAAACTCTAATCACCGCGATAGCTCCCATTCCGTTGGCAGTCGAAAGCGCACAAATTGTATCAGTAGAATCTAAAATCATGACGTAAAATTACGGTTTATTTTTATAAATCATCTCAATCATTTTTACTTATCATTCCTAATTAGGCAGGAATCTACGTTTCATGGTTGATTCTCCTCATAGTTCGATTCTACCCTCTGAGGGAAAGAGTGAATAAAGTTAACGTCTGGTTCTTGGAATATTAAAACCCTAATTTTTGTAAAAGAAAGGATAAAAAACTACTTTTGAGTATTCATAAAAAAATCAATCAAATACAATGAGTATACTAGTAAATAAAGATTCTAAGATTATTGTTCAGGGTTTCACAGGAAACGAAGGAACTTTCCATGCAGGTCAAATGATTGAATATGGGACAAATGTTGTAGGAGGTGTAACTCCCGGAAAAGGAGGACAAAAACACCTAGACAAGCCCGTATTTAATACCGTAGCAGACGCTGTAAAAGAAACAGGAGCCAACGTTTCTATCATTTTTGTACCGCCAGCATTTGCTGCAGATGCCATCATGGAAGCCGCTGATTCAAACATTGGAGTAATCGTATGTATTACTGAGGGAATTCCTACAAACGACATGGTAAAAGTAAAAGCTTACCTTGCCGATAAAGACTCAAGATTGATTGGACCAAACTGCCCAGGAATCATTACTGCTGACGAAGCAAAAATTGGAATTATGCCAGGGTTTGTTTTCAAAAAAGGAAGAGTAGGTATTGTTTCTAAATCTGGAACATTGACTTACGAAGCTGCTGACCAAGTGGTAAAAGCAGGATTGGGTGTATCTACAGCTATCGGGATTGGTGGTGATCCTATCATTGGAACTACCACAAAAGAAGCGGTAGAGATGTTTATGAATGACCCAGAAACTGATGCCATTGTGATGATTGGTGAAATTGGTGGAGACATGGAAGCAAACGCAGCTAGATGGGTAAAAGAAAACAACAAAAAGCCAGTGATTGGATTTATTGCTGGACAAACTGCACCAAAAGGAAGAAAAATGGGGCACGCTGGAGCCATTGTAGGTGGAGCCGATGATACGGCACAAGCCAAAATGAAAATTATGGCTGAGTGCGGAATTACCGTAGCTAGTTCTCCTGCCGAAATTGGTAAAAAAGTAGCAGAAGCATTGTCAAAATAAGTAGAGAAATTTCTCCACAACAAAAAAGCCTTGAAGAATACTCTTCAAGGCTTTTTTTTATGGTTGTCGGGATGAGAGGATTCGAACCTCCGATCTCTGGTCCCCCAGACCAGCACTTTAACCGGACTAAGCTACATCCCGAATTGTCTTATTTCACAATCGCCTCCAAAGTTTCCGCCATTTCTTCTGGTGTAAAACTCAGCTTTGGGCGCGAAAAGTTTATGTCCTCTACCTGATTCAACGGAACCAAGTGAATGTGAGCATGAGGAACCTCTAATCCTATGACAGCGATTCCCATTCGCTTACAGGGCACTGCCTTTTCTATTTGGAGCGCAATTTGTTTCGCAAATATCATCATTTCTCCTAAAAGAGCATCGTCAATTTCAAAAATATAATCAACTTCAACTTTTGGAATTACTAAAGCATGGCCGCGAGCAAGTGGATTGATATCCAAAAAAGCTAAAAACTTGTCGTTCTCAGCAATTTTATAACAGGGAATCTCACCTTCAATAATTTTGGTAAAGATACTGGCCATTATCGTGATATTTCAATGATTTCAAATTGGATTATTCCACCCGGAGTCTGAACATCTGCTACATCGCCTACCTTGTGCCCCAATAATCCTTTTCCTATTGGAGAATCCACCGAAATCTTCTTCTCCTTAAGATTTGCTTCGTTTTCGGCCACAAGCGTATATTGCACCTCCATGCCATTCTTTAAGTTCTTAATTTTAACTTTGGATAGAATCAGTACTTTGGACGTGTCCATATCAGTATCGTCTAAGACTCGTGCAGTAGAAATGAGCGTTTTTAGCTGAGAAATTTTCATCTCCAACAATCCCTGCGCTTCTTTTGCCGCATCATATTCGGCATTTTCCGACAAATCTCCCTTGTCTCTGGCTTCAGCTATTTGCTGTGAAACACGAGGCCTTTCAAAAGTTTCTAATTCATGTAATTCATCCTTTAGTTTCTTTAATCCTTCTTCTGTATAGTAGGTAATATCTGACATAATCTCATCTTTTTGGCAATTCATATAACGCAAAAAAAGAGAATCTTGCGACTCTCTTTCTCATTGTGTGTATACACAAATATACAAATTTTTATTTACTTGAAATAATCTAATTTATTTCTACTCATCTTCGCTGTTACCCAACTTTAGAGTTACACCTACTGTATGTATTCCTCCAAGTACTGGTGCAGTTCTGTATGCGTAATCCACTCCCAAGGAAGATTCATTGTTTCCAAAAGGAAAATCTAGCGATACTCCTGCGGTAGGACCCGACAGTGCTGACAACGTTTCCGAATCAGAAAAAATTCCTTTCTCGTACGCCAATCCTGCTCTAAGTATGATCATAATTTTCTTAGCATTCAATCCGTATTCTCCTCCTACTCTAAACTGATCTCGCTGAAAAGAATTTGAAGTAAATGTTCCTGCCAATGTAAACTTGTTATTTTCATTAATAAGAAAATCATAAGCCGCGGCAATATTGATCAAAGAAGGCAACTCAAAGTTAGCCGTTCTCTGCTCAGTAGTTGTTGAAATTTCGGTAAATGGATTCATTGTTTCAATGGCAAATCCATCTCCCTTGTACTTCATTGGTGGACCTACATTTTTCAATGCCAACCCAATCTTAATTTGATCATTTTCTCCCGTTACGTATCGAACTCCAGCATCAAATGCTACTCCTGTAGCTCGGGCATTGGAAGAACCTTCATTCATAATCTTTATGTTAATTCCCCCTGTAATGGTAGCAGAAAACTCTCTCGCATACGCCAAGTTCATCAAAAAACTAGAAGGTGAAAATGTTCCCAATCCTCCTTCTGGTAATTCGGTTGTAGTAACAGGAATATCTCCGTAGTTTGTCGACATTATACTAATCCCCAAAACACTTGATTCTCCTACACGTTGCGCTAGACCAAACGTGTTGATATTAATGTCCGTTGATTGCATCCAGATTGTATTAGCAAAGCTAATTTCCGTTTTCCCTGCCAAAGCCAGTCCAGCTACATTAAGCTGCATGGCTTCTAACCCTTTCACGTGAGCTCCAGCTGAATTCCCCCAACCCGAGGTTCTTCCCCAAGGATTTATAAGCAATTGTGTTGCTCCGGCTGCACCTATTCGGTCTTCATTTCCTGCGAATGTATTGACAGAAAATAGCGTTGCAATTGATAGTAATGTTAATTTAAGTTTCATAAGAGTATGTTTCTTTAAATAAGTTTGTTACAGTTTTGGTATTCTTAGAAGTTAGTCAAATCTGGTGGTCTCAATGCTCCAAACCATTTGATTACTTTCTCACCTACCTCAGGTACATCTACATGGATAATGTACACTCCTCCTGCAATGGGCACTCCATTTACATTCTTTAAATCCCAGTCAATAGACGTTAGTGGGTCGTCTTTCGTTAATGTTCTCACCAATGAACCTCCCACATTGTAGATTCTAATTGTACACTTCTCTGGAAGATTCGTAATCTTTATTCTTGAATCCAATCTGCTTGTTTCGTAATTCGCATAGGCATAGTATGGATTTGGAACTACGTTAATTAAATCCAACGCAGACTCCGCTGTATCCAATACTCCTTTTCCAGTAGCTACAGAGTTTGTGTTAAACCTGTACAGGTTAAACCATTCGTTTCTACTCGCAGCTTCATTATTCGCAGTGGTGGAAGCAACAAGATTTACAACATTTCCTCCGGTTGCATACCTTTCATAATCCGTTTCTACTCTCACTTTCAAAATAGCATCCGTTGCAAGGAACGTTCTTCCAGGGATAGTCATAGGAATTCCTACCCACATACACGATCTCCACAATTGTCCTCTCTGTGCGGCATTATTGATTTTATTCCAAACTGCCTGTCCATTGTCATACTGAGTCACAGGATTGGCATCATTTGCCATAATTACTGGTTCAGTTACGATGTCCTGATTTCTGAAGATATATAAATAGTGTTTTCCACCAGCAACCCAACTTCCTAATCCTTGTGAGAAAGTTGACGTAGGATTGAACATCATGTCTCTTCCGTTATCTCCTGCTAACCAAGAATCTTCACCATACGCCACATTCAATCTTTCTCCTGTTTCCAAGTCGATCACGTAACCCGGGAACCATCCCATTCCTGTGGCACTGACCAAATCACCTTCTGCACTGTTGTATCCTGGATCTCCGGCTTTTCGTCCTTCTTTATCGATGGACGCTGCTGCCCGAGGTCTTAATTTATTTGCTCCGCCTTCTGCCAAGGTTGTACTTTCTTGGGTTTCTAATACCACACATCGTGTCCATAAGCTTTTGTCTCTTGTATATACTACATCAACACTGTGTAATTCTAGCATTCCATTGAATGACTTTATAGCACCAGTTGCTTCTCCAACACCACCAACCGGTGAATTTGGTACTGGTTGTGATCCCATTAATCTGAAAGGTGCAAATGTTCCATTGGCTATTCCTTCAAATTGTTGCTGGTCATCGAGACCTTGGTAATCATTATAGTCTCCATCTGGAGTGGCTGGGTCACTTATTTGAGTTCCACTTCTTATCCAGTTAAACTCAGAGTTCCCGTCTTGGTCTGGCATACCTGTTAACCAAGCTTTTGAAGGATCCGCGTATTCTAGGCTCCATGAAATTAGATTCGCACTCGCTTCAGGAGCTCCTGATGAACTCGCTGGGTCTGTTTTTACCAGCACTGTTTCATGTGTATATTGTTCTATATTAATTGAAAATCCTAAATCTGGGAATAATTGCTCGTATCCCAGTGCGATACTTTCGTCTGACGTATATACTTCTCCTGTGCTTAAGCTTGTTAATTCCCAAGTAGCAGAATCCATTCTGTTGGATGCATCTTTCATGAATCTCAATTCGTATTCATCAGCAACCAAGTTCAAAGGATCTATCACTTTGATATCAACTGGTCCTTTTCCAGCTGCATAAGTAACTTCTTCCGCACTATTATTTCTTGCAATCTCTAATCTAGATTTATTAGTCAATTCAAGCTCTCTTCCTCCGTTACCCATTCCTTCCAATCGAGTAATTTCAACACCATCACCGTAGTTCGCATTCTGAACAGTTCCACCTGCTTCTGGCGAAGGGATGTGCGGAATTCCACCGTACGCTGCTATTTCTCCACCATCAAATCCTTTTCTTGAAGCAATGTATGGTTTCTGCTGACCATCTAATGCCAATGCATTGGTTGGGTCATACTTTTTGAATTCATTGTAACCGTAGGCAATAATGAGGTAATAATAAGTTTTGTGATTTACTAATCTCGTATTTCCTTTGGCAAACAAATCTTCCGTTACTCTGAATGAATGCTTGATTCCTTCATCAGCTCCATTTGCAAGTAATTCTGGTACACCTACTTCCAATACTGGATCTACAGAATAGTTGATCAATTTAGTGATACCGTTTGCAATATCAAACTGTGCTACTAATCTAGACTTATCAATGTCATATATATCGGAAGCAGAAACAGAGTTGTCTTTCAATTGGAATATCTGATATCCTTCAAACGTGTAGTAATTATTTCTACCGTTTACTCCTTTCAAGCTATCTACCAACAAACTTGTATCGATTGTTGGGTCTAACTTTGCATAATTTTCTATGTCCGCTCCATTCGCCTTAGGATCAATCGTCAAGATAAGCTCTTTGTCCAATTCTTGGATTGATAGTTTCGGTGCATCTGGTCAAGAAGCATATGCTACCTGTCCCTATTATTGAGTTTGCTGTGGAGG
>JALRIS010000229.1 GCA_023255335.1 Flavobacteriales bacterium | reverse complement strand
ACACCACTTTTGAACCCAAAGAAATGTTGAAAGAAGGTTTTGAAAAGAAGATAGTGGAAGCGTATAAAATTGCCGAACCTTTGGCCGATTTTTTAAAGAAGCCTATTGAGAATTTAAAGGGGTAGTCAATCGTTTTTTCATCGGTCATTCTGTCCTAACAATCGGGATCAGGATCTCAAAGAGGTGTTTTATTTGACGATAATGATACATTTTTTTCATTTGTCATTCCAAACTTGATTTGGAATCTAGTGTTTTCCGAAGTAAATTCATTTTGTGAAAGTATATTACGTTTATATCATGTCAAGCAACAACAAGAACTCTATTTACATTGGAGTCACTAATGATTTGAAAAGACGTGTTCTTGAACATAAAAATCATTTGAATGACGGCTTTTCAGCGAAATATAATTGTGTTAACTTGGTTTACTTCGAAAAATTTAATGATATTGAAACTGCAATAAATAGAGAGAAACAATTAAAAACATGGAAAAGAGAGTGGAAAAATGAGCTAATAAAAAAGAGTAATCTAAAATTTTTCGACTTGGCAATTGATTGGTGATTTTACAGTTTAAGCTTTTTTTGAATTTTTAAAAAATACGAAAAACTCAAAAGTTCTTTTTAATTAATAAATTGACTTTCCTTTCAAAGCCAGACTTTTGTGTAACATTAGATTCTAAATCAAGTTTGGAATGACACTAATAACAACCTAAATTTTCCTTAAATTCGCACAACAAAAAGAAATCAAAATGAACGCATACATACTAGACGCAATACGAACGCCAATCGGTAATTTTACAGGAACACTTTCTACCATTCGCCCAGATGATATGGGAGCTTTGGTGATAGAAGAATTAATGAACCGTAACACCAACATCCCTAAAGAAGACATTGAAGATGTGATTTTTGGATGTGCCAACCAAGCAGGAGAAGACAACCGAAATGTAGCTCGAATGAGCGGTTTGTTGGCCGGCTTGCCTTTTTCGGTGCCTGGCGAAACTGTGAATAGATTGTGTGCTTCAGGAATGAGTGCGGTTGTCCATGCACAAAAAGCCATAAACAACGGAGAAGGAGATGTGTATGTAGCAGGTGGAGTAGAAAACATGACTCGAGGACCTTGGGTAATTTCCAAGGTATCGCAACCTTTCGGGAGAGATGCACAAATGCACGATTCTAGTTTTGGATGGAGATTTGTCAATCCAAAAATGAAAGAACTTTACGGAACTCACGGAATGGGTGAAACTGCCGAAAACTTGGTAGAGAAATACAACATTTCTCGTGAAGACCAAGATAAATTTGCCTTGTGGTCGCAACAAAAAGCAACTCAAGCCCAAGAAAATGGAAGATTGGCACAAGAGATAGTGACAGTAGAAATTCCGCAAAGAAAAAAAGACCCAATTCAGTTTGCGAAAGATGAGTTTGTAAAACCAACTTCTTCGGCTGAGGTATTGGCAAAACTACGACCTGCTTTCAAAAAAGAAGGTGGTTCGGTTACTGCCGGAAACTCTTCGGGATTGAATGATGGAGCTGCGGCTTTGTTAGTAGTTTCGGAGGAGTATGTAAAAAAGAATAACCTAAAACCCTTGACAAGAATTGTTTCTTCAGCAGTAGTTGGGGTAGAACCAAGAATTATGGGGATTGGTCCTGTGGGCGCAACCCACAAAGCACTAAAAAGAGCTGGGCTAACCCTGGATGATATGGATGTTATAGAGCTAAACGAAGCATTTGCAGCACAAGCTTTGGCTTGCACGCGCGAGCTAGGACTTGCAGATAACGATCCAAGAATTAACCCAAACGGAGGAGCGATTGCTATAGGTCATCCATTGGGAATGACTGGAGCAAGATTGCTCCAAACTGCCTCCATCGAACTGAACAAAACTGGAAAGAAATACGCCTTGTGTACGATGTGCATTGGAGTAGGACAGGGGTACGCAACCATAATCGAAAACGTAAATATATAGAAAACCTTATTTGCATTGTGTCATTCCAAACTCGATTTGGAATTTAGTGTTTGACAAAAAAATAAATAGAATTATAGATTCTGGATCAAGTCCAGAATGACAAAACCTTGGTAACTAAGAAATATAAAAGATTAATTAAAATGTTCACAGGAATTATAGAAGAATTAGCAGAGGTAGTAGCCGTTACTCCCAAAGGTGGAAATGTAGATTTAACAGTAAAATCGAACCTTACCAAAGAACTAAAAATAGACCAAAGTGTAGCTCACAACGGAGTGTGCCTAACTGTGGTAGAAATAGAAAATGATACGTACACCGTGACTGCTATCGAAGAAACACTAAATCGAACCAATATCGGGCAACTAAAATCGGGTGATTTTATTAATCTTGAACGTTGTACGCAAATAGGCGCAAGGCTCGATGGACACATTGTTCAAGGCCACGTAGACACACTGGGTACTTGCACCAAAATTGTAGAGTTGGACGGAAGCTGGGAGTATTATTTCACTTACAATTCGGATGACGTTACGGTAGAAAAAGGGTCTATTACCGTAAACGGAACAAGCCTTACCGTGTGCGAATCGGGAGAGAATAATTTCTCTGTAGCCATTATTCCTTACACGTACTACAATACGTTTTTCAAATACCTACAAGTTGGCGACAAAGTCAACCTAGAATTTGATATCGTAGGGAAATACGTGGCGAAATTGATGGGGAGGTAAAATATATTTGAAATGAGATTTACGTCCCGAAATGATATTTCTCGCAACGGTTCGGGTATTAAAACTTAGGGCATTTCGAAAAACTTAACTGTTCGTCCGAAACCAAGTTTGCTAAGTGCCGAAAACATACCAAAACCTTTGTTTACTTTATGTTTTATACTCTATATTGGTAATGGTTAATTGTTTTTTGTTAGCCAAGGCCTTGCTTTTACGTAAGTCGCAAATAGACTGTCTCTAAATCTATAATATCGTTCTCTTACTTTTATGATTTCTGCTCCATAATCTTCTGTAACTAAATGTCCAACATATTGACTTGGGTTATCAACATCATAATCAATTGCTACTTTATAGGCCTCTGTTGTAAGTATTTCACCATCTTTTATTACTTCAAAAAGTGATTTTAATACTGCCTCTCTTTGATAAGAGGAAGCAACCGCTCTTTTATAACGTCCTTCAAGAACAGGGTCAGCTTCTTTTTCAGCGATTTCACTAAGTATTTTAAGAATGTAGTCTTCGTTAAGCTCGTAAGTTGGTTCTTTATAAGCTGACCGCAGAGCTTGTTTACCAATGAGATGTATTATATACGGATGTCCATTCGCTAGTTCTATTAATTTATCCCTAGCGGATTCATCGAACTTTATAAAATCTCTAATTGAGTTCTCTGCGGTATCAATAATCTCATTTAATTCTTTAGGACTCATTGATGGCAAATTAATCACGCTACCTGCAAATAGTCTGTCAGTACTTTCATGTTCTTTCATCAAGTTTTGAATATCCTGCGCTACACCAACTATACAGAATTTCAGTCCCGGTATATTTGTAGCTAGAGACTTTATTAATTTAGCAAAACCACTAGGATCTTCAATTTGGTCAAATTCATCAATTACAATTAAAATACCGTTTTTAGCAATTTTGGCTTTTAGTATTTCGCTAATTACGTTCTGAAAAACAACATCTATTTCATGCGTTTGAATAGCTTTTGAAGATATTGTTTCGTCCGAAATTTCTGAACCCAATTTTGCAATTTTCACATCTAGTCCACTACTAATTTTGCCTAATTCTCTTGACGCATTTGGTATATCATAAATCCATTCTAACAAACAATCACGTGTTGTCAACAAGCGATTGAGCAAATCGGATACCGTTTTAATGTTATTGCCACATGCGAGATAAATACTTAGAAAATCTAGCTTTTCATCATTAGGAACATCTAATTTCTCAAGAAGAGAATTATCACCTTGAGATATATTTATTATTTGACGTGCAAGTGAACTTTTACCAATCCCGCGTCCACCTACAATAGCCAAATTTGCTCCCTCAGTTACTAAACCATATAATGCATCACTAACATATTCCTGTCTACCTGCGAATTTTTCTGCATCACTTATTTCTTTGGCAGGTGTAAAAGCATTTGCTATTTCCTTTGTTAATACTTTCTCACTCATTTTCTTAGAATTATTACCAACTTATTTTTATCCACACCAATATAAATCGAAATCCTTACTATTCAAAATCACGAAATTGAGGGTTGGCGTTAAAAATGAGAGCTTAAGTTGTACTCTTATTATAGTCTCAACTTGGTGTTAACATCAACAATAATCCAAAGGGTCGCCAGTGATAAATAGTAGGATTTCAATTATAGAAACCATATCTTTTGGGATGGTTGAGAAAGAGTGAATAAGAGTCAAAAACTCACAATTCTCAGTCCTTTTTCACTTTCTCAACTCACTAAAAACAAATGGATTGAAAATTCACTTTTATTTTAAATGCAGGTTTAATGGTTTAAGATGCAGGTTTCTTCCTTTATGAATGAAAAGTGGAGTTCTTGTTTTCACTCCAACAAAAAATCTCTCATTGTCATATTTCCTAATTAATCCTATCTTAGTATCCTAAACCAACCCTATGGCTCAAGGAAAAAAATTCGGAACGTTTGCTGGTGTATTTACTCCCTCCATCCTCACGATTTTGGGGGTAATCATGTACATGCGTTTGAGTTGGGTAGTGGGAAATGCTGGGCTAGGTTTGGCAATTGCCATCATACTTATTGCTCACGTAGTGTCTATTTCCACTGGGCTCAGTGTCTCGTCTGTCGCTACCGACAGAAAAATAAAAGCAGGTGGAATTTATTACATGCTCTCCAGGAGTCTGGGTTTGCCCATTGGAGGTTCCATTGGAATTACCCTGTTTGTTGCAACTGCCCTCAGTATTGCTCTCTATTTAATTGGTTTTGCTGAGAGTGCTTTGGTGGTTCTCCAAGAACCCTTGGGTCTTCAAGAAGTCGGCATCAATCACATCAGATTGTTTGGGTCTATTGCGCTGTTCCTTATTGTTACGCTTGCCTACATCAGTACCAGTATCGCTATCAAATCTCAGTTTTTTATTCTCGGTGCCATCATTTTGTCTGTTCTTTCCATTTTGTTTGGAACGCAAGAAGGCAAGACTTTTGATGTGTCTCGGGCAGAAGAAATAGAAACTAGTTTCTTCGTTCTTTTCGGGATATTTTTTCCTGCCGTAACGGGATTTACAGCGGGTGTTGCCATGTCGGGCGATTTAAAAGATCCAAAAAAATCTATTCCTTGGGGAACTATGTTGGCAGTGGGAGTTGGGTTGTTGGTGTATGTTGGGTTGGCGGTTTTTATTTATTATTCCTTTGACTTGAATGTCCTTATTTCAGACAAAAACGCCTTAATAAAATTTGGATTTGTTCCCGTGTTGGTCATTGCAGGAATTTGGGGAGCAACGCTTTCTTCTGCGTTAGGTGGAATATTGGGAGCGCCCAGGATTTTGCAAGCCATGTCGGTAGATAGCATTGCACCTAAATTGTTTGCCAAAGGAAAAGGGGAGGACAACGAACCAAGAAATGCACTTATTCTCACTTTCTTAATTGCACAAGCAGGAATATTGATCGGGGAACTAGATGTGATTGCTGAGGTGGTTGCCATGTTTTACCTTTCGGCTTATTTATTTATCAATGTTTCGTGTTTTTTGGAGCAGTGGGCGAGTCCAGATTTCAGGCCGAGTTTCAAGATTCCGTTGCCTGTTTCGTTAGTCGGTGCCGTTGTGACATTTGTCCTCATGATTCAGCTCAATCTTCTTGCGGCAGTAGTGGCAATTTTGGTAATGATGTTAATCTTTATTTGGCTCACAAGGAAACAATTGGTTTTAGGTTCGGGAGATGTATGGCAAAGCGTGTGGTCTTCAATCGTGAAAGTGGGTTTGAAGAATTTGGATAAAAAATCGACTCACAAAAGAAATTGGAACCCGAATATTTTGCTGTTTAGTGGAGGAACCTCCACACGGAATAAATTAATTGAGTTCAGTAAAACGGTGGCTGGAGCCAAGGGAATGATTTCGAATTTTGATTTGATTGAAAACAAAACCGCCCAAGTCTTATTCCCAAAACACAAACAATCCATCAAAGACGAGGAGTTGTTTAGCCAAGGGATTTTTGCACGAAAACAAGAGTGTAAAGATGTGTATGAAGGAATAGAAGTGATATCGAGCACTTATGGGTTTTCGGGAGTAGAACCTAATACCATCCTAATGAGTTGGGAGCAAAGTTCGGATGAGCCCACAAGATTTGCAAAGCTAACCAATAAATTATGTCAGCTCGACTACAATGTGCTGTACCTCGACTATGACCAACAAAGAGGATTTGGAAGAAAAAAATCAATTGATATTTGGTGGAATGATTTTAGCAACACAACGGAACTTACTTTGAATCTTGCCAAATTCATGAATACTTCCATGGACTGGAGGCATGCAGAAATACGAGTATTGTACGTAAATGACAACAACGACAACAAGCCTCAGCTGGAAGAAGTAATAGATGAATTATTGGCGAATTACCGAATAACTGCCAAATCAAAAATCATCAATAATGAAATAGAAAACAAAGCGCTCTACGAAATCATGAAGGTAGAATCTTATCAGTCGGATTTGGTGATTGTGGGAATACCCGATGAGTTGGAAAATGAATCGGATTTTGTACGAAACACCGATGAACTTGTGGGGATTTTGGGAACTACACTATTGGTTAGAGCTTCTTCCCATTTCAAAGAAACTGAAGTAGTGCTCACCACCGAAACGGAAATAGGATTGCCTACCGTAACAGAAGAAGAGGAAGAAGAATTGGAGTTGTCGCAAGAATTTTATGCCTACCCTCTTTTGAATAATCTATTTGTCTTTAATACCAGAAACACGACTCATTTAACCGAAACAGTATTTTCGAAAGTTTATGCGAAATACCAGTTTTTGCTAGATGAAATGGAGCGATTGCTGATTGAGAACGGAGAGAACTTGACCAAGCAGTTTTCTTCCAATAAGGAACAAAATAAAGAAGCTCTGAATCTTTCCTTTATTGACTATGTTCAAGGAATGTCTCAGCACTTAAATCGTTACAATTCGGAGTTTTTGCCAAAGGCAGAAAACAGTTTTTATTCCGGCATTGAAACGATATTGATTCAGAATGAAACCTATTTGTCGCGACTTCCAAAACGACTAAAACGGGTTCTTCAGGAAGAAGAGTTGGCGATACAAGCTACTGATTCGAAAGCTGAAAAAAGAGCAAAGAAATGGTTGAGATTTAAAAAGAATAGGCTAGGATTGAGGCCCAAACGGTCGGTAAATTACCGAGAAAATGTCACGTATTATTATCAAAATTTTTACCTGAAAGCATTGATGAATGCCATGATGAAATCGGGGATATTTGTCTACCAAAACACTACGCTTATCAATGAAATAGCGGATGAGATTAAAAATAAATATTCTGAACTGCGGCAAAAGCAACACGTGAGCAAAGATGGGATTCAATCCATGATAAACCAAATATCTGCTGAAATTGCCTCTCAGCGAAATCAGTTGGAACGCAACTACAAAGAGTTACTCATTCATTTTGGTAAAATGAACAATGATTACGTGTACTCGTTGAGCAAAAAACTGGAACTGATCTCGATAAACGCGGAAGTGGAAGAAGCTATCGAAGAAAAAGGAACGCGGCATTTCAAGAAACAAGTGAATGAATTGAAAGCGTATCCCAGTTTTTTTGTGAGAAACAATAGATTGATTCACAACGCGATACTTCTTGATATTTCGCTCCATGAGATTCATCCAGAAATAGACTCGGTTATTCATGAGACTATTTCCTCCATCAATCGATTGAGCATAAAACCAGAGCTAACAAAGGTGAAACAATTAAAAGAAATTGATAAATATTTGGTAGAGAGTGATGGCCTAACCAAAATGGAATTGATCCGTTACCTCAATCGTTTACCCCTGTTTTCTTTTGATATAGAAGAGTTAATCAACACCACTATTCGCAAGGTAGAAAAGATTGTGTATAAACTAAAAAGCTCGCTCGAAATTATGGACATAGATTCGGTCAATAATTTGAACGAGGAGCAGCAGTCTGGGGTAAAAACCAATACTATTCAGTTGCAACGATTGATTCTGTTTTCGGTGGAGAACAAACTGATAAAAGCCCTAAACTCGGAGACAGATACGCTCGAAAAAGAGTTGAATGATTTGATTACTCAATTCAAAAACAAAACGCTGACGATTGAAACCATTGATTTTGAAAAAGAGCAAGAAACGGCCAAAGAAATTAGAAGTGAATTACTAAAATCTAGCCTACGGCTTGAAGACGATATCGAGACTCGATTCAAGAAATATATCTCTAAAATAAATGACGAACTGGAGGAGACGTACAAATTATTGGATTACGATTTTATCGCTGGAAATAGCGCGGTTATCAATCAATACATTAACAAAACGGGTGTTGCCACGTCTCGTTTTAAGCGGGTATTCAATCAAACCAAAAGAGAAATAAAAAAGCGAATTTCACAAACCTTATCTTTTGTAGATCAGCAAAGAGATGAATACTTGGTAAACGAGTACAAACTGAAAAACAAAGGATTAGAGAACCTGAGTTCGGTGGTTTCGGGGTTTGTAGAGAAAGTGAAGATGTCAAAATCTACGAAAGAAAAACTCCCGTTTTTTTACAAAAAACTGTTCTTGGGAGGTCATTCTTCCCCAGTAAAAATAGAACACCGAGAGGACGAAATAGAGCAAGCCAACACTGCTATTCGATTGTTGAATAGAAAGTCAGGCGGAGCTATTCTGATTGTAGGAGAGCAACTGTCTGGAAAAAAATATTTTTCTGATTACCTGGCATCTCGAATGTTGAAAAGAACGGTGGTGACCATTGATCCAATTATCGAAAATCGATCTATTCTGGATTCTTTTAGAAAAACTGTTTCCAATGCATTTGGGAATGAGTTGTCGTTGGAAGAAAATCTAAAACACCACAAAGCCTCTACCATTGTGCTCAACAATATTGAGAAATGGGGAGTGAACACCGAGGTGATTTTACTTATCAAGCAAGCGGTAGAACAGTTTGGAAAAAAACATCATTTTATTTTGACAAGCTCCACCACATTTTACAACTATCAGCAACCAATTACTCACTTGGATGACTGTGTAATTTCCTCTATTTTGCTCCTACCCATCCGCAAGGAGGGATTTGTTGAAACGCTTCGCTTAAAACACCAAGCGGGAGGAATGAAATATATCCTCAACGGCAAGAGAGAAGTGGATTTGACGGATAGAAAACAAGAGTATTTGTATCAAAAATACCACTCGGTGTACAAGGGCAATTTAGGTCGAGCTTTTTCTGGATGGATCAATAATATAGAATCTATTGACGGGAATGAACTCGTCATAAGAGAGCCAAAAAATGTTTTCTTTCCCGATATTTCAAATCCAGAATGGATGGTCATGCTGAAGGCATTTGCACTGTTCAAAGAGGTGAGCAAAAAGGATTTTACTACGTTGTTGTCGAGCGATTTTAATTTTCAATCCGTCTTGAGTCAAATGAAACGAATTCGACTAGTTCAAGAAACAAAAAATAATGTATTTGAACTTTCGGACGAAGCGTACTTTGCTGTAAAACACTATTTAAAAGACAAAAAAATAATCCAATAATGAACGATTTTTTCACTATCGATTTATCACTCATCTCCATTTTTTCCTTAGTAGGAATGGGAGTTTTGGGAGTGGTTATTTATTTTCTCACTTGGTTTATCCAACAGTATGGGTTGATTTTATTGGTAAAATCTCCCGTTAAAAGAAAACGAGTCAGTACACTTCTGCCAGCTGTATTTACCATTGGATGGATAGTGTTTGGGTTGTATTGTTTTTATACCTTGATTGTACCGTTTCCATTTATGGGAATTATTTTGTCAGCCATCTTTATCTATCTAGGCAAAGGATATTTTGTCAATTTAATCCACGGATTATTCTTCCGACTCAAAGGAGACATCTCTATCGGGCAAAAAATTGCCATGAAAAATTATGCTGGCGAAGTGTTAGAGCTGAATACCTTTGATGTGGCAATTCAAAACGAAGAAGGAGAAATAATTCAAATTCCCTACGGCAATATGGCGAGTATGGAGATTGTGAAAAAAGATTTTTCAGCAGATTTCTCTTCTCATAAATTTGTCATAACAACTAGTAGCTCAGTCACTGAATCAACTCTCAAGAATTCTCTACTTTCTCAGCCTTGGGTGTCTTCGGTTATTTTACCCAAAATTACTCGCATCAAAGAGGAAGACGAAACCATTACCTATTCGGTTTTGGCTTACCCCATCGATGAGAAATATAATTCTTTTGTAGAAAGAGATTTGAGATTAGCCTCGCGCGTAAGTTAATCTACTATAGAGCCCGTTACAAATAACAGAGCCAGAAGAGGAATGCCAATTACCGCGGTATTTAGCGCAGCGTAATAAAAGGGCGTTGGATTTTTGAATGCTACAGTGAGCACGACCAGTATGATACAAAAAAGACCGATAGGGTAGTGAAAGGCTCTTTTTTGATTGATATCTCGGAAATATAAATCTTCGATTTGGTAGCCCAAATCAATATCAAAAATAAAAGTTGAGACTACTTCGATGTGGTCGCTCGTGTAAAAATAACCCGCCAATTCGCCCTGAACAAACGCGGTATGTTCTTTTCCGTTTTTGTCTTTTGTGATAATTTCTGAAAGAATGTATCCCGGCTGGGCGGTACCAACTAACATTCCTTCTACTAAACTTATTCTGTTGGTTTCCATGTATTCTACCGAGTTGTGTTGCGGATCCAAATGAAAATCAAGAAAAAGCAAAATGGAAAAAAGAAGTCCGAAAATAGCCACCACAGGAAAAGCTTTGTACACCCAAGATTTTTTCAGGTTTTCAAAATCCCTCAAGGCTTCCATTTCTTCTTGTTCCTCTTTTTTCTTTCGATATTCCGTTGTTTGCTTTTTTAATTGAGATAATTCCTCTCTTGTCATCCATCTATTGTGTCTGCGACTAAACACTTTTTCTTTTTGACTTGAGTAGGAGGCAGTGGCATTGCTTTCTTGATTAATCAAAGCCTGGTAAGCCTCTTTTATTTCGATAAATTTGTCGCTCGTATCTTTCTCATTGGTATCTGGATGATACCGCAGAGCAAGTTTTCTGTAAGCTCTTTTAATCTCCTCGTCAGTTGCTCCCTCTGATAAGCCTAGTATGTGATAGTAATTTTTCAAAAGAAACTTAGGAATAAGAATGTACAGTGAATGAAAAAAAGAGTTGTAACAAAGTCAAATTTAGTAAAAGAAATAGAACAATGAATCGGACAAGACATTTTTAGGTTGGTTGTAGAGGTAAATAGATTCATTTTTTTTACTGATACGAGGGCGAACGAGGCAGTAAAGATAGGCTGCAAGTGATTGTGAGGATTAATGAATGTTGTAAATTAGAGGAATAAAATTGGGTGCGAAATCTCTTTCCATCTCGAACGAATACAAGGGTTTGGCGGGGTGAATAGGAGAGAAAGTGTAAAACCATTTATTTTTTCTTCAAAAAAAGTAGAAATTCGGGAATATTTATTAATTTTGCAGTCCTTAAACCCTTAACTATGGAAACGAAACATCAGTACAAGATTCCTTTTGTTGGGCTAAAAGAAGGGAAACACAAGTTTGAGTTTTCCGCTGGGAAAGCGTTCTTTGAAGAGAATCAATATATATTAGTAGACAACGTAAGTTTGGAGGCTACAGTGGAGTTGGAGAAGCTATCGACCATGATGGTAATGGTAATAAAAACCGAGGCACATTACACCACTCAGTGTGATATGTGCGGAGACGATATCCAGTCCGTGGCAAACTCCGAAAATAAGTTGTTTATTAAGTTTGGCGAGGGTGAAAGCACAGATGAAAACATTCTGTTGTTGGATCAATCGGAGTATGAAATTGACGTTGCAGAATTGCTTTTCGAATTTTTTGTCACTTCAGTACCTGCCAAGCACAGACATCCAGCAGTGTTCCCTGGCCACCTTCAAGCAGCACAGTCTTGCCGGCATCCAATGCGCGGTTCAGCACCAACGAA
>JALRIS010000186.1 GCA_023255335.1 Flavobacteriales bacterium | reverse complement strand
TGTCGTATTGTCAGTTGGAAAAAATGCGAAGTATCCGCAAAGTGCACTCGATCCACCGAGAGCGGCCATTGTAAGGGAGTTAAAAAATGTTTTCATATCTTTATATGTTATGTGTTAATTTCTATTTTAATTATTTTTGTTACTCTAATTTAACGCAGAAATCATAGCAAGTAAAGGGATTGCGAGTTAAAAAATGTTAAACGAATGCAGAGACCAAAAATTAACCAAAGATTTACATTTCTGGATTTTTTGTTGTTACTAATTAATTGCGGAATTGTTGTCAGTAGTTTTGCCTATTGTTTCGTTTCTTATTCAGAATTACCTCAAATAATTCCTACTCATTTTAGCGCAAGCGGAGTAGCCGACAAATTTGGAGACAAAGCAAGCATTTGGTTTTTGCCCGCTATTTCAGCATTGCTGTGGGTGGCACTTTGGGTACTTTCGTTGTATCCACATTGGTTTAATTATCTAACAGAAATTACCGAGAAAAACGCAAAGCGACAATATTTATTAGCCTCAAGACTTTTACGTGTTCTTTCGGTCCTAATTGGATTTATCTTTTTATTTGCAGTGTATGAAACTATCGTAATTGCTCAACAAAAAATACACTCTTTTGGAATTGCTCCCTTACTTGTCATTGGTCTGAGTTTTTTACTTTTGTTTGTTATTTATGCGGTAAAATCTTCCAAAAATTAATCGGTGTGAATGTTACTTTTTACTTTTTCTTCTACTAATGCTAACAAAGCATCTTGCTCCATTGAGTTTGCTTCAATTGGATGGTGAGTAAAAATTCTTATTGGGGTAAACAAACCCAGTGGAAATTTTCCGTATTTAAATACTTTCCATGAGTTATTAATCGAAATAGGAACAATTATCGCCTCGGGATTGTATTTCAGAATTGTTTTTAATCCATTAGTCGAAAAAGCTTTTGGTTTTCCATTTCTACTCCTAGTTCCTTCTGGAAAAATAGCGGCACCCCAAATATTTTTACTAATTCGTTTACTAAATTTTCCTAATTCTACGATGGCAGCTTTTCCGTCTTTTCTGTCGATGAGGGCAGCACCACCATGTCTCAAATTATAGGAAACACTCGGTATACCTTTTCCTAACTCCTTCTTCGAAACAAACTTTATATGATGTTTTCTAAAATACCAGATTATAGGTGGAATATCAAAAAGACTTTGATGATTGGACACAATAATGACTGTTCTATTTGTGGGAATTTCTTGCTTGTTTTCTCTTTTTACCGCTATGCCAAGAAACAACAAAGAGCGGGTGAGTAATAAATTCATATAGTCCACGATAAGTTTGTGAGCTTTGTACCCAAAAAGATTATTGGCCAGCCATTGGATTGGATGAAACACAACAAGAATAAGAAAGAATACCAGGGCAAAAAGCACTGACAACGGATAACTAATTATTTTCATACGATTTTATCAATCACTCATTTCGCCAGCAAGGCTTTCATTTAATTTTTCTTTTATTTTGGAAGAATCTTCGTATTTACCAAGAACGTACATCATTTTAGTGATGGCAGCTTCGGTAGTAATGTCCCTTCCCGATATTATTCCGAGCTTATCAAAAGCACTACTTGTTTCATATTTTCCTTGTAGCACACTTCCTGCAGCACACTGGGTAACATTAAATAGGACAATTCCTTTTTGGTTGGCTTTTTTTAATTCTTCCAGAAACCAAGGTTTAGAAGAAGCATTTCCTGAGCCATATGTTTCTAATACAACTCCTTGTAGATTGGGAATAGAAAAAACTGCTTGCACAACTTCTTTTGTAATTCCAGGAAATAGTTTTAGGATGGCTACATTGTTGTTTAGTTGGGTAAACAATTCAAGTTTTTCTTTGTCTCTGTAATGAATAGCAGGTTCATTATACTTGATATGAACTCCTGCCTCCGCCAAATAAGGATAATTGAATGAATAAAAAGCCTCAAAGTCCTCCGAGTTGATTTTAGACGTGCGATTTCCTCGATATAGATTGTACTCAAAATAGATACAAACTTCTGGAACCAGTGGTTTGTTATTTTTTTGAGCAGCGGCAATTTCAATCGAAGTTATAAGATTTTCTTTTCCGTCCGTTCTTATTGTGCCAATCGGGAGTTGTGATCCGGTAAGGATGACGGGCTTAGTAAGTCCTTTGAGCATAAAACTTAAAGCCGAAGCAGTATAAGACATAGTATCGGAGCCATGAAGAATTACAAATCCATCATATTTTGTATACTGTTCGTTGATTACCTCTACTAATTGAATCCAATGAGACAAATCCATGTCCGAGGAGTCTATGGGTTTAGAAAAGGAATAGCTTTCTATTTTTACTCCTATTTTCTTCAATTCGGGGACTTGTTTTTCTATACTTTCAAAATCAAAAGGCTTTAATGATTTAGACTCAAAATCCTCTATCATTCCAATTGTTCCTCCAGTATAAATTATAAGTATGTTGGGTTTTTGCATGTTATGAATCTTTGTGAGTAAAATATGTACCTTATCTTCTAAATTGTTATTAAGGGTATCTTTTGCATTTATTACAAACGTTTCGTCTTTATAGTTTTTTGTAATATTGGCATCTACTCCATCTTTTTGAATAGAATTCTGAATCAAATT
>JALRIS010000185.1 GCA_023255335.1 Flavobacteriales bacterium | reverse complement strand
AATTAGTCCGTCAGCACCTATTCCAAATTTCCTGTCGCAGAGCTTTTTTGCCAAGGAAATATCAGTTTTGTCCAGCGCTAAATTTCGGTTGTCAATCATCACAAAATCATTGCCAGTCCCTTGATATTTATAAAAACTTATAGTCATATTATTCTAGTTTGATTGAGAGTCCAAAAACTCTTTTTCTCTTCTGGTGAGGCTCTCTATTCCCTTTTCAGCTATTTTTTCGAGAATAGCATCCAATTGATTTTCTTTCTTCTTTTTCAGCTCGTTGTATTCATAATCATCACGAGGAATTGCCTGCTGTGAGTTTATTTTGGGTTTCGTACCAAATCCAAAAAAACTCAATAAAACTTTAAAAAAATTCATGTTACTTTTTTGTTTGAGAAAAAAACAACTCTTTTTCCTCTTTGGTTAAACTACTATATCCAGATTGTTTTACTTTATTCAAAATCGCTTCTAGCTCATTCTCTTTGTTTCCTTCTGTGCGTTTTTCGCGCTCTACCTTCCCTCCTTTCTTTACTTTCATTTTAGGAGCTCTTTTTTTCTTGTCGAAAACTTTTCCAACTTTCAGCGAAAATAAAGAATCCAATACTTTTTCAAATCCTTTGAGAATATTTGTGCCTTCCTTTATCTTATGTCCATAAAAAGCTCCGAAAGCTGCTCCGCCCATATGAGCCAACCAACCTCCTACATTACCTCCTTCCACTCCTATGCTTGACTGGAGTCTCATAAGATCCAACACCACAAAAATAGCCACAACATAAATGAGTTTCACAGGTTGAGGAACAAACATTATTTTTAATTCCATAGTAGGTTTTGCAACGCCAATGGCAACAAATATCGCTAAAACTGCCGCTGAAGCTCCTACCAACATACCATTTCCTACAAAAGCAGGAATGAAATTATATCCCAGAAAAAAGAATAAATACCCAAACAATCCTCCAGCGAGATAAACACTCAACACTTTTTTATTTCCTAAATAATGTCTAAATATATTTCCTGAAAAATAAAGCAACACCATGTTCCATACAATGTGCCAAATACTGGTAAGCGAATGCGAAAACATATACGTGAGAAGCGACCAAGGCTGAAGGAGCAATTCCGAAAATTCTGAAGGGGCAGCAAAATAGTGTGCCAAATCGAAATTTGGCGATACTGAACGGGTAACAATCACACCAACGAGGAGAATCAAAAAAACAGCCACATTTACCATTACCAGTCGCACATGCATTTCGCCTTGGTAAAATTTCGATTTTAAA
The DNA here is from genome assembly GCA_023255335.1 of Flavobacteriales bacterium. GTDB lineage: Bacteria > Bacteroidota > Bacteroidia > Flavobacteriales_D > CAJJDF01 > CAJJDF01. The sequence continues at coordinate 2,136 of JALRIS010000185.1, read as the reverse complement.
GTCTGAAAAAATTCATTCATAAGGTTAGTTAGAGTCCCAAAAATACAAATATTAGTTTGGATTCGATAGGATTTGTGCAAGGTTCTTCTCGTTGACGATTCATAAACAAAATCCATTACTTCATGAGAAAAAACTCTCTTTCTCTGAGATTTTACTTATTTTTAACTAACCGTTAAAAACACACTCTATGTCCTTCAGATTTGTCCGAATATCTCCACTTTTATTGTTATTTCTTTCCACTAGCTTATTGAGTCAAGTTACATTTTTACCAAATTCGGAATTTACGGTAACGAAAAACTCGCAAGTAATGGAAATGCCCTGGTGTGGTGGATTTAATGCTCCTCAATTCTCGCGCGTAGATTTAAATTTAGACGGAAAAGAGGACTTGATAGCTTTTGACAGAGCCGACAAACAAGTAACGCCTTTAGTAAATATGGGAGGTACAGGAATTGTCTCCTACAAATATGCTCCTGTTTACAAACAAAAATTTCCCGAATCGCGAGGCTGGATGTTGATGAGAGACTACAACAATGACGGAAAAAAAGACGTGTTTTATTGTTTATCAGGCGGAAACGTGAGTGTCTCAACTAATATTTCGAGCTCATCATTGGAGTTTTCGCTCTATTCGAATGCTGTAGCTGGACCTCAGTATCCGGGAGGAATTATTCCTTTGTATATCCCAAACGAAGATATTCCTGCCATTTATGATGTCAATGGAGATGGAGATTTAGATATATTGACATTCGGGGTGTTGGGAGTTTCTATCGAGTATCACAAAAACTTTGCGGTAGAACGAACGGGAAACAGTGATTCGTTGGATTTTGAGCTACGAAATTATTGCTGGGGATGTTTTCTAGAAATTGGGACCAGTACCAACAAACTAGAATTATATGACACTTGCAATTTCAACGTTCCGGGAGCAGAACTAGGGACCCAACCAGCAATAGGAACTGGGAGCAGACCTATAGGAGGAAGTTCAAGACACATTGGCTCTACAATTACCGCTTTTGACAACAACGGTGATAGCGTGACAGATTTGCTATTGGGTGACGTAACGTTTAACAATCTTGTACTGGCTCAAAATGGAGGGCTATTGCCAGATCAAAATTCTTGTATCACCTTTCAGGACACAGCCTATCCTTCTTACGACACTTGTGCTGATGTGATGTTGTTTCCTGCTTCCTACATAGAAGATGTAGACAATGATGGTCTGAATGATTTAATTGTATCGCCCAACACAACAGAGCTTGCCGAGAACTACAACCAAATTTGGTTTTATAAGAATTCCGGAACCAATCGATCTCCAATCTTTAACTTTCAGCGAAAAAATCTTTTTCAAGATCAGTATATTGACTTGGGAGACAAAGCAATTCCGGAGTTTTTTGATTACAATTCTGATGGACTGATGGATATTATCGTTTCCAACTACGGTTACTTCAATAGAGATAGTATTGTGTATGATTGTAAAATTTCTCTTTACAAAAATATTGGAACGGCTGCGGCACCAAGTTTTGAGTTTGTGACAGATAACTACCACTCTTTGGATACTTTGAAACTAGGAAAATCTCTTGAACCAACTTTTGGAGACATTGACAATGATGGAGATCAAGATATGATTTTGGGAAATAGTGAAGGTTACCTTCATTTTTTTACCAACACAGCAGGTGCCGGAAATGTAGCCAACTTCGTATTGACAAGTGCCAGATTCCAAGACCACCTGGGCGATACCATTGATGTAGGTCAGTTTTCGTCCCCTCAACTCTTCGATTATGACAACGATTCAGATTTAGATTTAATCATTGGAAAAGTAAATGGCGGCATTCGTTATTACGAAAACATAGGGACTCCCTCTTCTTATAGTTTCAAGAAAATTACTGACACGATGGGACGAGTAGAAATTCATGAAATTTGGGATATTTATGGTGCCTCGACCGGATATGCAACTCCCAAATTTTATAGAGAAAGCGGAACAACCTATTTATACTGCGGTGGTCAATCAGGTGGGATTTTTAAATTTACCGGAATAAATCCTTCGAATCCAAGACAGACCTTCATTATTGATACAGTAATTGATAATTACACTTATGGGTTGTTTTCATCTCCTACCGTGTATGATTATAAAAATGATGGGAAATT
>JALRIS010000096.1 GCA_023255335.1 Flavobacteriales bacterium | reverse complement strand
ATTGGCGTACCATTTATCTTCTACTTCTTGCGAATTATATGTTGCTGGAATTTCCATAGTATTTCGATGTTTTAGGGTACAAAATTAAGGAAATTATTGGGTTTGTTCTCTCTGATTTTGGATTAATAAAACTGTGGTCGTTCCAAACTCTTGTGCTAAGTCAACTCAAAGTATGATTTGGAAACTAAAGTGCTGGGGTTTTGGTGTCACACTTGCCTATATCAACAATGAAATTCTGAGGAAAACAGTAGATTTTGAAACTAGTTCAGGATGGCAGAAGAAGACTAATTGTGTCCAAAAAAATGACTGCTCAAAAAAGCAGTCATTAACTATCATTCAATGTTAAAGGTAATTTACAACCCAAAAGCGGCTTTTACTTTGTCTACGTAATCCAATTTTTCCCAAGTAAAAGTTTCTACTTCTTGGCTTACTGTTTCTCCATTTGGAGAGGTAAAGGTTACTGTTTTTACTTCTGGAGTTCTTCCCATGTGTCCGTAAGCAGCTGTTTCGGAGTAGATAGGAGTTCTTAGTTTCAATCTTTGTTCGATAAAGTAAGGCCTCATGTCAAACAATTCCTCTACTTTTTTAGAGATTTCTCCGTCAGTCATGTTTACATTGGAAGTTCCGTAAGTTTCTACATTGATACTGGTTGGTTTTGCCACTCCAATAGCGTACGAAACCTGCACCAATACTTCTTTGCACAACCCTGCAGCTACCAAGTTTTTGGCGATATGACGAGTAGCGTAAGCTCCCGATCTATCTACCTTTGATGGGTCTTTACCAGAAAATGCTCCACCTCCGTGTGCTCCTTTTCCACCGTAAGTATCTACGATTATTTTTCTTCCTGTAAGTCCTGTATCTCCGTGAGGTCCTCCTATTACGAAAGTTCCCGTTGGGTTGATGTGGTAAGTAATGTCGTCTGTGAACAATGCTTGGATGTTGGCTGGCAACTTAGCTTTGACTCTCGGAATCAAAATATTTATGATGTCAGATTTGATCTTTGCCAACATCTTGTCATCGTCTTCTTTTTTGTTTCCTGTTTTGATAAAATCATCGTGCTGAGTAGAAACTACGATCGCGTCTATTCTTTGTGGTACATTATCATCCGAATATTCGATTGTCACCTGCGACTTTGCGTCTGGTCTTAGGTAATCGATGTCTTTGTTTTCTCTTCTCAATTCTGCCAATTCTTTCAACAATCTGTGCGACAGTTCAAGTGCCAGTGGCATGTAATTGTCGGTTTCGTCCGTTGCATACCCAAACATCATTCCTTGGTCTCCAGCACCTTGCTCTTCTTTGTTGGCTTTGTCTACTCCTTGGTTTATGTCTTGCGACTGCTCGTGAATTGCCGAAAACACTCCACAAGAGTTTCCTTCAAACATATAGTCACTTTTGGTGTATCCTATTTTGTTGATTACGTCTCGTGCTATTTTTTGCACATCGAGGTAAGTCTGAGATTTTACTTCTCCAGCCAGCACTACTTGCCCTGTTGTTACCAGCGTTTCGCAAGCCACTTTTGAATCTTTATCAAAGGCTAAAAAATTATCAATCAATGCATCTGAAATTTGGTCAGCTACCTTGTCTGGATGTCCTTCGGATACCGATTCGGAAGTAAATAAATATGACATAGTTTTAGTTGATTTTAATAGTAATTAACGAAAATATCATTTTCCTAAGTATTTAGCAATATTATGTGTGTTTTTGGTTGTTTTTTATTTTGAACTGATGGGGTTCTCTCATGCTGAGTTTAGCTCAGCATCTCATTTCAATTAAATGTTGCCGCAACTTTTAATACAGTGAAATATTCTTTGTGAGATCCTGAATCAAACTGAGTGTGACTGATGAAAATTTACTTCTTCAATTTAGCATACAAATCCCAAAGCACAACTCCATTAGAAACCGAAATATTCAAGGAATGTTTGGTGCCAATTTGAGGGATTTCAATAACACCATCGCACAGGTCAATCGCCTCTTGCTGTACTCCTTGTACTTCGTTTCCGAAAATTACTGCAGTTTTTACCTTCTTTTTGGGATGAAATTCATCCAGCATTACGGAATTAGAGGCTTGCTCGATAGCGTAGACTTCAGTTGTATTTTGTTTCAATTCCTGAATTAATTCTTTAATATCTTCGCGGTGTTCCCAATCTACTGATTTGGTTGCTCCCAAAGCTGTTTTTGCAATATCTTTATTCGGAGGAGTTGCTGTGTACCCACACAGATAAATTTTCTCAATTCGAAAAGCATCTCCCGTTCTAAAAACCGAACCAATGTTATTTAAACTCCTAATATTGTCCAACAAGACAATGATGGGCGTTTTTTCTTCCGATTTAAATTCCTCTATCGTTAATCTTTCGAGTTCGCTATTTAACGTTTTTTTGTTCATTTTCAACTGGTTGCTGGTTGTGCTTTTTTATCTTAATCCATTTACGGAACTGTTCAGATTCTCTTTTCTCTTTTTATAAATATCAACTCAAACTCATAATCATAGCTTCTGCCTTTAGTAAAGTTTCGTTGTACTCATCTTCTGCATTTGCTTTATTTGTAATGGCTCCACCCACCATAAATGACAAATACTTCATTTTTTCATTGTACAACAAAGATCGGATTACTACATTAAAATCAAAATCTTGATTGGGTTTAAAATAGCCTATTGCTCCAGAGTACACTCCTCTCTTGGTTGTTTCTAATTCTTCAATTATTTTCATGGCTTCTACTTTGGGTGCTCCAGTCATGGATCCCATTGGGAAAGTAGTTCGTAGCACCTCAACAGGGTGGGTTGTTTTGTCAATTTCGGAGGTTACAGTGGAAATCATCTGATGGACCGTTTCAAAAGAATATACTTTGCACAACTCTTCTACTTTTACCGAAGCTCTTTTAGCGGTTTTGGATAAATCATTTCTTACCAAATCCACTATCATAATATTCTCGCTTCTCTCTTTTTCATTTTGCGAAAGCTCCAGTTTTATCTGTTCGTCTTCTTCCTTAGTTTTCCCTCTTTTAGCCGTTCCTTTTATGGGTTGGGTAATTATTTTATCTCCTTCTTTTTTGGAGTATCGCTCCGGACTTCCACACAAGATGTACTTCTCACTGTTTTTATAAAAAGTAGAAAACGGAGCATTAGTTAACTCGTTTAATTTGGTGTAAGTCTCAAAAGGGTTTATCTCCGCATTTTCGGCAAAAAACTCATGGCAAAAATTCATTTCATAAATATCGCCCTGCTGAATATGTTCTTTTATGGCTTCAAATCTTTGGGCATAATTATCTTTGCTCATTCTTTGAGAAAAAGTAATTTTTCGGCTTTTTTTGCTCGTTTTTGGTTTATTTAACCCTAAAAACGATAAAAACTGCTCTTTTTCTTCCGTTTTATGAAAATGTAGTTTAGTGAAATCAGGGGATAATTCGCACACAATTTCGGGCACAAAAAAGTGAGCGGTTTCAAACTCCAACTTGTCTTTGTTTTTTGAGGATAAAGAGGGTTCTACTTCATTTTTTAAGTCATATCCTAAATAACCAAACACCCAATCTTGGTGTTCGTCTACAAATTGTTTTAATCCATCAAAAACTTGATTTTCTTTGGGTTGAAATTCAGCTTTTTTTCCCAAAGCCACATACGAAATAGATTTATCGTTATTGGAATTGAGAAATACCACTTGCTCATAATTTTCCGAGATACTTTCTATTTCAGTTAAGGTGAGAGTATGGGTAAAGATTTCTGTTGTTCTCAAATTGCTAGAAAAGTAGGTTAAAATTGTTTCGCAAAGTTACATAAACCATTCCTCTTACTCTTCATTCGTCATCCTGAATTTATTTCTGGAACTCCAAGAGAAGTTTCAAGAAATAGTACCATGGATAAGATTCCGGCTAGAAGGCCGGAATGACTCTGAATAAATGTGGGGTTAACGCTTGTCAATCTCCAACACCACCGCCATGATATTCTTTCCTTGCGTATTGGCATTGGCATTTATCGTTTCTCCATTGGAGT
>JALRIS010000081.1 GCA_023255335.1 Flavobacteriales bacterium | reverse complement strand
CTGCTGTAAACTTCCTTTATCATGTCTAAATCAAATGCCATATGCTTGTTTTGAAGTTTTGTAAATAATTAGTGCGAATTTAGTGAAATTACCTAGGAAAATAAAATTCATATTCTGAAATATTATTATTTCGAATTTAATGAAATAAGGGGAGTTTTTCGAACCGAATAATCACCTCCTTTTTTGGTAATTGTCCTTCGTTTTATTGGGAGTTTTTTTTAAGATGTTACTGAAGATAATTTTCTTTGTCATTAAGAGATTATTTCTCATAATTCTTGGTTACAACTAGGAATATATCAATAGCTTTGCATTCTACAACCAAAAACAAAAGCATGAAGCGAATAAAGGAATACAAAGAGGTGTTTGAAGTAGAGGGTCCACTCGTATTAAAGGACTTAAAGACGAAATACCGAAACTTGGTAAAAGAATGGCATCCTGACAAATTTCAAGACGAGTCGAAAAAAGAAGAAGCTGGAATAAAAAGTTCTCAAATAATTGATGCGTACCATTTCTTAGTGAGTATCGCTCCAGAGACCAAAGAGGCAAACTTGGAAGAGTACAAGGCGACAATAACACATTCAAAAATCGCTGATTTTAACTATGACAAGAATGTTTTTGAAGTAACTTTTACTGATGGGACGTCTTACGAATATTTTGGGGTAACAGAAAAATTGTTTGCTAAATTTTTGAATAGTGATAAGCAATTCAGATTTGCCAAAAGACAAATTTTTCATTCATTTCTTTACCGAAAGTCGAAGAAAGAGGTAATTTCTGCCTAACTATCCTAGTTAATGAACAAAAAAAAGACTGAGAGAAATCTCAGTCTTTTTTGTTTGGTTGAATTATTTGTTAGGATTCTTTTTCGTTTTCCAACACGAATGATTCCATAAATTTAGTCGTAAAGTTTCCAGCTCTAAAGTCTGGGTGCTTCATTAATTGTCTGTGAAAAGGGATAGTAGTTTTAATTCCTTCGACATAATACTCTTCCAGAGCTCTCTCCATTTTAGTGATTGCCTCTTCACGCGTTTGAGCAACCGTAATCAATTTTCCAATCATGGAGTCGTAATAAGGTGAAATTGTATATCCGGAATACACGTGAGAATCTATTCTTATTCCATGACCACCTGGCTCATTGTAATATCCTATTGTTCCAGGACTCGGACGATAGTCATTAAATGGATCTTCTGCATTAATTCTACACTGGATGGCGTGCATCTGAGGTTCATAATTTTTCCCAGATATTTTGTGACCAGCGGCAATTTTAATTTGCTCACGAATTAGGTCAAAATTAATAACCTCTTCGGTAATGGTATGCTCTACTTGGATTCGGGTATTCATTTCCATGAAATAAAAATTTCGGTGTTTGTCTACCAAAAATTCCACGGTTCCTACACCTTCATATTTTGCTGCTTTTGCTGCTTTTATAGCCGCTTCTCCCATTTTTTTTCTGAGAGCAGGAGTCATGAAAGGAGAAGGAGTTTCTTCTACCAATTTTTGGTGTCTTCGTTGGATAGAACAATCTCTTTCCGACATATGACAATGGTTTCCGTGTTGATCACTCGCAATCTGAATTTCGATGTGCCTTGGCTCTTCCACAAATTTTTCCATGTACATTCCATCATTCCCGAAGGCCGCTTTGGATTCCGTACGGGCCGATTTCCAAGCTTCTTCCAGCTTTTCTTCTTCCCATACCAATCTCATACCTTTTCCACCACCTCCGGCAGTAGCTTTCAGCATAATTGGGTATCCCACTTCCTTGGCAGTTTTCTTACATTCCGCAAAATCCTTTAAGATTCCCGCAGAACCTGGAACACAGGGGACTTTCGCTTTGAGCATGGTTGCTTTCGCAGAGGCTTTGTCACCCATTCTGTCGATCATTTCGGCACTAGCTCCGATAAATTTTATCCCGTGATCTTCACAGATTTTAGAGAATTTTGCATTCTCAGATAAAAACCCATAACCCGGATGAATTGCATCCGCATTGGTAATTTCTGCAGCTGCGATAATATTTGATATTTTTAAGTAAGATTCGGTACTCGAGGGAGGGCCAATACACACAGCTTCATCTGCAAATCGTACTGGCTGACTATCTTTGTCAGCTGTGGAGTAAACAGCTACTGTTTTGATTCCCATTTCTTTGCAGGTTCTAATGATCCGCAAAGCAATTTCACCTCTGTTGGCTACTAATATTTTTTTAAACATTTTTTCAGTCTTTAGTCTGGGGTAGGAGTAGTCAAAAGTACTCTGAGACAAGAGATTCTTTTTTTACGTATGCTACCCGAATGAATATGAGTTAATCCTTTGGCATTAAATAACAAGTAAATTATATACTTGAAACTAATTAAGGTTCAACTAAGAAAAGAGGCTGGTCGAACTCAATAGGTGAGGCATCGTCAACCAATACTTTCACAATTTTTCCGCTTACTTCTGCTTCTATTTCATTGAACAATTTCATTGCTTCTACTATACACAATACATCTCCAGGCTTGATGGAGTCCCCAACGTTTACGAATGGGTCCGATTCTGGATTCGCAGATCTGTAGAAAGTTCCAATCATAGGAGATTTCACAGTGATGTAGTTTGAAGTATCTTCTTTCGCTGGAGCTGGTTCAGCAGGGGCAGGAGCCGGTGCAGCCGCAGGAGCTTGAATAGCTGCTGGTGCAGCTACAGGAGCTGGAGCTACATGTGCTACATGAATTTCCTCTTTTTGAGACTTTATGGTGATTTTAAAATCTTTTTTTTCAATTTCTACTTCTGTCACCTTTTGTTTGGCTACAAATTTTATTAAGTCTTGAATTTCGTTAAGATTCATATTTTTGTTTTTGTTTAGGTTCAAATATATTTATTTATTTCCGTTTCGTGGAAATAGTTTTAGTTAATTCCGTTAATTTGAGTCGTATCCCCAGGTCAAGAACATAGCTCCCCAAGTGAATCCTCCACCAAAAGTGGATAAAATAAGGTTGTCTCCTTTTTTTAATTGAGACTCCCAGTCTGCCAAGCAAAGAGGCAAGGTTGCTGCAGTGGTATTTCCGTATTTTTGGATATTTATCATTACTTTTTCTGTACTCAATCCCATTCTTCGGGCAGTCGCATCAATTATTCTCAAGTTTGCCTGATGAGGAACCAACCAAGAAACATCCTCTGAGGTTAAGTTGTTCTTCTCCATTATTTCGGCAGAAACATCTGCCATTCCTGTCACTGCAGCTTTAAAAACAGGCTGACCTTCTTGGTACACAAAGTGTTCTCTATTTTTTACTGTTTCCTCAGTCGCTGGACTCACAGATCCTCCAGATTTTTGAAATAGGTGTTTTTTTCCGGCTCCATCGGAATACAAAATAGAGTCTTTAATCCCTACATTTTCCTCGGTAGCTTCGAGCATTACCGCTCCGGCTCCATCTCCAAAAATTACGCACGTAGTTCTGTCTGTATAATCTATAATGGAAGACATTTTGTCTCCGCCCACTACTACTACTTTTTTATATTTCCCTGTTTCTATGAATTGGCTTCCCGTGGTCAAGGCATACAAGAATCCAGAACAGGCAGCATTTACATCAAAACTCCAGGCATTTTTTGCCCCTACAATATCCCCAATAATGTTAGCCGTAGATGGGAAAACATGATCAGGTGTAACTGTAGCACATATAAGTAGATCAACTTCTTCTGGTTTTGTATTTGTCTTGCTCAATAAATCCTCTACCGCCTTTGCGCCCATGTAGGAGGTTCCTTTTCCGTCCTCTAGTATGTGACGAGTTTCGATACCAGTACGAGATTTTATCCATTCGTCATTGGTGTCAACTAGCTTTTCTAAATCTTTGTTAGTTAGTATTTTATCTGGCACGTAACCAGCAACTCCAGTAATTACTGCATTCATAGTTGAAATAGTTTTTGTCTTTTGTGAAAAATTCACAACATAACTTCAAAGGTACAACAATTGTTCAAAAATCAATTTTTTCTGTCTTTTTTTCGGTGAAAAACAGCTTAAAATTGCGAAAAATTAATCAATTTCGTCTGAATTCCATCTTCGTCATTTTTCTCTCAAATATTCTTTCAATCTCTTTCTTTTTAATTTCAATTTATCTTACCTTTGAGACACATAAAACCAAAATTTTAAGAATGAACTTACACGAATACCAAGGTAAATCAATATTAAAGAGTTACGGTGTAGCAATCCAAGAAGGAATTGTGGCAAACACGCCTGAAGAAGCTGTTGAGGCTGCAAAAAAATTAAACGCTGAGACAGGAACTGATTGGTGGGTAATAAAAGCTCAAATCCATGCAGGAGGAAGAGGAAAAGGGGGAGGAGTAAAACTTGCCAAAAGCCTAGATGATGTAAAGAGCATTTCGAATGAAATCTTAGGAATGATGTTGATTACCCCACAAACTTCTGCCGAAGGTAAGTTGGTGAGCAAAGTATTGGTGGCACAAGATGTATACTATCCTGGAGATTCTGAGCCAAGCGAATTTTACATGTCTGTATTATTGAACAGAGCTACCGGAAGAAACATGGTCATGTATTCTACAGAAGGTGGAATGGATATCGAGACAGTGGCAGAAGAAACTCCACACTTGATTTTTACCGAAGAAATAGATCCAAAAGTAGGAATCCAAGGATTTCAAGCGAGAAAGATTGCGTTTAACTTAGGATTGAGTGGAAAAGCAATGAAAGAAATGACAAAATTCGTTTTTGCTTTGGTAAAAGCTTACGAAGGTAGTGATTCTGAAATGTTTGAAATTAACCCTGTACTAAAAACTTCGGACGACAAAATCATCGCTGTAGATGCGAAAGTATCGCTAGATGGAAACGCATTGTTCAGACACAAAGATTACGCAGCAATGAGAGATACTTCGGAAGAAGATCCAACAGAAGTAGAAGCATCTGAGCATGAATTGAACTACGTAAAACTGGACGGAAACGTAGGTTGTATGGTAAATGGAGCCGGACTTGCTATGGCAACAATGGATATCATTAAATTATCTGGAGGAGATCCTGCAAACTTCCTTGATGTAGGTGGAACTGCTGATGCAGCAAGAGTAGAAAAAGCGTTCCGTATCATCATGAAAGATCCAAACGTAAAGGCGTTGTTGGTAAATATCTTTGGAGGAATTGTACGATGTGATAGAGTAGCGCAAGGTGTAATTGATGCTTACAAAAACATCGGAGACATCCAAATTCCAATTATCGTAAGATTACAAGGAACCAATGCCGTAGAAGCGAAAGAATTAATTGATGCTTCTGGACTCAAAGTTCATTCGGCAGTGCAACTAGAAGATGCCGCAAAATTGGTATCTGAAGTACTTGCTTAATACTTAATAGTAAACAACTAGTAAAAAGCCCTTGAAGAATTTCAAGGGCTTTTTTTTATGAGAACATTTCTTCTCGGAGATATTTGGTATAGTTCAGGTGAGTGTATCGAAATGCAAAGTAAATTCGCCTGATAGCTTCAATTAAATAGAATAGAACTAATAATGTTGATTGGAAGAATTTAGCATCGTGATTGTTAGTTCGAGTGTCCCGATTCTTCATCGGGATGTATCGATAACAAATGCAGAAATTGAATTCAGAACGAGAACAATTCCGCTATTTTATTCTTAAATTTATCCTTCAACAATTTACAAAATGACCAAAGCCGAAAAAGTACAATTCATCATAGACGAACTAGAGCGCATTTACCCGGAGGTTCCAGTTCCGCTTGACCATACTGATGCTTATACCTTATTAATAGCCGTGTTGCTTTCTGCACAATGCACCGATGAGCGGGTAAACAAAATTACTCCTGCACTTTTTGCTCGAGCCAACAATCCCTTTGACATGGCAAATGTTCCGGTGGAAGAAATTCGAGAAATCATAAAACCTTGTGGCTTATCTCCCCGAAAATCAAAAGCTATTTCGGTGCTTTCGCATATGTTGATAGACAAATACAACGGAGAAGTTCCTGCTAGTTTTGAGCAGTTGGAAGAATTACCAGGAGTAGGGCACAAAACTGCTTCGGTGGTTATGGCACAAGCATTTGATGTTCCCGCTTTTCCGGTAGATACTCACATTCACCGATTATTGTACCGCTGGGGAATGACCACAGGCAAAAATGTGGATCAAACCGAAAAAGATGCCAAACGGCTTTTTCCTAGAGAATTGTGGAACAAACTGCACTTGCAAATTATCTTTTATGGAAGAGAATTTTGTCCTGCACGAGGTTGGGATATTTCTAAAGATACGATTACACAGAAAGTTGGGAGAGCTCAGTTTCTTAAGTAAAAAGAATCAATTTCTCTCAATGTCATTCCTGCGAGGGCAGGAATCTAACGATTGTTGAATAAAAAAAATACAACAAAGTCTAGGTTCACTTCTTATTGGAAGTGGAATTTCAACCTAACCATTATAAACGAAAAAAGCATTCACTAGTGAATGCCTTTTTTGTGTAAAGTAGATTCGAGTTTATTGCTTTTTGAACAAAATAGCTTGTTTTGAAAAACCATCTTTCACCGAAAAAACAACTTTCATTTCATTGTCACCTTTTTCAGTAATTTTCCATGTCTGGCCATTTTTCACATTTTCAGATTCAATTTTTATTTGGTTTTCGCTATGGCTGTCCAAGTTCCTTCTTGGTTTTGTCCTGCCATGCTTTGAGCAAATGTTCCATCTTCTTTTATTTCCATCAAGATTTCTACTCCAGCATCAGCAGCATCGGCTCGCCAAGAACCTACCATAAAGTGACTGTCTTCTTGTGCGATTTCTTCTTGAGAATCTGCTGTAGTTTGCTCCATGTCGATGCTACTTTCTGTAGCAGTAGATTCACCTCCGCAAGAAGCTAAAAAAGAAAGAGTTTAAATAGTGTAAAAAATGTATTTCATCGTTTTTTAGTGTTTGATTTATAATTTTGATATCCAAAAACAGTAAATTAATGTTGGTAATTCAAAACGAATTAGGCTTTGGAATAAGTTGTTTACATGATTTTAATCTACAATTAATACAGACAAGGAGATTGAGATTTATGGTCAATTATCCAACTAACTCAATAAATCTCCTCATTATATAACTCAGGAAATTTCCCCGTTTTGGTTTTATAAAAAGCTTGGATTTTTTCCATATCGTTCTCGAAGGATTCCGAAAGGTGAATATATCCTCCAACTCCGCCTATCTTTTCTATGTAATCAAGGAATCCAAATGAAACAGGCACGTTCGCTTTTTGAGCAATATAGTAAAACCCTTTTTTCCATTTATCCACTCTTTTTCTTGTTCCTTCAGGTGGGATGATGATGATCAATTCTTTTTCTTTCTCAAATAAGTTAGCAGCAGTTTCCACCCTATTTCCAGCTTCTTTTCGGTTTACTCCAATTCCACCCAACCACCTAAAATAACCTCCGTGTAGTCCTTTGGTATAGCTGTCTTTGATAAAAAACTTTACTGGGATTTCGTGCATCCACAACACACCCATCATGTACACCAAATCCCAATTTGAGGTGTGTGGAGCGGCAATCATCACACTTCTTTTGGCTACTTCAAGATCTTTTATTTCGGTTTTCCAGCTAGTAATCCAAAATACTATTCGGGCGATTAATTTTTTCATACTTTGAAAATAGGTTAAATTTGAGTGCCAATTGTATTTTGAAATCATAATAACGAATTAATAACCCAATTTTTTGGGTTTGCTTATTTCCTCGAAGGGATTATTGGAGTGAATTTTCAGAGGAGTAGTCATCCACCTAATCTTTCTCAAAGGAGGAATAAATAACATCAAGAAATGAATCAAATTGAACAACTTTCCAAAGAACTAAACATTCCAGTAAAACAAGTTTCTAAAACTATTCAACTATTAGAAGAGGGTGGAACTGTGCCTTTTATTTCTCGTTACCGAAAGGAACAAACTGGCGGACTGGACGAATTACAAATTTTGGCAATAAAAAATGGACTAGAAAAACAAAAAGAGCTCGAAAAAAGAAAACAAACGATACTCAAAGCAATTGACGAGCAAGAATTGTTGACAGACGAAATAAGAGGTTTGTTAGAAAAATCTACTTCTCTTACTGAGTTGGAAGACATTTATTTACCTTTTAAGAAAAAGAGAAAAACAAAAGCCAGCGAAGCTCGAGAACATGGATTGGAACCTTTGGCCAAAATCATTACGGCTCAACGTGAAGAAGATGTGGAAAGAGCAGCTTCGCGATTTGTAAAGGGAAAAATAGACTCAACCGAAAAAGCCTTGGAAGGTGCCAGATACATTGTGGCAGAATGGATAAACGAACGAGTTTCGGTGAGAAACATCGTGCGAAAAGCCTTTGAAAAACAAGGAGTGGCACAGGCCAAAGTAATAAAAGGAAAGGAAGAGGAAGGCGAGAAATTCAAAGATTATTTTGATTATTCGGAACCCACTCACAAATTGAAATCGCATAGAACGCTAGCTTTATTTAGAGCAGAAAAAGAGGGAATAATTCGGTTGAAAATAGAACCTGAGGTGGAATATGTATTGGAAAAACTAACCGAGAAACTGAAGTATGGCTACAACGAATCTTCGGAGCAAGTGGAGTTGGCGATCAATGATGCCTACAAACGACTGTTGAAACCTTCGATAGAAACGGAACACAGGAATGCGCTGAAAGAGGTAGCAGATATTCAGGCAATTACCGTCTTTTCAGAAAACTTGAAACAATTATTGCTCACTTCTCCTGTGGGTCAAAAACGAATTTTGGCGCTCGATCCAGGGTTTAAATCAGGATGCAAAGTGGTGTGTTTGAACGAAAACGGGGAATTAATTCACAACGAAAATATCTTTCCGCACCCACCGCAGAAAGATACAGCCATGGCCAGCAAAAAAATAGTGTCGATGGTGGAACGATACAAAATAGAAGTGATTGCTATTGGAAACGGAACGGCTAGCCGAGAGACAGAATATTTTATCAAGCGATTGAAGTTTGACAGAAAGTTACAAGTATTTATGGTGAGCGAAGATGGAGCCAGTATTTACAGTGCGAGTAAAGTCGCTCGGGAGGAATTTCCACACTATGATGTCACGGTTCGTGGAGCAGTTTCCATCGGTAGGCGATTGATGGATCCCTTGGCAGAATTGGTAAAAATTGACCCAAAGTCAGTAGGAGTAGGGCAATATCAACACGATGTAAATCAGACGTTGCTCAAAAACTCCCTAGACGATGTGGTGATAAGTTGTGTGAACAAAATTGGGGTAAATGTAAACACGGCTAGCAAATATTTGTTGCAATATGTATCGGGATTGGGCGAAACTACAGCCCAAAATGTAGTGGATTATCGAAAAGAAAATGGAGATTTTAGTTCTCGAAATCAACTCAAAAAAGTGAAGAGAATGGGGGAGAAGGCTTACGAACAATCGGCAGCTTTTTTAAGAATTTCTGGAGCTAAAAATCCGTTGGATAATTCGGCAGTGCATCCCGAGAGTTACAAAGTAGTGGAGAAAATGGCAAAGGATTTGAAAGTAACTGTGAAGGAACTAATTGGAAATGAGGAATTGATAAATTCGATACAATTAACTAATTATCAAGATTCCAACACAGGAATGGCGACTCTGAAAGATATAGTTGCTGAACTAAAAAAGCCAAGTCAAGACCCGCGCGAAAATGCAAAAATGCTTGAGTTTGAAGAGAGTTTGAGAATCATCGCAGATGTAAAACCCGGAATGGAACTGAACGGAATTGTGACTAATGTGACCAATTTTGGTTGTTTTGTGGATATAGGAATAAAAGAAATTGGATTGGTTCATATTTCCAATATATGTGACGAATACATTTCTAACCCAGCAGATAAAGTCAAATTGCATCAGCACGTAAAAGTGAAAGTGCTCGAAGTTGATGAGGTAAGAAAACGAATTGGGTTGACGATGAATTTTTAGGTTTTTTCAGTTGTCCTTTTTTTTATCAGTCATTCCGACTTCCGAGCCGGAATCTAAATATTTACGTTTGAGTGTCAAAACACCAGATTCCAAGTCGAGCTTGGAATGACAATGATTCAGGTTAAAAGATAATTCAATTTTTAAGTTACAACGAGAATTTTCTCTTCCCATAGGGAAGAATGGGATGGGATTTCAATCAGTCAATCTGAACTTGATTCAGAATCTAAAGAGTAACGTTAGAATGGAAAAATACAAGACTCCAAGTCGAGTTTGGGATAACAATGAGCAACAAAGAAAAATGTGTTACAAGATAATATTGAACCCATCCCCATCCTCCAAAGTAGGAAATCTCCCTCTAAAATCAAGTAAATCTTGCTTATTCAACTCATGAATTTCTGTTTCATTTTTATGTGGGGCAAAGTTCGAAATTTCATCTCCTTTGAAATCGATAATTGACGAATTTCCCGAGTAACATTTTTCGGTTCCATCCACTCCAACTCGGTTTACACCAACTACATAACTCACATTTTCGATGGCGCGAGCTACCAATAAATTACTCCAAGGTTTTTGACGAACTTCTGGCCAGTTGGCTACATAAATATACAAGTCAGTTTGATTAGTATTCCTACTCCAAACAGGGAATCGCAAGTCATAACAAATCAAGGGACAAATGTTCCATCCTTTCCACTCAAAAACTACTTGTGACTTGCCAGCCGAAAAATGATGGTGCTCGCCCGCAAAAGTAAATAAATGGCGTTTGTCGTAGGTCAATAAATTGCCATCAGGTTTTGCAATCAACATCCTGTTGTAATAATTCCCGTTTTCCTTTATGATTACCGAACCAAGAATGCAGGCATTTTTTTCTTTGGATTTTTTAAGAATCCAATTCACCGTTTGTCCGT
>JALRIS010000050.1 GCA_023255335.1 Flavobacteriales bacterium | reverse complement strand
CGCAATAAACAACTTCCTGAGTTTTGAATCGTACTGAGAAAAGAGACGAAATATTTGTTAAGAAAGCGAGTAAACAAAAAATTTCTTCTACTTTTAACCAAACTAAAATCAGCAGCAACATGAAAAAATTAATGATAATATTCGGTTCATTTCTTTTGGTGACAACGAGTATTTCACAAACTATTACCTCTGCTAATATTGTAAATTTGGGAGATACGGTATTCAATGCGATTGACGTTTCGCCTTCGGTTAATATTGGAACCGCAGGAACCGGAAATACTTGGAATTTTGGAACTTTGTTAGCCAACGGAAGGGATACAATCGTATTTTCAAATCCAAACACTATTTCTTGTGCCTCAACTAGCTTTAGCAGTGCGAGCTATAAGTTTGCACAAGACACAAATTTTGGTTTTTTGGAGAAATCTTCTTCTTCCTTGCAACTTTTAGGGCTATCAAACGGAAGCATTTGCGTTGCCTCGCAAAACCCTGAGACTGTCATTGAGTTTCCAAGCACTTACGGCAGTACTTTTACCGATGTAGCCATGACCCAAACTGTGGTTTCTGGTGCTGATGCCGGTTTCCCAGCTGCAGATTCTATTCGAGTGAATAGCACCACCAACATTATCTCAAATTTTGATGCAAGTGGAACACTTACTACACCAATGGGAATTTTTTCTTGTATTCGTCAAAATTTAGAGCGAAGAACTACTTCTTTGGTGTATGCAAAAATATCTGGATTTTGGAACCCTTCACCTATTCTTACTCAAAATGACACTGCTTATAGCCACCAGTATTGGTCGGACGCAACAAACGCAAAATACCCATTGATTTCTTATGACATTGATGCAAGCGGAAGTCTTACAGGGCAGATAGTTTGGATGACTCGATATGCAAGTAATCCAACGAGTGGAATCGATGAAAAAGAAGTTCTTTCGGTTTCAATTTTTCCTAATCCTGCCTTGGATTTCATCACAATAGAAAGCAAGGATCCTGTTACCAAGGCAACTATTTTTGATGTTTCAGGAAAAATGATTCTTTCCAAAGAAAACCCAAAAGGAAACCGAATGGAAATTCAAGAGTTACCGAAAGGGGTGTATTTCTTGCGAGTAGAAACCGAGTCGGTTGTTGGGAACGCAAAATTTATCAAAGAATAAATTACTGAAAAACCTCGTGACTTTCACGGGTTTTTTTATCCAAACTAAAGTTAGGAAATCACCCCTGAGCCCAATAATTCTTCATTGATATACCAAGCGGCAAACTGTCCAGAGGTAATTCCTCTTTGTGGGTTCTGGAACCGAATAAACAACCCTGTTTCGGTTTGAAAAAGAGTCGCTTGCTCCAATTCTTGTCTATACCTAATTCTCACTTCGCATTGAAGTTCTTCATTTGGTTTTAAGGCTAAATCTTTTCTTATCCAATGGATTTCTGATTGATTTACTTTCAATGCTTTTCGGTAAAGACCCGGATGATGATCGCCCTGACCCACGTATACAATATTTTCTGCTACGTCTGTACCGATAACAAAAAGCGGCAACGGTGTACCACCTACCCCTAAACCTTTTCGTTGACCTACTGTAAAGTAATGAGCACCCTGATGCTCTCCTTTGTCTTTTCCGTCAGTGGGGCTGTATTGAAAAGGAGCTGCCAATTCCTCTATGGCAGTTTTTTCAGCATAGTCTTTATACTCCGAAAAGTCTTCGGGCAGCTCAATAATTCTTCCTTTTTTTGGTTCCAACTGTTGTTGCAAAAAATCAGGTAATTTTATTTTACCCACAAAACATAATCCTTGTGAGTCTTTTTTATTGGCAGTAATAAGGTTTTGAGCTCGAGCAATGTCTCTTACTTCACTTTTTTGTAATTCTCCTACAGGAAATAACGCTTTGGATAATTGAAATTGATTTAGCTGACATAAAAAATAACTTTGGTCTTTGTTGTCATCCTTCCCTGCCAACAGTTTATGAATTTCTTCGCCTTCTATTACTTCAGAACTTTTTCGGCAGTAGTGTCCAGTAGCTACGAAGTCTGCACCCAATTTGAGAGCCGCTTCCAAAAAGACATCAAACTTAATTTCTCTGTTGCATAGTACATCAGGATTCGGAGTCCTTCCTGCTTGATATTCGGCAAACATGTAATCCACTATCCGCTCTTTGTATTCGGCACTTAAATCCAAGGTCTGGAAGGGAATGTTAAGTTGCTCAGCAATCGCCAAGGCATCGTTGCTATCATCAATCCACGGACACTCGTTATTGATTACCACAGTCTCATCGTGCCAATTTTTCATAAATAGCCCAATAACATTATATCCTTGCTCAATTAATAAATGCGCTGCAACACTGGAATCTACTCCTCCAGATAATCCCACTACGACTGTTTTTGACATGACTTTTTGCTTTGAACGACAAAGTTAAGTAATTCTTTTGTTAGAATTACTTGTTTTGGCTACTACACTAATAGCTTCCCTTTTTGAAAAATACTCATGGTGTAATTTTTTGGTAAAACTGGGATTTCCTCTTTCCACAAATAATCGAATTACCTCATATTTTCATTCAATTTGGCAATACCATCGTTCCCAAGAATAATTGGTAAATCCTCTACTCTATTTTCGGTTGGTCCATTTTCTAATTTGAGTACACCTCTTGGGCACACTGCGCTACAAACCCCACAACCCACACAAGAAGAACGCACAATGTTTTGTCCTTTTTGAGCATAAGCTCTAACATCTATTCCCATTTCGCAATAGGTAGAGCAGTTTCCACAAGAAATACATTGGCCTCCATTGGTGGTAATTCTAAAACGAGATTTAAACCTCTGCACGAGTCCCAAATAGGCAGCTAACGGACAGCCAAATCTACACCAACTTCTGTTTCCTAATAAGGGATAAAACCCTGTTCCAACCACTCCTGAAAATACTGAACCAATTAAAAATCCATAGGTTTTACGGACGTTGAAAGAATTAAACCCAAGGACTTGACTTTGCCCAGAAAAGTAGGTGTAAAGGACCAAGCCAGTCATAACCACTGCAAATACGAGTACGCTGTGGATGAGCCATCTTTCTATTTTCCAAGCTTTGAGAGTTTTGTTCGAGAGCTGACGGTAAGGATCTCCCAAAGTTTCGGCAAGGCCTCCACATCCGCACACCCACGAGCAATACCATCTTTTTCCGAAAAAATATACAAAAATTGGGACACCAATTGCAAACAACGCAATTCCCCATACCAGCATAAACAAGCCTAAACCTCCGCTATTTTGCAACTTTTCTAAATTCCATTCGAAAAAGAAATCATAATCCAAAGGCCACATATTTGCAAAATTAAATTCAGGCTGATTTAATTTTACAAGTATTTCGGGAATCAAAAAAGCAAACCCCAATTGAAAAAACATCACCGAGATGGTACGAAAAATTTGATATTTATTGTGTCGATATTTGATAAGCATACGGACACCCATTACGAGCATTGCCAACGTATACATTAATCCATACAAAAACCATTGAGATGCCTCGCCACCACTTAATGCTTTTTTCAATGGTTCTACCATCACAATCCAAGTAGTAATGTAATAAGGAAACCAATAGAGTAAGATGTAAAACGTAATTAAAAATGACCCAACAATGACTCCAATCCATCCTCTGTTGGTGGCGCTGTTTTTATAAATCCCATCATTTTTTATTCCTGGATATTTTTTCAAATCGGGTAACACATACACCAAAACACCCAGAGAGGAAAGAATCAAAGAAAAGAAAAAGAACCACCATGGGTAAGAAGAAACTAATCCACTAGTGGCATTTTTTGTCAGCGGAAACAAGTACTCGCCAAACTTACTGGTCTCAAATCCATTACTTGCCAAAATGGAATTATTAATGTCCTCTTGTTTTTCTATGAGTAAAGTTGAGAGCTCTTCGTTGTCCTTAATTTCGCGACCAAATAACCAGTTCAGATTATTTGCTATCATTTTATTTTTGGCCGAATCGAGCGGGGTTGGTTCTGGAAAAGCTAAGTCAATTACCTCTTGGCTAAACCTAAGGTTACCATCAAAGTTGGCATGGTACACCAAGTTCGAAATATCTTCTTCGGTTATTCCTTTATCCGCCAAGACTTGTGCATTTGACTCATTGAGCATTTTCTTTAGCTCAGATACAAAAACAAACTGGTTGCCGAATTCCTTTCCCTTTAATGTTTTGTATGTGTCCGTTGAGAAGATTAGTTCACTTCTCTTAGGGAAACTTCGGGTCACAGAGTCTTGAGAGATACTATATTTCCCCATAGAGAGAGAGAGAACAAAAAATAAAAATGCAGCAACGAAAACAATTAG
Source organism: Flavobacteriales bacterium (assembly GCA_023255335.1). Taxonomy (GTDB): domain Bacteria; phylum Bacteroidota; class Bacteroidia; order Flavobacteriales_D; family CAJJDF01; genus CAJJDF01. The sequence continues at coordinate 19,964 of JALRIS010000050.1, read as the reverse complement.
TCCTAACTTCTTCATGGAATAAAATTTTAAAACTGAATTTACCGAAAATGATTGTAAATCCTAACTTATTTATCGAATCAAATAAAAAAAATACAGATTTAATCGGTTTATTTATCTTTAAGCCACTATCTAACACTAAATGAACCACCATGAAGAGGATTCTATTTTTTATATTCTGTCTCAGTTTTTCTCAGTCTTTCGCCCAAACAACTTGCAATACAGTTACAAATCGCATACTCATGATTGGCGATAGTTGGTCAAACTTTCCTGTGGGATTTGGTTCTTTTCCAAAAAACCTCGACCGGTTTGGCTTCACCAACATAGGAATGTTCAGCAACACGACAGACCTATCTATTAACGGAGCTGTTACAGCAGATTTTTTAACTCCATCCGGAAAAGCAGCCGTGCAATCGGCCATCATCTCCAATCCGACAATAGAAGTTGTGAATTTGAGTATTGGAGGAAATGACATGCTCGATACTTGGAACAATTCGATGGATTCACTCACAACTGATTCTTTGCTAGATGCCACCTTGGGTCGAGTAGATAGCATCATTGATTACTTATTGGCCTTAAAACCTACCCTCAAAATATTTATCCCCGGATATGATTTTGCCAATTTTGGAGAAGTAATACAAACTTATTCGTTTCCTGCCCTTCACTTCTTTTACTCGAGATGGAATGGAATGGGGCAGCCAGATTTTGTAGAAATGAATAAATTACTAACCAGAGCCTCTGTCAAGTATAGCGAGTTGGCAAATACAAACAGCCAAGTGACGTACAACAATGCGCTAGGGTTGATGCAATACCTGCACGGACAAACCTCGCCCTTAGGAATTTCGCCTGGTGGAACTTATCCTCCCTTTTCGGTTCCTTTTCCTGGAGGAAGAATGGATTATCCTACGCCAAAATTTAGGATGAATGATTACATTTTGTTTCAAGATTGTTTTCATCTGAGTAGCGAAGGATTTGATGAATTTTACACCTATCATTTTGAAAGTTATTATTGGAATTACTTACGAGGAAAAGTTGATTTTTCAACTCCTTCTGATGGAAATCAAAAAGACGGTGGAATCTCTTCAAATTCAGTAATTTCGGGCGGAAATATTGCTTTGGGTAATAATTTAACCATTGGTAATTCGAAAGGAATTCTTAGCTTCAATAGTTCGGGAATTTCTGGCACGAGCCTGATCCATCGAGCAGATTTGTTTCTTCACCGAGACAATCAAACTGGAACACTCCCCTCATTTTCGAAAGTAGTGCTGGAAGTGAAAGATGGTTTTTTTGGTAGCGGTCCTACGCTCGATTTTGGCGATTACAGTTCAACGAGTAGCAGGATGGATACCGCCTGTGTGTATGGAACTGTAAGTGACAATGGCTATTGGATGAGAATTAGAGTTCCTGCCAGCTTGTTACCACATATTAGCAGTTCGGGTACCACTCAATTCAGAATCTCAATGTTGGATAGTACGGATGGGAGTATGCTCTATTTCTCTACGGGAGACTCGCTCAAAAAGCCTTTTTTGGATGTGGAATACCTAAACCCAACACAACTCTCGGAAAACGAACATGGTTTTGACCCAATTTTATACCCAAATCCAACCTCAGGAGATGAACTAACGATAGGAAATGTTGATGATTTTAGAGGGGAAGTAATCGCTATTGATCTTTCTGGACGAATACTTCCGCTTTCGGTTCATTCTTCCCGAATTGATGTTTCACAATTAATGAGAGGAGCTTATTTTCTCGTTATTTCGGAAGGAAACAACACCGCAACAATCAAGTTTATCAAACTTTAATTCCTTTGATCTAATCTGTTTAAAGCACTGATTGCGGGTTCGTAATTCGCTTCCAATTTCAAGATGGCTTTATATTCAGATTTTGCCAATGCCACGTTTCCTTTTGTTTCGTAGCACAGCGCTCTGTTGTACTTTGCAGGGACGTAGTTAATGTTCAGATTTAGGGCTTTATCAAAGTTTTGAATAGCTAGATCCAAGAGAGAGTCATTTGTTGCCTTTGGATTGTTGTCGTAACACAAATTAATAAGTGTACGACCAATATCGAAGTAAGACACTTCAAACGTAGAATCAAAATGAAGTATCGTATCAAAACAAATAATAGCTTCTTCATACTCTTCATGTTCATAATGACTCATCCCTTTTAGTCGCCAAGCTTCTATACTTTCTGGCCAGGTGGCAATCGCTGAGTTAAAGTACTGAATGGCCAACGGATTATCCATTTTATTATGAATAGAACCCAAGGCCAAATAGGCATTGTAATAATTAGGATCTCTTTCCACGGCAGTTTGGTAAGATGAAATAGCTAGTTTATTTTGGTCTTGCATTTCGTACCACATTCCTTTTAAGTAATAGGGCTTAGCCAAATACATGTTCTGACTGATAGCTCGGTTTATTAAGCTCAAAGAAGGTTCATAATTCTTTCCAGCCAAATAATAATAGGCCAATTCCAGCATGCCCTCAATGTGATTACTATCCAATTCTACTGTTCTTTCCAGGAAAGGCAATCCTTGCTCTATTTTGTTTATCCGCAAATAAGACATTGCCTTCACAAAGTTGATATTAGGATCTTTGGGTGCAATTTTCATTGCTCTATTAATTTGTTTTAAAGCTTCTTCTGGTTGTTGATTCTCTAGATGGAATTTGGCCAATTGATAATACCCTTGTTCAGAATTTGGCTGATCGATAATCAGTTGATTAATTTCTGCCAACCTCTTGTCTTTCTGATTTTCCTGAGGCTGAATCATCTCAATTTCTTGTGGACTAGAATTGGGGGTGTTTTCGTGGCAAGAAAACACTGCGCATACACTTACTAAGAGAACTATAATTTTTTTCATTTTCAATACTACCTTTTTTCAATCAATGGTGAGCAAAAAATGCCCCTTAAAAAGGAGCATTTTTACACAATTTAAACCATCAATTATGCTGACTCCTCAGCTAATAATTCATATATTTTCTTCTCTAATTCTTCCATTAATTCAGGATTATCTCCTATTAATTCTTTCACGGCATCTCTACCTTGACCTAGCTTTGTATCTCCATAACTAAACCAAGAACCACTCTTTTTCACTATGTTTTTATCTACGGCTATGTCTAAGATTTCACCTGTTTTAGATATTCCTTGCCCGTACATGATGTCAAACTCCGCTTTTCTGAATGGAGGAGCTACTTTATTCTTCACTACTTTTACTCTTGTTCTGTTTCCAGTAACATCTTCTCCCCCTTTTATTTGAGTAGATCTTCTTATGTCTAATCGGATTGAAGAATAAAATTTCAATGCATTTCCTCCAGAAGTAGTTTCTGGGTTTCCAAACATCACCCCGATTTTCTCTCTCAATTGATTAATAAAAATACAGCATGTATGAGCTTTACTGATAGAAGCGGTTAATTTTCTCAATGCTTTAGACATGAGTCTTGCTTGCAATCCCATTTGAGAATCTCCCATTTCACCTTCAATCTCTGCTTTTGGAGTTAGTGCTGCTACTGAATCTACAATAATCAAATCAATCGCCCCCGATCGAATTAAATTATCTGCTATTTCGAGTGCCTGTTCTCCATTGTCTGGCTGAGAAATAATCAAGTTGTCTACATCCACTCCCAGTGCTTTGGCATATATCGCATCAAAAGCATGCTCCGCATCAATAAAGGCACAGATTCCTCCCTGCTTTTGACACTCAGCTATTGCATGAATAGTTAAGGTAGTTTTTCCTGAAGATTCAGGTCCGTAAATTTCGATAATTCTTCCTTTAGGATATCCTTTCACACCCAAAGCCATGTCGAGGGTAAGCGATCCAGAGGGAATTACCTCTACATCTGCCACTGCTCTATCACCTAATTTCATGACTGCTCCTTTCCCATACTGCTTATCCATTCTCTCCATGGTTGCTTGCAGAGCTTTTAATTTATCGCTGTTTACCTCTTTTGTTTTTGTTGCCATTTTCTATGTCCTTTTGTGTATAATGTCGTTTTCTTTTCGAAACCATCTCTTCGTAGAGATTTAGGCCCTTCTTTGGTTTTTTCAGAACAACCTATCTCTTTTGATCTTTTAGCTTCTATTTTCCCAAAATCTGGGCAGTATGATCTTTCGTTTTTACTTTTTCAATAATCTCTTCAATGTTTCCATTTTCATCTATCACAAAGGTCATTCGATGTATTCCATCGTATACCTTTCCCATAAATTTCTTTTCTCCCCACACTCCATAATCTTTTATAATAGTTTTCTCCTCGTCCATCAATAATGGAAAAGGCAAATCGTATTTCTCAGCAAATTTTTGGTGAGACTTTGCTGAATCTGCGCTTACTCCTAAAACTTTGTATCCGCTAGATAACAAAGAATCATAATTATTCGTTAAATTACAAGCCTGTGCTGTACACCCTGGAGTGTTGTCTTTTGGGTAGAAGTACAAAACAAGTTTGTTTCCTTTAAAATCGGAGAGTTTTATGGGGTTTCCGTTGTGATCTTGAGTGCTAAAATCGGGAGCTTTATCTCCAGTTTTTAAATGTTTCATAGGGTTTGCTGATTTTACCCAAAGTTACTAATTTATTTCTTCCAATTATTGATTCTAAGCTTTCTTTTTTGACAGAAAAATTGGTATTTTGGCAATCCAAATACAAAACACATGAAACCATTATTTTTTCTTCTATTCATTTTTACTGGAGCAACAAATTACAGCCAATGCTATTGGCAGCAAAGGGTTGACTACAAAATGGATATCGATTTCAACGATCAAAACCATCAATACAAAGGAAAACAAACTTTGGTGTACACCAATAATTCGCCTGACGAACTAAACAAGGTATTTTTTCATCTTTATTTTAATGCTTTTCAGCCAGGTAGCGTGATGGACGTTCGTTCGCTTACCATCGTAGATCCTGATAGAAGAGTGGGCGACCGCATTTCTAAGCTAAAACCTAACGAAATTGGCTATCAAAAAATTAATTCATTAACCTTTAATGGAAAAGAGACTTCTTTTAAAGTTGTTGGAACGATCCTGGAAGTTACGTTGCCGAGTTCGATAAAGCCAGGCGAATCGGCAAGATTCGAAATGGATTTTGAGGCACAAGTACCCATTCAGATTAGAAGAAGTGGAAGAAATAGTGCGGAAGGCATTGACTATTCAATGACCCAATGGTATCCTAAAATGTGTGAATATGATTACGAAGGGTGGCATGCCAATCCCTATGTTGGAAGAGAGTTTCATGGAGTTTGGGGCGATTTTGATGTGACCATTCACCTTGACAAAAAATACACAATTGGGGGAACGGGAGTACTACAAAATCCAACCGAAATTGGGAAGGGCTATACCTCAGAAAAAGTGACAGAAAAAGTAAACAAACAAGGGAAATTATCTTGGCACTTCGTTGCGAAAAATGTGCATGATTTTGCTTGGGCCGCAGATCCAGATTATAAGCACGATATCCAAACATTGAGCAACGGAACAAGGCTCCATTTCTTTTACCAAACAGATACTTTGATTGAGAATTGGGAAAACTGTCAAGAATATGCAGTAAAAGCATTTGAGTACGTGAATAAAAAGTATGGCGAATATCCCTACAGCGAATATTCAATTATCCAAGGTGGTGACGGTGGAATGGAGTACCCGATGGCTACTTTAATAACGGCTCACGGGTCTTTTGGAGGATTGGTAAGTGTAATTATCCACGAAGGTCTTCACAGCTGGTATCAAGGAATGATGGCCACAAACGAGTCTAAGTACCCCTGGATGGATGAAGGATTTACCTCGTATGCACAACATGATGCGATGGACCATGTTTATGGAAAAAACGCCTTAAATCCTCATTTAGGAGCCCACAGAAACTATCACTTTTTGGTGTTGAAAAACGAGCAAGAGCCGCTCACTACTCATGCCGATCATTACAAGAAAAACAGAACTTACGGAATTTCTGTGTACTCCAAGGGAGAGGTATTCTTGGATCAGCTGGAGTATATTTTGGGGAACAAAGATTTTGAAAAAACAATGATTGAATACTACAATCAATGGAAATTTAAACACCCAAATCCCAATGATTTTAAACGAGTTGCGGAACAAGTATCGGGATTGGAATTAGACTGGTACTTGGAGCAGTTTATTGGAACCACCAATTATATCGACTACGGAATAGATAGCATAACGGTATGCGATAAAAAAACTACTCGACTCCACCTGCAGAGGTTTGGTGATATGCCCATGCCCCTCGATATTGTAGTAACTACCCTGGATGGAAAAGCGAAGACTTACAATATTCCGCTTGCGATAATGAGAGGAGCAAAAACCACTTCAAAGTACGAAAACTATGTAGTTGTATCTGAAGACTGGCCCTGGACAAACCCAACCTTCAACCTCTGTATTGACTTACCTATCGAAGAAATAGCGAGAGTTGAAATTGATCCAAGTTTACGATTATCTGATGTCAACAGACAAAACAACATCTACCCCGAACCTGAAAAAAGTGAGGAGGAAAAATAAAAAAAGGGGGCTGAAATTCAGCCCCCTTTTTAGTTTCATGTCAGATTGATTTATGCATTTTGCATTGTCACAACCCTTTGCTCAAATGGAGCTTCAAATCCAGCTTCTCCAAGCTGCCTGACAATTTCTCCTCGCAATCCCCAAAAAACATCCCAATAGTCTTCAATTGTGGTATAAGGCAGAGCCATAAGTTCAATGTTACTAGTACTTAGATTGGTTACATAAACACTAGGCATTGGGTCTTGAAGAACGATAGGCGAATTCTTAAGGATATTCAGCACAATTTCTTTGGCCTTATCTACGTCACTTCCGTATCTTATCGCAAATGGAATATCTGCTCTGACATTCCCTTCTTTGCTGAAATTTTTGATGTTCCCACCCAACAATGGTCCATTAGGAATAAAAACCGTTTTGTTTTGAAAGGTTTTGATTACGGTAACAAAAACAGAAAGTTCTTGAACAAACCCCAATTCTCCTTGTACCTCGATTAAATCTCCCACCTTGAAAGGGCGGAAAATAAGAAGCAACACTCCCGAAGCGAAATTGCCTAAAGTTCCCTGAAGACCCATTCCGATGGCAAGACCTAAGGCTCCCAGCAATGCGATGAAAGAAGTAGTTGCTATTCCTACTTGACTGGCGACTGCAATGAACAACATTGCTTTCAGTAAAAATGTAAGAAGAGTAATTAAAAAAGGTTGTAAAGTTGAATCGATACTTCGCTTGTCAAACAAACGACCCACTGCCTTCATTGCCATTCGGATAATCCATAACCCAATAAGAAGTGTCAAAATAGCGCCTAAAAGTTTGGGGCCATACTCGTAGGCAAAATCTGTAAGTTGAGCTAAAAAATTGGAGCTTGAAGCAACAGCGGTTTGCGATAAATCTGAAACTGCAGCGGCAGCCTCTTGTGTAGTTGATGTCATAATTTATTGATTTTAAGTTAGATGAAATAAATATGAGAAAAACTTTCTTTTTTGAGAGACAATTAACAAAACCTTTAGAGAAAGTTCAAAAGAACTTGGAGGAACAAGGCTGAAGGATGCTGATAAATTTGTACATTTAAAACTTGAAAAAATAAATCGAACATGGCCAAAGACGCAGTAAAAGAAACCCCATTAATGAAGCAATACAATGCGATAAAAGCGAAGCATCCTGATGCTGTGTTGCTATTTCGTGTGGGTGATTTTTATGAAACCTTTAAAGAGGATGCCAAAATCGCTGCGCAAGTGTTAGGAATCGTTTTGACGAAGAGAAAAAACGGAAAAGCCGCTCACATTGAGCTTGCGGGTTTTCCTCATCATTCGCTCAATACGTACTTGCCCAAATTGGTTCGAGCGGGATATCGAGTTGCCATTTGTGATCAGTTGGAAGATCCCAAAATGACGAAAAGCATTGTAAAACGAGGCGTGACAGAGTTAGTAACTCCCGGAGTCACTTTCAATGACAACGTATTGGAACAAAAGAAAAATAATTTCTTGGCTGCGGTACATTTTACCAAACACATAGTGGGTGTTTCTTTTTTGGATATCTCTACGGGAGAGTTTTTGGTAGCAGAAGGGTCAGCCGAATACATTGATAAATTAATTCAAAGTTTGAAACCAACCGAGGTCTTGTTTCAGAAGGGAAATCAAAAAAGATTTAATGAACTCTTTGGGAATAAATTTTACTTTTTTCAACTAGAAGACTGGGTATTTACCGCAGATTTTGCGAATGATTTATTAACCAAACAATTTAATACCAAGACCTTAAAAGGATTTGGCGTAGAGGACCTAAAAGTAGCAACAATAGCTGCAGGTGCTGCCCTGCATTACCTCTCCGAGACTCACCACAAAGAATCAAAACACATCTCAACTCTGTCGAGAATTGAAGAAGACAATTACGTGTGGCTCGATAGGTTTACTATCCGTAACCTAGAGCTCATCTCCTCAAACAACCAAGATGCCACTACCCTGATAGATGTATTGGACAAAACTGTTTCGCCAATGGGTGCGAGATTGCTAAAACGATGGATGCTGTTGCCTCTTAAGAATACGAAGGCAATTGCCAAAAGGCACGAAGTAGTGGAAGGATTGGTTCAAAACAAAGAACTCCTCCAGGAATTGACACAGCACATCAGTGAAATCAGTGATTTAGAAAGATTGGTATCTAAAGTCTCTATTGGGAAAATTTCTCCCCGCGAGGTGAACCAACTAAAGGATTCATTGAATGCCTTGGTACCGATAAAGGAACTGAGCCAAACCTCTGGAATTGCCTCTCTCACCACCCTTGGTGAACAAATAAACACCTGCAATTCGTTGAGGCAAAAAATCGACAATGAACTTTTTGAGGATGCGCCTGTATTGCTAAACAAAGGAAATGTAATCAAGGAAGGTGTGAATGAAGAATTGGACGAATTAAGAAAAATAGCGTTTTCTGGAAAAGATTACTTACTCAATTTACAACAACGAGAGAGCGAACGAACGGGAATCTCTTCTCTAAAGATTGCGTTTAACAACGTTTTTGGCTATTATATTGAGGTTCGTAACACACACAAAGACAAAGTTCCTGCCGAGTGGATCCGAAAACAGACCTTGGTGAATGCCGAGCGGTACATCACAGAGGAGTTAAAAGAGTATGAAACGAAAATTTTGGGTGCCGAAGAAAAAATTCTCGCCCTAGAATCCTCTCTTTTCGAAAATCTAGTCTTGGAACTTTCCGATTTCACAGTGCCGATACAGCACAATGCCAACCTCGTAGCCCAAATCGATTGCCTCGCTTCATTTGCTTTACAGGCTATTCATCACAATTATTGTAAACCCACGGTAAATGAATCAACTAAGCTGACTATCAAAAACGGGCGTCATCCGGTAATTGAAACGTGCTTGGCCGTGGGCGAAGAATACATTCCAAACGATATTTTTTTAGATGATGTCTCTCAGCAGATTATTATGATTACCGGACCAAATATGTCGGGAAAATCGGCAATTCTTAGACAAACTGCCCTCATCGTTTTGATGGCACAAATGGGAAGTTTTGTCCCTGCGGAATCCGTAGAAATGGGTTTTGTAGACAAAATATTTACGCGAGTGGGAGCCTCAGACAATATTTCTTCGGGTGAGTCCACCTTTATGGTAGAAATGAATGAAACAGCTAGTATTTTGAATAATATTTCGGAGAGGAGTTTGATTTTACTTGATGAGATAGGAAGAGGAACAAGCACGTATGATGGGATATCGATTGCATGGAGTATTACCGAATACATCCATGAATACCCTCAGAAAAAAGCAAAGACATTATTTGCCACTCACTATCACGAGTTAAACGAAATGCACAAGCAATTTCCAAGAATAAAAAACTTCAATGTTTCGGTAAAAGAAATTGACAAGAAAATATTATTCATGAGAAAATTAGTGGAAGGAGGTAGTAACCACAGTTTTGGAATTCACGTTGCTAAAATGGCTGGAATGCCAGGTTTTGTGATAAGAAAAGCTGAAGAAATCCTGACTAACTTGGAGGCTAGAAATGAGGATAATTCTCAAGAAACAAAAAAAGCACTCGCTCCCAAAGACGAAGAAATGCAGTTGAGTTTTTTCAATTTGGATGACCCAATTTTGGAAGACATCAGAGATGATATTGCCAATGTGGATATCAATACACTGACACCCGTTGAGGCGCTCATGAAATTGAATGAGATTAAAAAGAAATTGGGGTAAGGTGAATAACTTCTTTGTGGAGAGAGTAAATTTTTTTTACGATGAATTCATTGGAGATAATAGAAAAGTTGTTCACTTACTCACAAACCAAGTTTCCGTATTTGGGGTTTATTCATTTTTTTCATTACCAAAAAAACGAACCAAAAAAGGCTAGAATTTTCAAAGGTTTTCTGAGAAACAAAATCGATACTCACTAGGTTTTCCCGCCAAAGACTTGAGTTAAGCCTGAGCTGTTTTCATCCTTCTACCCCACTTATGAAAATCCGCATACTTCTTCCATAATTTTTTATTGAACCTACTTTGACTTTTTGAAATTTAGGTGTAGGAAATGAGGGGTTGTTTGGGTTTAAAAAAAGTTAACCAAAAAAAAGGGTAGCTAGAAAACTCTTGCTACCCTTTTCAGGATTGTTATCGGTTGGATGTTACTTAGTCCATCCTGCAGTCCAATCGTTGCTTGATTCTACAGCTCCTTTAAAAGTTCCTGCAGTAAACCAAGAACCTAGTGTTGTTGGGTCCAAAGCATTGGTAGAAGAAGTTCCAATGTATCCGCTCAAAGAAATTGCAGTAGTTGAGTTAGTTGCTTCGTTTGTTGGTTCAAAATCTGCACAATCTCTCCAGTTTGTTCCGTTTGTGAAAACACTAGAGTTTTGTAATACCAATTCACCAGCAGTCATGTTTGTTGTAGTTTGAGCATCAGAAACTCTTACACCGTACTTTGGAAATCCTGTAACGATAGCGTTGTAAATTTTTCCTTTTGTTCCTTCTCTCAATCTCATTCCTGTATTAGAAGCATCTCCATCGTCTACACCAACTAAAGTAACGTTGGCAATTGTTGGGTTTGAGTATGGCATCAAAGTATTGTCAGAACCATTATTATCCGCTTCGATTCCTCTGTCTCCACCTCCAGCTTCTTGGTTTACAACCCAAAACTGTCCATTTCCTCTCCATCCGTAAGTCCAATCGAAAGAATCGTCTTCGTTTCCTGTAGATACAGCATACTTTACAGAAACTGTCCCTCCAAAAAACTCAATTCCATCATCTGCACCTCTGTACGCTTGGATATACTCTACCGTTGTTCCACTTCCTACTCCGTTAAAAGAGAATCCGTTCAACTCATTGTCCGTTCCCAAAAGTTTTCCAGCGTATTCAACTCTCACATACTTAATAGTTCCTGAGTTATCGTTGTCTTGAGTTCCTCCGTATTTTCCCGTTCCTCCTTCTCCTTCGGCTTCAGATCCGTTGTTGATTTGGGCTTTTCCATTAATGATGATTCCTCCCCAATCCCCTGCAGATGGCGTTCCTGTTATTGTTTTTATTGTTGTCATAACGATAGGAGCCGAAGCTGTTCCTACAGCATTAATTTTTGCGCCTCTTTGGATAGCCAAAAATGGAGTAGTAGCATCATCAGCAGCGTAAATTTCAGTTCCTGCCTGAATGGTTAAGGTAAATCCAGATTTCACGAATATTCCTCCACTTAACAACCATTTTTTGTCGCTGGTAAAAGTATAGTTTTCATCAATTGTTCCTGTTACTCTTTGGTATGTCGAACCAGAGATAGTAGTTGGAGCTACCTTAAAAGATGAAACGATGCAAGTTCCATCATCTTCGACTGCGTCTTCGTCATAGTTTTTTGCGTTTGGATCTGTACACCCTTCTGGTTTTTTACAACTGGTAGCAGTCATCATTCCTGCCGCCAAGATCATCATTCCGAATGTTTTGAAAGTTGTTTTCATGTGTTTTTTCTTGTTTTAATTATTTAATGCAAATATCTTCATTTAATCTTACCTGAATTTGTCTGTTGTGTTAAGTAATTTTTAACAATTCACTCGATTCTTTCTGCCTTCACTTAACATTCTTGGCAACACGAAAAGCAAAAAAAATCGCCTAACTTGAACAGCCAGGCGATTATTGGTCATTTTTTTCTGGTATATTAAAACTTATATCCTACTGAAAGGGAGGTAAACACCCCTCTTCTTGTTGAGTTAATAAGAATTGGTTCTGTTGGTGTTTCTTGCTCAAACCTCACATCTTGGTTTAAGATATTTTTCACTTTTACTCCAAAGGAGAAGTGTTTTAGCTCCACCCCTGCTACCAAATTAAGAGCATTTACTGGCAGTTCATACACATCGCCTAGTCCGTAAATACCCACGTTGTAAATTCTTCTTCCAAAGACATTGTAAGACAAACTAGCGTTCACTTTCACATCTTTTTTTACTGTTCTCGAAAAGGCCAAATCAACATTAATCAAGTAAGGTGATGCACCCTGCAGAGCTCTTTCGCTATTTGTCTGAGCTAAATTTGCCTCTGGATCAAAACTTACTTGAGAGTACAAATAAGTTGCATTAATGCCTAAGGAAATAAACTTCAAAAACGAGGAATCAGATTTTGCCAAAAAGGACAAAGATTTGGTGTATTCCAATTCTAATCCAGCAACTGTTGCGCTACCCGCATTTCGAAAAGACTGAAGTTGGTTCGTGGCAACCTCCATTGTTTTTTCAATTGGATTAATCAGTTTCTTATAAAACACACCCACCGCCATAAATTCTCCAAGTCGAGGGTATCTCTCATACCTTACATCAAGGTTGTAGTTTTCACCATTTACCAATTCAGGGTTTCCTACTGTTGTAGCTCCTGCAAAAAGTTCTGTGTACTGAAAAGGGGCTACTTCCTTGAATCCCGGACGTGAAATTGTTTTACTTGCCGAGAACCTCACTATGTTTGTATCGTTTGGTTGATATTTTAGTATCAAGCTCGGTAGAACGTCTGCGGACACAATTCTGTTTATTCTTTTAAATTCGGGCTGAGTTTGATCAAGATAAGATATTTTTTGATCACTCAATTCCAGTCTAGCACCGGCAATCAGCTCAAATTTAGGAGTAAGGTTATAATCCACAAATCCGTACACCGAGTTAATGTTTTGTGTAGCCAAGTAAGCGCTTGCTGGATTTAATGCCTCTTGTACACTAAATTCTCCCGCTTCATGAGCAGTTGGGCTGATGTAAGAATCAGGGTTCAATACATCCAATGAATTGGTAGTAAGATTCATGTCATACACGTATTGGGTGAAATCAAAATCGCGATTTTTTCTTTTGATCATACCTCCAATAGTAAGAGCTAATTTGGCTCCGTCCTCCACATTTTTCGTATTGTACTTGAATATATACTTAGATTCTAGTTTCGCAGAAAACTGTCTTTCATTCAAGAAAGAAAAAAATCTATGATTTTCTATTCTGTCAGTTGCATTTATTGTGTAATTTTCTGTGTCGTCTTTGTCGTCATAAAAGTAAACCAGTTGCCTTCTGTCTGGCTCGGTACTTTTGGCGTTATTCAGGGCTGCGGACCAGTTTACTCTCAATTTATTGTCTTTCAACAAAAAGTGTGACCCACTCAATTGATTATTCATCAAATTATTTTGTTTGAATGTAAATCTACGAGCATACACATTTCGAGCGTAATCCCAGTGCGAACCGAACACTTCCTTGGTTTGATCTTCTGATGTGTTTACATATAAAAAATTGTAGGAAATCAAATGGTTTTCATTAATATCAAATCCTACACTTGCCATTGCCGAAGAAGAAGTACTTGTGGTATAATCTTCAAAATCGTAATCAATTTGAATATCCTCCTGAGTATTGATTACTCTATATTTCCCAAATGAGTACTTATTTTCGTTGGAGTGGTTCAAGGTAATTAAAAATCCGATTTTTGACTTTTTATTCTTCAATTCATATTGATTTCCAGCGAAAAGTCCAAAACTTGAGTTCGGGATTGTAGATTTAAAAACAGGGTTTAAATTATTCGCAAACAATTGAGCATCACCCTCCGTGGATCGGTACGCTTCCTGATTGGCAATTGCCACAGGAATACTTCTTGTTCCATCATCAAATCCTAAGTAATCCAGTCTTCCTCCTTGGTATGTCATTCTTTGACGACCTATAGATTGAGAATTAAATCCTGTACCGAGAGAAACTTTTATTATTTTTTCTGAAGGATAGTCTTTGGTTGAAATATCCATTGCCCCTCCAGCAAAGTCTCCTTCAAGGTTCGGCAAAAATGCTTTTTTAACGGCCATTGACTTAATCACGTTAGTTGGAAATAAATCAAGTGGGATCACTTTTTTATCCGGATCTGGAGAAGCAATAGGTAATCCATTCAGGTAAGCAGAATTGTATCGGTCTCCCATTCCTCGCACATAAACATTTCCTGAACCTACTACAGACAAACCAACTACTTTCTTGGCCGCGTCATCAGCACTGGAAGCTCCAGTTTTTTCCATTTTTTCGGATCCTATAACACTTTGAAGCCCATCGGCTCCTTTAGTTTCATTTATATCCATAGCTACGGACCCTCCTACAGCTCTATCAATCACCGTAAAAGTTTTGATTGTGGTAGAAGATGAAGTAAGCTCAATTGGGAGCGAAACGTCTTTGTCAATGATTTCAACTTTTACTTCTTTTGTGTCCAAACCTACCGAAGAGATTACCAAAATGTACGTTCCTTTTTTGAGTTGTAAAATAAATTTTCCGTCAAAATCTGAGGAAGCCCCCTTCTCTGTTCCTTTAATCAGTATATTTGCAAAAGGAATAGGCTCAACCAAATCGTCTGTCTTTCCTGTCACGGTTCCCGTAAGAGTGAATTGACCAAAAACATAGGTAGAAAGAAAAAATAAAGTAAAAAATAATGTGCTTTTCATTGTGTTTTTTATTTAGTGCAAAGAACCTTGTTTCATATTAACCCAATGTTAACTCACTATTATATTTATGTAGCTTTTTTACTGGAGCTTTTTTAGCGACTAAAAAAAACCTTTAATTTGTTAATCAATATTTAAGTAAACATGAATTCAAGCAAGATTTTATTAGTTGATGATGACGAAGACATCCTAGATTTACTCGAGTATAATCTTACGAAAGAGGGGTACATCGTGCAAACTGCATTAAATGGTAAAAAAGCAATTGAGGTTGCCAATGAATTTATTCCGGATTTAATCATTCTTGACGTGATGATGCCTGAGATGGACGGAATTGAAACTTGTGGAGAAATCCGAAAAAACAAGCAATTGGCCAATACTATCATTACGTTTCTTACTGCCAGAGGCGAAGATTATTCTCAAATAGCTGGCTACGAAGCGGGAGCTGATGATTACATCACCAAGCCCATCAAGCCAAAAGTGCTTTTTAGTAAAATAAAAGGGCTGCTCCGAAGGGCCAGTATTGAGGCTGAGCTTATTGAAGAAACTGCCTCAATGAAAATAGATCGAGAGAAGTACGTAGTAATTCAAAAAGGTACTGAGATTTCACTCCCTAAAAAAGAGTTTGAATTGCTTGCATTACTTATGTCGAGACCCAACAATGTATTTACCCGTGAAAAAATATTTGCAACGGTATGGGGAGATGATATTGTAGTGGGCGATCGAACGATTGATGTACACATCCGTAAGTTGCGAGAAAAAATAGGGGACGACTATATCAAAACTGTGAAAGGCGTGGGATACAAATTTGTAGAGGTAGAAAGTTAAATTTCATTCCCTAAATTTTCTACTATTCCTATTGTTGATTCGTATACCTCTTCGCCAAGCATCTTTGCCTTGAGCCAAGCGAAAAAACTCAACACAAATATGTCCTCTTCGTATCGTGGCTTTTTTTCTAGTTTGGATTCTACAAACCGATGGAAGTGACTGTTTTGCGCCTGAAAAGGATTTGAAACTACTTTTTGGATACAGATTATAAAAAAAAGGACCCTTTGATGCTCTGATAAAAATCGTTGATTATCAACTTCAAAACGAGTAATTAACTCTTCGCAAATCTCTATATTTCCTAGCTCAAAATGGGTGAGAATCAAAATCAGGTTCTTTCTTAATACCCATTCCAATCCTATTATTTTTATTAATTCAGAGTCCGATTTTTTGAGATCATGGTACAGTTTTACAACACTTGAATATTTTTTTCCATGAAATAAAATCATTGACATCACCCCAAAACCATCCAGCCAGTTTTTATTCGATTTAGGTAGTTTAGAAGTTTTGAGTAAGTCATTTAAGACCTCAAAAGCTTGGCTATTTTCGCCTAAATAATTAATATTTAATGATTTCAACACGACTATTTTGAAATGCAACTCATGAGATAGGGCTACACTTTTTGTTTTAGATAGTTTTAATATCCGAATCAAATAATCATTACTTTTCTTGAATTTTTTTGCTCTATAATTGGAGGATGCAAACAAATAGAGTAGCTTGAATTTGAAAATCCACTGATTAAAGTTTTTTGGCTCTCTCGCAACAATTATCCTTTGCGCTATTGCTTCAAGGCTTTCCAATTCCTTCACAAAATTTTTGGTAACAGTGGAAGTAGCTAATAATAATTGGCTTAGCTGATAGAGGGTTCGATAGTTTAAGTCTTCTTGAAAGTTTAATTGATACTTTTTAAATATTGATTCTATTTCCTTAAGCGCACTTGTTTCTTGAGAATTGAGAAAATAAGTATTCAGTGTTTCTTTTACCTCAGCATAGGCATAAGCAATCGTGTCTTGTTTTACTCTTAACTCTCTGTAGTTTTTATGTTCTTCTATTAATTTTTTGACATTCAGTGATTTGCTAAGGTGAGCAACCTGTATGAGTTCTAGAACTATTTCGTGAGTTAATGTGTAAAAATCATTCTGTTTTGATTTTTCTAATGCCTTGGTTAAATGATAAAATCCCAATTTGTAGGACTTATGTAACACCAAATTTTTTCCTGCATCAAAATGTAGTCTTATTTCATTTTCTTTAGCGTTCAGCTCTTTTCCTTTTTCATAAGCAAAGTACTCCAAGAGCAGAACCATCAATCTTTTTCTCAAGGCGTAGTAACCAGCATTAGGGTAAGAGCCATACACTGTTTCACAAATTGATTTTGAGGTATATCCTTTGTAAAACAACTCCAACACCTCACTTAATTTTGACTCCTTTTTGCTTACAGAAGATTTTACGTATAACTTGAACTGGTGTCGCTCTAAACTATCAAAGTTGTGTAAATGGAAAGTGAGTTTGTCCATGTTTTTAAAATTTAGTGCTCCATAACTTTTGTTTTACTTCATTCGTTGCTAGTGGAATAGTAACTCAACCCTACATTTAACTAAATACTTCTAGTAAAATACATAAAATGATTGTCAGAAACTATTTCGTGATTTTCATATCACTCCTCAGCCAATGGCTTTTTATTTGGGTTCAAATCATCTAATCCTTCTAATCTTTTGAAAAAACCAAATTAACCCTGGCACATTGAGTCGCTAGAAACGATCAGAGCAATAATTTTTATTTTTTTACTGAGTTATTTTGTCTTTTTTATTTACAATAAAATTATACAGTACAGTAAAGTACAATCCATAAAAATTACTCTTAAAGGAATGGTTATGAACCATGCTATATTCTTCTAATGAGCTAAAAGGCACATCGGTGTTAAAATTGAGCTTATCAAATGCCACAAGATAATTAACACTAAGTTGAACCTCCACGTTGTCGTGAATCTTGATTCCTCCACCAATCGCTCCCTCAGAAAAAAATTCTTCTCGCAACAGGGAGTTTTCTCTTGGTTTGATGGAATGAGTTGAAATAAATTGATTACTAAGTATGTCGTATTCGCTCAAATCATAAGACCCGCTAACATAAGTTCCCATTCCTACCCCCATTTTTAGTATTCCGTAAAACTTATCGGGATCACCAAATTTTCGGGATAACGAAACGGATAACCGCAAGTAATTTAAACTTGATTTAACCCTATAATTAGACCCATCACTTATTCTTTTTACCCAAAACAAGCTTTATTAGTAAGTAATATAGGTTTAAAAATTAGGCTATTTTTATTAGTCCAATGATGCTCAAAAGGTATTGCCAAGTATAGACTGTTATCCGTAATTGGAAAGAATCTCTCGGGATCGTTACTTCCATAATTACGATTATTAATCGTATGAAGTCCAGTTTCTAATCCAATGCTATTGCTTTTTTGAGAGTAACCTGCAATTGAGAGTAGCATGAAAAGTTGTGTAAGTTTTGTTTTCATAATTATCGTTTATTGGTGTTTAGATATCTTATCAATTTTAAACCTACTCCAAAATTTCTTGTTCGATAGCTAAAACCAACGTTAGTGAAGTTAATTGTGCTATAGTAATCTTTATAGGAATATAGATCTTCTGAATTATTAAAAATAGGTTCGCCTATAAAATTTAAATCATGCAACCCTATTAACGTTCTCATATTTAATTCAATACCAAATTTTTCATTAATTTTCCAACCAAATCCTAACGAAAATTCAGAAAAAATTTCTATTCCGTTGTATTTGGTGCTCCCAGAATATAAAAGACTTGCGTTGTCATCTTGTTCCATTATTGAATAATTGATTTTAGGAATAAAGCCAATTCCGGTACCTAGTCGATATACTCCGTAAATTTTGTTTTTAAATCCAAATTTTCTTGAAAAATGTAGAGAAGCCCGAAAAAAATCAACTTCTGTTTCTGCTCTTATAAACTCTTCATTTCGGGAGCTAGGGTAAGGTAAATATCTTATAAGATTAAAAAAATCTGAGTTTTGTGAATAACCAATTTGAGCAATCCAACTGACGTTTTTGGTCCAATGATATTCATAAGGAATATTAATAAATAAAGTTTGTTTTTCTTTATTAGTTCCCATAAAGGTTCCTCCATAAATGTTTACACCCGATTCTAACCCAATTGAGTGCTGACTTAATAGGGGAATAGAGACAAATAGACTAATTATTAAAAAAAACTTTTTCATACTTTTTTATTTCTCTTTAATACAAACAAAATCAAATCCTCTTGTAGTATAGATATAACCATTTGTAGGGTCAACATCTAGTCCACTTTGAGGACCTCCAGAAGTTCCACCAACATATTCAGAATAATGTAATTTTTGAATCATATTTCCAGTTGATGTTTCTACTATTCCTAATACGTCTGTAGTTGTAAAATACACCTTATTATTATATAAGCGTAATGAACTACCTCTGAAGTTAGTTCCTATTCCTGTATATGTTCTCATCTGATTTCCGCTAGCTAAATTCAATACATTAAAGTGACCAAAATTACCAACATCTTTAAATAATTTTCCATCTGCTATAACAGCATGTTTTCCTCCTGTTTGACTTGCTGTAGGTTCTGAAATACTCCAATTGGTATCCTTTGTGACTAAATTTAAAGATGCTATACCAGCAAAACCAACACCAATATGAATGTTGTTTCCATTTAGAATAGGTGTGAATCCAATAGCAGCATAATTAAAAAAATCTTGTAAATCCCAATACATACTATCCCCTGTAATATCTATGGCAAAATATTCTCCTCTACCTACACTTACATTTAGTCCGGCACTTTGCGCAAAAATAATTTCATTTCCATTAGGGTGTTTGTAAAAAATCATTCCCCTTGGCGATTGATTATAACCATTTCTATCTTTCCCATATAGAGTATATTTTTCAACAGAATTACCTGTCACTGGGTCTATTTCATAGAGATTGGTGCTGTCTCCAGTTATTCCACCACCCAAATCAAAAAAAGCATAAATTTTATTGTTGGCGTAAATAAAGTCATTTAAACTCTTTGTGCTGGTATTAGAAATTCTCCACACTTCGCTTCCAGTTGATATATCTATACAAATTAGTCCACTTCTGCTGTAGCAAATAGTGTTCCCTATTAGCTTGTGTTTAGAAGTTGAACTTTGTGCAGGTTTTGACCAAATTGTATCCCCATTTAATTTATATAAAGCTATAATGTAATCTCCGCCAGGTCCTGCAGGGTCAATAAAA
>JALRIS010000174.1 GCA_023255335.1 Flavobacteriales bacterium | reverse complement strand
CATAAACAAACCGTTAGCCACAAGTTTGCTCATCAACGTCATTACCACATTTTAAGCAAGTGCCATAATAAAGTTCCTTGCAATTGAACGGCAACAAATGCACCGAGTATCCACACCCAAGAATTAGCATGGAGCAAGCCGACAAGTGTGATGAGTAAAAAATTCAGGATAATATCTGACACCGAATCCAAGAACCTTCCTGTGTAGGAAGGAGACTCTTTTTCCCTGGCTAATTCTCCATCAGCAGCATCCAGAATAGATTTTAGTACTAAGAAAAGAGTAGCCAGAATGTACCATTCTTTGAGTATAAAATAAAAAGAAATGAGACCCGCAACTACAAACCACAAAGTAACATGGATGGCGGTGGTATTAGTTTCTTTGAGAGATTTTGCTATGAGTTTGGCAACAGGTCTGCCATAATCAGATAGGTCGAAAAATTTATTTTCTTCAGGAAGTTTAGACATCAACTTATTTCACAGGTTCGCTACAAAACAGCAGCAGCCGTAAAGTTAACTTATTTTTAATAAATGTGTAAGATTGATTTAACTATCCCATTGATTTCTTGGGAAGGAGTTTCTTTGCCAACCATGCCATAGGGAAATAAGCACCTACTAGGTCGAGGACGGTAAACCAAATGGGAGAAGAAATCATCACAAGCATGATGGTTCCTCCCAAAAAAAACACTCCCGAAATGAGATACACCAAATTGATGGATTTTTTGGTACAAATCAATCCTGTTACAATGGCGCCTGCAAAAGTTCCCAATGCGTGAGAGAGAAAAGGCATGATGAAATGTTTGGTTTCGAAAAGTGGCATATATTTTATGAGACTTTCTGGGTCATTTGGGTCAAAACCATCGGGAAGGGCAATGATGTCGCCACTGATACTTACAAGGGCAGAATTCACACTTCCACCGATGACAATTCCGAGTAAAACGGCCACTATATTTCTTGCAATTGGATTCATATTAGTTGATTTTTAATTCTTCTTTTGTAATGCCTTTTTTCTTTTCTATGAATTCTAATAATTGATCTAGCCCCAGTATCTGCAGGTGAATAACTATTTTATGATTTGTATTCGAAGCAATAATACGTCCTCTCTTCGGTTTGTATTCAATCTGTTCAATAGCCTCCCAATTCATTCGAATTTCTTTTGTAAAGATAGAAATATAGCTCATTTCTTTGTCTGAAATGTTTACCAAATAAGAGGAGTAAAAAAGAACCATCCACAATCCTCCCATACCGAAGAGACTAAAGAATAAAACAGAATAGAAAATATCTTCATTATTTTTTATGGGAATTAAGAAAGCAAAGAGAAGGGTCATAACCAGCATTAAAATGCCAATGAACAGAAAATACTTAGGCAAACGAAATATAAAGTTCCCTAATTCGTCTTCTTCTATTCTTTTTCTTTGAGCCTTTTTGGATACAAATAACAGGATAAAGGCGGTCAAGATTCCCACGATTACACTTCCTATCATAACATAGTTATTTTACTGTTTTC
The DNA here is from genome assembly GCA_023255335.1 of Flavobacteriales bacterium. GTDB lineage: Bacteria > Bacteroidota > Bacteroidia > Flavobacteriales_D > CAJJDF01 > CAJJDF01. The sequence continues at coordinate 649 of JALRIS010000174.1, read as the reverse complement.
CCTCTAATATAAGAACAAATTCTCCTTTTATAGCAGGTTTAGCCTCTAAATGTGCAATTACTTCGTCCACAGTTCCGCGGTATGTTTCTTCGTGGAGTTTGGTTATTTCTCTGGAATAAGACGCTTTTCTGTCTCCTCCAAAAAACTCTTTGAATAGTTTGAAGGTTTTGACAACCCGGTAGGGCGACTCGTAAAACACCATTGTTTTTGTTTCCTCCAACAATGCTTCCATGCGTTTGTTTCTACCTTTTTTTTGCGGCAAAAATCCTTCAAAAACGAATCTATCGCAGGGTAGTCCAGAATTTACCAAGGCAGGAATAAGGGCGGTTGCACCAGGCAAAGACTCTATGTCTACACCTTGAGTCAAGCATTCGCGAACCAATAAAAATCCGGGGTCAGAAATACCAGGAGATCCGGCATCCGATATCATGGCAAAGGATTGTCCGGTTGCCAACTGACGAGTCATTTCCTCTACCAATTTGTGTTCATTGTGTTGGTGAAAAGACTTGAGTGGAGTTTTTATTTCAAAGTGCTTCATCAGTTTTCCGCTTACTCGAGTGTCTTCGCACAAGATAAGCGATACATCTTGGAGCGTTTTTACTGCTCTAAAAGTCATGTCGTCTAAATTTCCAATTGGGGTTGGAACCAA
>JALRIS010000145.1 GCA_023255335.1 Flavobacteriales bacterium | reverse complement strand
ACTTTCATGGTGCGTTCCAATCATCAAATTTATGTATCGGTTTCCAACGATCTATTTTCGGATATGCGTGTGGATAAAATTTGTAATACGCTCATTTCACTGGGATTTGAGGTGACGCTTGTTGGGAGAAAATTACCCGAAAGTTTGCCTCTATCAGAACGAAAATACTCAACAAAAAGGATGAAACTTTTGTTCCGCAAAGGAGCTTTGTTTTATGCCGAACTAAATGCAAGATTATTTTTGTTTCTCTTGTTCAAAAGACACTCTTTTTTGCTTGCCAACGACCTAGATACCTTGCCCGCTAACTATGCGATAAGTAGAGTAAGAGGTTCAACCTTAATCTATGATTCTCATGAGTATTTTACGGAAGTGCCGGAGCTTGAGGAGGGTTCTTTCGCCAAAAATACTTGGTTAAGAATCGAACGATTTATATTTCCAAAATTAACCAAGGTCTACACCGTTTGCGATTCGATTGCTAACATATACAAAGAAAAATATGGAGTAGAAGTGAAGGTGGTTCGCAATATTCCGCTTAGAAACAAAGCAATAGAATATGTATCGAGGAAAGAACTTGGATTACCGGAAAACAAAAAAATTTTATTATTGCAAGGGGCAGGAATAAATCTTGATAGAGGTGCAGAGGAAATGGTAGAAGCAATGAAATACCTTCCCGAAGAGTATTTTTTTGTGATTGTAGGGGGCGGAGATGTATTCGATAAACTGCGAAGAATCATTCGTGAGAATAAATTGGAATCGAAAGTCATGATAAAAGGAAAAATTCCCTATCAAGATCTCATTCAGTATACTCATGCGGCCGATTTGGGTCTGTCGCTGGATAAGAACACAAATTTAAACTATGAGTTTTCTCTTCCCAATAAATTGTTTGATTACATTCATCACAAAACTCCCGTTCTGGCCTCCAACTTAATTGAAATTAACCGAATCATCACAGAACATCAGGTGGGATGGATTTTGGAAAGCCATCATCCAGAAAAAATAGCCATTCAAATTCAGCGAATATTTGCACATCCAGAAGATGTAACCACCAAAACAAACAATACAAAGATTGCGGCCGAAAAGCTTACTTGGGAAAACGAAGAATTGGTATTGAAGCAAATTTATTCTAGCTTAGTGAAATGATAGAAGCCCTAAATATTGTATCGTTTGATGTTCCTTTTCCGGCAAATTATGGTGGAGTGATAGATGTATTTCATAAGATTAGAACCTTTCATCGGTTGGGAGTAAAAATTCATTTACATTGTTTTGAATACGGGCGAGGTATTCAACCAGAACTAGAAAAATATTGCGAATCGGTAACGTATTACAAACGCAAAACGGCTTGGTACCTCGTTCTGTCAAGAGTTCCATACATCATACTCACACGAAAGTCGAAAGAACTAAAAAAGTCTCTACTTTCTAATAATTTTCCTATTTTGATGGAAGGTCTACACACTTGCTATCTTCTCAAAAATAATTCCTTAAAAAACAGAACCACTATTTACAGAGAGAGTAATATAGAACATAGATACTACCTTCATTTAGCAAGTTCCGAAAGAAATTTATTCAAAAAACTATATTTATACCTCGAATCAAGGAAATTGAAAAGATTTGAAAAAGAAATTTCAAATGCTTCCTTAAGCTGTATTGTTTCTCAAACTGATTTTCATTATTTAGAAATGAAATACCCGAACAATCAAAACTATTTCATCCCAAGTTTTCATCAAAATGAGCAAGTAACTATCCCGGAAGGAAAAGGGAAGTTTGTGTTGTACCACGGAAACCTATCGGTTTCTGAAAACTATGAAGCCGCCATACATTTAATTCACAAAGTATTTGCTACCATTCGTGTTCCCTTTATTATTGCCGGACTCAATCCTCCAGATTTTTTGATATCGGAAGTAGAAAAACACGATCATGTTACGCTAATTCCAAATGCTTCGAAAGAAAAAATGACAGAACTAATGGAGAATGCTCACATTCATTTGCTGTACACGAATCAGGCGACTGGGCTCAAATTAAAATTACTGAATGTTCTCTACCATGGCAGACACTGCATGGTGAATTCCAAAATGGTAGAGGGAACAAGTTTAGGGGAAGTGTGTGAGGTTGTAAACTCACCCGACCAGCAAATGATTCGAATCAAGCAACTGATGGAGGTGGCAGTAGAAAGAATCGAAGTTGAAAAAAGACAAAAAGTGTTGGAAGAAAACTATTCCAACCAAGTGAATGCAGAAAGAATGCTCTTAGCTATCGAAGAGAACTTGCTTCAATAGTTGGCTATTTCTACCATCAGTTGTTCTAGTTTTTTTGTCATCGTGGAGGTATAACAATTGTAGTTATTTACAATAATAGCAAACGCCAGGTTTTTCCCAGATTTACTTGTCACGTATCCAGCATAACTTTTTACTCGGGTCATGGTTCCACTTTTTGCTCTTAGTCTTCCAGCTGCATAGGTACTTCTTCCAATTCTACTCATTGTTCCCGATTTTCCTGCTATGGGAAGAGAGGAATAAAAGGAGGAATAGTTTTTGGAACTCGCCATATAATCCAAGATACTCGTAAGATGCCGGGCAGAAATTGCATTCATTCTTGACATGCCACTACCATCGCTCACATACATTCCTTTGGAATCGATTCTGCTATTCCAAAAATTCTGAACCGCCATACTTCCTGAATAATTACTCCCGTCATTGAAGGTAGCCACTCCCATTTCATTGAGTAAATGCTCGGCATATAAATTGATGCTGACGTGATTGGTGTAATAGGCTATTTGTCCAATACTTGGAGAAGAATGCATATAAATAGTTGTTCTGTCATTCGAAATGAGTTGATTTGTTAACTCGAGTCGTCTCTTAGTGCTGGCATTTTTCCCCACGCTAATTCCCGCTTTCAAGAGGAAATATTCCAAATCATACGCTGTTTGAAAAGCAGGATCCATCATCGAGGCTTTTATGTCAAATTCTTCTCTATCCTTTGGTATTGAGCCTTTTATAAGTCGTTGATTGGAGTAGGGTGCGCTGTAAACATAGGCATTGTCCTTATTTTGATTAGAGGAAATTACTCGGTTTTCGATCCATTGGTCTGGAGAAAAAGGGGTTATACATTCGATAAAGGTTGAATCTCCAGCAGTAGAACCAGATCGAAAAGTAAGTGTAGAATAATTGTCATAAATACTCAGTCCACACGGACCTGCTCCATAATAGTTTCCTATATCTCCCCACAGCCAGGTAGAAGGAATCATTTCGTAGCTGAAATGACTGGCGTCTCCAATTACACGTCCAGTTATGTGTTTAATACCAAAATTTTGAATTTCTTTTACCCAAGTATTCATAAAGTCTGAGGGAGACTCCTCTTTTCCTAGAAAATATTTAGAACCTAATGTGGGATCACCCCCTCCCTTGATAATGATATTTCCGTGGAGAACACCATTGGTATCGATAACCCCATCATGTTCTATTTTTGTTTTAAATTGTTTGTAAGAACCTAGCTTTACCAGTGCAGCCGAGGTGGTCACTAATTTCATTGTGGATGCAGGAACTAAGCTGTTTTTTGATTGATATTCTGCCACCGTTGAATCCGAATCTACATCCATTACATGAAAACTAAAGCTGGCATTTTCCAAGTAACTCAACTCCTTAATTTTATCAAAAGTAGCTTGAATAGAATTTTGAGAACTCACGATAAAGTAAGTAGATAGGAGCAAAAGGGTAAGTTTTGATTTCATGGAGATTGGTACTAGTTTTTCTGTTGCAGAAGGGGCTCACCACTTCTAATAAATAAATATAGGAAAGGTCGTTTGATTCATTTCAAAAATTAACGATAAATTGAGAAGAAAACATTTTTTGTATCTTAAAGGATGAGTTTTTGGCAGAATCATCCGGGTATAAAGTTGGTTATTCCTTTTTTGTTTGGGATAATAGCTTCCATTGAATTGGGAATAAACTCATCCTATTTATTGCTTGTTTCTCTCTTGTTACTTCTATTTTGTGGAGTAAGTTTTTACCTTTCCACATATGCGTTGCGAAAAAAAATAGGATTCTTGTTTTTCATTGCGTTGTTTTTTGCTGGTTTTACCTATTCATCTTACCGTACAGAGAAATTTTCACCTGTTTATTTTGCTCATGCCATTCAGCCAGAATCAGTACTTGTTGTAACCTTGGTTGATAATCTTCAAGAAAAAGAAAACTCGTACAAAACTACCCTCCGTGTATCTCTACTAATAGGTGACTCCGAAATTTCAACTACTGGAAAAGTATTGGCATACTTTAAAAAAGATTCGGCTAGTTTTTTTCTGAAATATGGGGATAAACTTCTTGTGAAAAATAGTCTTAATCCAATAGAATCTCATCGAAATCCGGATCAATTTGATTATAAAAACTACTTGAATTTAAATCAAATAAATTTCCAAACCTATTTGAAAAAAGGTGAGTACCAATTGATAGCACGCGAGGAAGGAAATCCAATTTTTGCTTTTTCACAAAAAATGCGACAAAGGCTTTACGGTTATTTGAATTCAAATGGGGTAGAGGGAAATCAGCTAAAAGTTGCTTCGGCTTTGCTGTTGGGATACAAAGAAAATCTGGATAAAGAGTTAGTAAAATCTTATGCAAGTGCGGGAGCAATGCATGTCTTGGCTGTATCTGGGTTACATGTAGGAATTTTATATTTATTGCTTATACGTATTTTCGGATTCTTAAAAAAAATACGAAGAGGTAAATTATTTCTTGCACTTATCGTGATTAGTTCTTTATGGTTTTATGCCATCATGACTGGGCTTTCTGCTTCTGTTATGCGTGCAACCACGATGTTTTCTTTTATTGTGGTAGGAAATGAACTGATTCATCGAAAATCAAGTATTTACAATACACTTGCCGTTTCGGCTATCGTTCTGATGATTATCAACCCTTTTATTTTGTATCAAGTGGGGTTCCAACTTTCTTATGTTGCGGTTTTAGGAATTGTGTATTTGCAACCAAAGTTATCTAAATTGGTGTATTCCAAATACAAATTTATCCGAGGAATTTGGGCAATTACTTGTGTTTCTATTGCCGCTCAAATTGCTACTTTTCCCTTGAGTCTTCATTATTTTCATCAGTTCCCCACGTATTTTTTTATCTCCAATCTCATTGTCATTCCTGCAGCTTTTTGTGTGTTTTATTTGGGTGTTTTTCTTTTTATAATTGCTCCGTTTGGCGGTTTTTCATTGGTGGTAGGAAAAGTGGTAAATAGTATTGTTTGGGTGCTTAATCAAGCAGTTTACTACACGGAAGACTTACCTGTTTCATTAATCGAAGAGATTGAATTTACGGTATTCGAAACGTATTTCTTGTATGCGATTATTATAGCAATTTTGTATGCAATCCACAAGAGGCGATATCTTTATTTTAAATTAGCATTCACCCTGGTAATCGTATTTTGTGGTATTCAAATTTATTGGCAATATCGGTGTGTTAAGCAGCATTACTTTACTTTTTATTCCATTAATAAATTGTCGGTGTTGGAATATACTCGTGGCAATGAGGTATATTTTATTTCTAACAAAGAACTACAAAACGACTGGAGTATGATGTTGTTTAATGTGAACAATCATTGGAATTCACATAATATTTTATCCAAAAAATTTTTGAACATCGATTCTCTATCAAAAGATATTTCATTTAGTAATTTATGGATACGAAATGGAGTGGTTGTTGCCGGAAATAAAACAATTTGGATATTTGATAACGAACAAGTTCCTCCTAATCTTCCAGATTTTGTTTGGGTTCGGGGAAATAAACTAAAAGGTTTGAGCTCTTATCTCAAAAGATCAACACCCAGTAAGGTGATTTTTGATAGTTCCGTTCCCAATTATAAAGTGGCGTATTATTTACCTCTGCTAGATTCTAATCGCACCGAGGTAATAAATTTGAACGAGAACTATCTAAAGGTACCGCTCTAGTTATTTTACAATGGTACCAAATAAATCAAAGTAATCAGCTCTCTCTATTTTAACGGTTGCAAAATCGCCTAATCGTACATGGTTATCTTCGGAGATTTCTACCCACACTTCATTGTCTACTTCGGGCGAATCAAATTCAGTTCGACCCACGAAGTGATTGTCTTCTACTCGATCGAACAATACTTTAAATTCTTTTCCAATTTTATTTTGATTATGTTCGTAAGAAATGGAAGATTGAATATCCATTATTTCTTCAGCACGGGCATTTTTTACTTCTTCCGGTACGTCATCTTCAAAATTGTGGGCGTGTGTATTTTCTTCGTGAGAGTAGGTAAAAATCCCCAATCTATCGAACTTCATTTCTTTTACCCATTCTGCCATTTCTCTAAAATCTTCTTCAGTCTCGCCCGGATAACCAGCAATCAAAGTGGTTCTGATAGCAATTCCCGGAACTTTTTCACGAATAGTTTTTACCAATTCAGTCGTTTTTTCGCGAGTAATTCCTCTACGCATGTCTTTCAATACTTTGGTAGATCCATGCTGTAATGGCATGTCCAAATAGTTACAGATGTTATCTCGTTCTGCCATTACCTCCAATACATCCATCGGAAATCCTGAAGGGTAGGCGTAATGCAGTTTTATCCATTCCAAACCTTCAATGTCCGAAAGTTGTCGAAGCAAGTCGGCTAACGCTCTTTTTTTGTATAAATCGAGTCCATAATACGTTAAATCTTGCGCAATAAGCATCAATTCTTTTACTCCTTGTGCCACCAAGCTTTTGGCATTTGCGACCAATTGTTCAATAGGAGTAGAGCGATGTTTTCCTCTCATAAGCGGAATCGCACAAAAGGAACAAGGTCTGTCACATCCCTCGGCAATTTTGAAATAAGCATAATGGTCGGGAGTCGTAAGAATCCTTTCTCCGAGTAACTCTTTTTTGTAATCTGCGTTAAGAACTTTTAGCATTTGCGGAAGTTCTTGTGTACCAAAATAAGCATCAACTTGAGGAATCTCTTCCTCCAAGTCGTTTTTGTAACGCTCAGATAAACATCCTGTTACGTACAGTTTGTCCACAAGTCCATTGTCTTTAGCATCTGCATACTGTAGGATAGTATCTATCGATTCTTGTTTTGCGTTGTCTATAAATCCACAGGTGTTTACAATCACTATTTCGTGGTCTTGACTCATTGATTCGTGTTCCACGTCAAATTTGTTCGCGTGTAATTGTGCCATCAAAAGCTCGGAGTCAAACGTATTTTTAGAACAACCTAAAGTGATTACGTTGACTTTGTTTTTTTTGAGAGTTTTTGTTTTCATTTATAAGAATGTTAAAATCTAGAATTACAGAATGTGAATTGTGTTGACTCGGGGCATAGTTGAACAGTAGCCAAGGTAGTTAGCTGTTTATTTTCAGTATTTTAAATCTACCAAGAACCTACTTTAACGAGAACAACGAATCTACAAATTCTAATCGGTTAAAAACTTGGAGATCTTCCATTCCTTCCCCAACACCAATGTATTTTACCGGGATGCTGAATTGGTCTGAAATTCCAATCACAACTCCTCCTTTGGCTGTTCCGTCTAATTTGGTCAAGGCGAGGGAGGTAACGTCTGTTGCTTGTGTAAATTGGGCACATTGTTCTATGGCATTTTGTCCAGTAGAGCCATCCAACACCAATAATATTTCGTGCGGAGCATCCGGAACGATTTTGTCCATCACTCTCTTAATTTTCGTCAATTCATTCATTAAATTGACCTTGTTGTGAAGCCTACCAGCCGTATCAATTAATACAACGTCTGCCTCTTGTTTTACTGCACTTTGTAGCGTATCAAAAGCAACAGAAGCTGGATCTGCATTCATTCCTTGTTGTACAATGGGAACTCCCACACGTTCGCTCCAAATAATAAGTTGATCTACTGCAGCCGCTCTAAAGGTATCAGCAGCACCTAACACTACTTTTTTACCAGATTGTTTAAATTGATGAGCCAATTTTCCAATTGTCGTAGTTTTTCCTACTCCATTCACTCCCACTACCATGATTACATGAGGCTTATGTGAGGTTGGTAAAGAGAAGTCTACTTGGTCTGTGGAGTTGTTTTCTTCTAATAAACTAGCAATTTCCTCTTGCAGAATATTGTTAAGCTCATTCGTGTTGATGTATTTGTCTTTCGCTACTCTTGCTTCAATTCGCTCGATGATTTTTACGGTAGTTTTTACCCCTACGTCAGAGGTGATTAATGCTTCCTCTAGTTCATCTAAAACGTCTGAATCAACGGTTGATTTTCCAGCAACAGCCCGCGACAATTTCGAAAAAACCGATTCTTTGGTTTTTTCCAGTCCTTTGTCAAGCGTTTCTTTTTTTTCTTTCGAAAAAAACCTTTTAAATACACTCATAATTAAAAATAAAAAAGCTTCTTTCAAAAACTGAAAGAAGCTCCATATAGTGATTTGTAAATAAGATTTATTTACTAAAAAATTCTTTTACTTGATCGTTTAATACAATAGCTTCTTTAAACTGGTAAGCTCCTGTTTTTGGAGATTTCACCGCTTTAATCACTTTTGTATGCATTTTTCCTCCTCCTTTTTGCAAGGATGCTACTGTCTTCTTAGCCATAACTTATTATTTTATTTCTTTGTGAATTGTGTGTTTTCTCAAAATTCTGTTGTACTTTTTCACTTCCATTCTTTCTGGAGTGTTTTTTCTGTTCTTAGTCGTAATGTATCTTGAAGTTCCTGGCACCCCAGTCGCTTTATGTTCTGTACATTCTAAGATTACTTGTATTCTATTTCCTTTTGTCTTTGCCATTGTCCTTTAATTTCAAGAGTGCAAATATAGAAACTATAAATTAAGATTCAAAACATATTACCCTAATTTTTTAAGTAATTCAGG
>JALRIS010000058.1 GCA_023255335.1 Flavobacteriales bacterium | reverse complement strand
CTGCGGGTATGAAGTACACAAAATTTTTGTTGGTAGCAGCAAGGCTATTTCCCGAAATATCGGTGACGTTATTCACAGAAAGGGTATTGATGGTTCCGAGAGAAAAGGAAGAAGAAAAACTAAGCGTTACTTTATTGAAATTTGTCGAATTTTGTAAGGCAGTAAGTGGAGTTCCTAATCCGTTGTTGGCAGAGTAATTTGCGATTAGCTGGGAAGTAGAAGGGTCAACAGGTTCTGAAAAAACAAGTTCAAGTTGGGAACTGGAAATTACTCTTACACTATCTAGCGTGGGTTTTGTTGTGTCCACCGCAGCAGTTCCAGTTACTACAAAGTCATCGAAATAAAAACGGGTAGATCTGGTTGAGGTAAAATTGCAACCTACTCCAAAAAATAAACTTTGAGGATGAGTAATATCGATTGCTGTGCCTTCTGATAGGAAGACGGAGGACGTGTCGGTAAGTACTTCCCATAAACCCGCAGTCGTTCGGGTAACTCTCACTCTCACATCCACAGTGGCTCCTCCAATTGCTCCATCTCTCCCGTCAATAAGTTGAGAGGAGGTAGTTCCCGTTTGGCGGTAAAGCGAAACATCATCGTTGGTGCCACCGAGTAAGACATAATATCCATTGAGGGCTCCAGAAAGATCCAAGGTATTGGAGGTTAAGTATACTTTTGCAAAATTAGAAGAAGAAGTCCCAAAGGTCATTCGCACTTGAAACTCCCACGTGGCGTTATTGATAGCTTGTGAATTGGTGCTGAGGTATTTGTAGCCAGAGACAGCGGGAGCATTTAGTTGTAATTCTCCCGAATTTACAGCAAAATCAGAGGTGTTTCCTACCCAAGTTGGGGAAGAGGTGAAGTTTCCGTCCGAAAAATTATCTGAGAATTGAGAATAAACAGAGGACAGTTGATGCAAAAAGAGAATAAAAACGAGGAAAAACCGCATACATAAAGTTGTTAGAGACTTAAATATAAGGTTTTTCAGAGAATTCCTTTTGATATCCTTGTCATTCCTTTGTAGAAAGGAATTTATTTGTCCCCAGTAGCAGAGCGTTCAGGTAGATTCCTCATTCGGTTGGAAAGACCCGTTAAGTGGTGTAATATTCTTTTTTCAATTCGCTAAATAGTAGTATTTTTGGCACACAAACAATTATTAAATCCTGAATAAATGAATATTGCAGTAGTAGGAGCCACCGGAATGGTAGGAACTCAAATTTTGAAAGTATTGGCCGAAAATTCATTTCCGATTACGGAATTATTGCTGGTTGCTTCAGAGAAATCAGTAGGCAAAGAACTTGAGTTTGGAGGAACCAAACATGCGATTATTTCGATGGAGGAAGCCATATCGAGAAAACCACAGATTGCTATTTTTTCTGCAGGTGGAGAACGTTCTTTGGAGTTTGCTCCTCGTTTTGCTGAGGTGGGTACTACCGTGATTGATAACTCCTCGGCTTTCCGAATGGATACGGATAAGAAGTTAATTGTTCCAGAAATCAATGCATCAGAATTAACCAAAGAAGATAAGATTATTGCTAACCCAAATTGTAGTACCATTCAAATGGTGCTGGCTTTATCCGAAATTCAAAAGCAATATGGCATAGCGCGATTGGTTATTTCTACCTACCAATCTATTACTGGAACAGGTGTAAAAGCAGTAAAACAAATGGAAAATGAGCGCATGGACTTGAAAGGGGAAATGGCTTATCCGTATCCGATTGATAAAAACTGTTTGCCTCATGGAGGAGATTTTCAGGAAGATGGCTATACTTCTGAGGAAATTAAATTAGTAAACGAAACGCACAAAATTTTTGATGATTCCTCTATTGGGATAACGGCTACTGTGGTTCGTGTGCCAGTTGTTGGCGGACATTCAGAATCGGTAAATGTAGAGACAAAAAAGCCTTTTAAGGTGTCAGAGATTCGCAAGCTAATTGCCGATACTCCTGGAGTTGTGTTGCAAGATACTCCTGAAATGAATGTGTACCCAATGCCCAAATATACGGAAGGGAAAAACGAAGTATTTGTAGGTAGAATCCGGAGAGATTTTTCGGTAGAAAATGGATTGAATATGTGGGTGGTAGCCGATAACCTAAGAAAAGGAGCAGCTACCAATGCAGTGCAAATTGCGGAGTATTTGGTGGAAAAGGGGTTGGTTTAACGGTTTGCATATGAAACGTAGCTTGAAGATTTATACAAAAGTTTCGGTTTATTACTGAGCCAAATCTGCGATTTGGCAATTAACCCTTATTGTTTTTATAAAGTGTTCGCATTAGTTATTTCTTGTACATCTCTGAACGTCAGACCTTTTTTATTTACCCATTCTGTAAATCCATTTGAGTTTCTTCCTAAAATCATATTTGAGGCGGCACTTGGGCTATTAAATACAGTATCTTCCGCAAATATTAATTTCCCATTTTCTTCAATCATTATTTCAGTTTCTACTAGCTTTCTTCGCATATTCACATAAGTTTCTGTGCAAGAATCTGAAAGGTTTTTTTTTGCTTCACTTCCTTTTGTTACTATGTAACCTTGGTCGGTTTCTTTCATTGAAGCTTTAAATGTCTTTGTTTTTATATAATAAGTTTCATGGGTTGCATTTATATTTTCAGTTTGATTTTCAGGACTTTGTTTTACTGTTGATGAAATTAAAAATTTAAAACCCATCACAGGTAAAATCAGTTTTATTTGTTCAAGAAAATATTCCATATCAGAAATGTCTGCTTCGTGCAGGGTCGGCAAACTTGGTGAATTGCCAATGTCAATTTGTGCAGTTTTAGCTTCAATTGCTAATTGCACTAATCTTGATTCTAAATATCTAATTTGTGTTTTCGTTAAGAGTTCGTCTTTACTGACAAAGAAGATCAGCTCTTTAAAGTCCTTGTTTGGATCGCTCAAATGTTGTTTTAATCTTACTTTAATATTTTCAGCTTCTCCAATGTATATTTTCTCGTCAAAGGCGTCATCCGTTGGGTCGCCTTATAAAAAATAAATTCCTGGGTTATCAAATTCGCTTCTGTTCATTATTTTATTTATTGAAGCTCTTGGACTGTATATTGCTTTACCAACCCAATTTCCGATTTCGCTCAATCTTGGACCATAAGCAGTTCCGTCTATCATATATACAGTTAATTTTTTCCCCATTTATTGTTTTTTTTGTGTTTTTTTGAATTAATGCCAACAACCATATAACACACTCGTGGCATTTATCTTAATCGTATGTTTCTCAAATATAACGAACTTTTTTTTGGGCGAGTTTAGCTATTTTTGAAATCAACCTATAGAATTTTCTTTCGCCAACTTCTTTTTTCTCTTTCGTTTTATCACTTCATTGAATACAATCAATACCCCAATCATGGTACCACACAGATAAAAAGTAGGCGTCATCTGTTCGTTTTCACCAAAAATAAAGTAACTGAAAAGGATGGCATACACAATTTCGAGGTTCACGGCTAGGTTCACAGAAAATGGGCTTAGATTTTTCATTACTTCTACACTCGCAATAAAAGGAAACGCTGTACACGCAATTCCCAATAAGAGCAAATAGGACAAATCTATTCCGGAGGGGGAAAGAAGATTTTTGGGTACTTCAAAAAAGAGAAATAACCCAAAAGATACCAAGAGCAAGGCGAATAATAACTCAACGAATGAAATGGTAAATGCATTGGATTGTTGGATGAGTTTTCCGTTGAAAGTAGAAAACAAAGCAGCAGTGAGAGCGGCTAAAGAACCTAGTACGATTCCACCCAAAGGGTTGTGCGAGTTTTCATATTCATTGAGTCCAATAATGCTGATAATAAGCATGATAAGAATCCCGATAATGACCTCATTTGGATTTATTTTTCGTTTGTAGACGATGGGTTCTATCAGCGAGGTGAAAAACGTTCCGGTAGAAAACGAAATCATGGTAATAGAGATGTTTGATACTTTTATTCCTCCAAAAAAACACAGCCAATGGATTCCTACAATGGCACCAACACCGGCAATACGCCAAAATAATTGGGGTGATAGAAGTATTTTTTTTTGAGCGATAAGCATAAATACAAAAAGACTTACCACCACGATGAGCAGTCGCCACCAAACCAAAGAAACAGAATCAAAGGAAATAAGTTTCCCAAATATGGCAGTGAAGCCCCAGCAAAACACACAGAGATGCAGAAGGGCAAAGGCTTGATTTCTCGTCATGTCGCAAAGATAGTACAATTGTTGAGTAGGTAGTTCTCCCCAACCACAAAAACCGCTTTGTTTTTCTCATCACTCCCTTTTTTCAGTCTCTTTGCAAAATCCAGAAGACGTAATTTTTGGTACACTCTTTTTTCCAAAAGACATTTCAAAGCAATCAGTCAGAAGGGTTTTTGTCATTTTGCCTATTCAAAATCTCGAGTTTAATTCCTTTTCGCGTTGTTTCTTAGAGTGAAATAAGTGGGCCGGCAAGTTCCTAAGCGTCTTCCTCTTAAATAAAACTGTCAATCAAATCCAATCTTCTAAAAAATCAGATATATTTGAAGTATGAACTTCATTTATCCACAATTCTTATGGGCATTATTGGCAATTGCAGTGCCAATCATTATTCATTTATTCAATTTTAGAAAGTTCAAAAAGGTTTATTTTTCTGACGTTCGGTTGCTAAGGCAGGTCGAATTAGAAACCTCCAAAAAGTCAAACATCAAGCATTTGCTCATTTTATTAATGAGAATTTTGGCAATAACTGCGTTGGTGTTGGCTTTTGCTCAGCCGTTTTGGAAAAAAGAAGGGCAAGCAAATTCGGTGGGAGAAAAACTGGTCACGGTGTACGTAGATAATTCTCTTAGTATGAACAATAGCTGGACTGAGTTTACTCTCTTGGACCACGCAAAAAAACAAGCCCGAACTCTCGCCCAAAGTTTTGCTCAAAGCGATAAATTCCAGCTCATTACAAACGAGTTTGATCCGGTACATCAACGATTTTTAACGAAAGAGCAGTTTCTCACTGAAGTAGATGAAATTGAGATTAGTTCCAATACCCGAAAACTCGATCAGGTGGAGCAGAAGCAGTTGGATTTTCTTAAGAAAGAGTTTGCTCAAAAAAAATATGCTTTTTACCTGTCAGATTTTCAAAAATCTACTGCCAATCTCGGGCAGTTGGAAATGGATTCTACCATTCAGTTGACGTTTGTTCCTATTTTTCCCGAGAGTATCGGGAATGTATTTATCGACTCGGTTTGGTTTGATTCACCCGTAAGGATGGTGAACAAAAAGGAGCAGCTATTTGTCAAGCTGGTGAATTCTACCTCCGATGATTTACAAGTAAAATTGGAGCTTTCACTCAATGGGCAAGTCAAAGGTCTTGTTAATGCTGACGTGTTAATGAATTCGGAGAAAGTAGTAACGCTCGATTATGTGATTCAGAACCCAGGAAAGGTTGAAGGAAAATTGAGTGTTTCTGAATACCCGAATCCCACGGCAATTTTCGATGATACTTACTATTTTTCTTATTTGCTTAAGGAGGAATCCAAGGTGTTAGTGATCAATGAATCACCAGAATATCTCGCTGCTAAGAACGGAAGTATCAATCAACTTTTTTCAAATGATCCATTTTTTAAAGTGACCAATGTCGTGTCTTCTTCCATCAATTATGGATTATTCGCAGAAAGTGATTTGATTATTTTGAATGAAGTAAAGCAATACACATCTGGGTTAATCTCTCAGTTGCTATCTTATTGTGAAGCGGGCGGTTCGATTTTGTACATTCCCAGTTCCCAACCAGACCTTGCAAGCAACAATGAGTTATTGTTGGCGGGTGCCTCTGGTCGAATTACACAAAAAGATACAGCAAACACCAAAGTATCATACCTAGAGTTAGAGAATCCATTTTTTAAGGATGTGTTTCAAAAAACACCGAAAAACATGGATTTACCAGTAGTTTTGCAATCTTATGTGATTCGTTTTTCCGGCCAATCCTCCAGACAGAGCTTGATGAAAACTCAAAATGGATATCCTTTTTTGGTCGAAAGTACTGTAGGAAAAGGAAAGTTTTTTTCTCTTTCGGTCTCTTTATCTCCCAGTTTTTCAACCTTTACTAG
>JALRIS010000013.1 GCA_023255335.1 Flavobacteriales bacterium | reverse complement strand
TTTTTCTTTTTTCTTGTCTTCAGGTTGTTGAGAGTTTTCGTTTTGTTTCTTTTCTCTTTCTAGTTCCTCTTGTTTCTTTTTCAGCTCCTCTTGTTTTCTTCTCAGCTCCTCTTGTTTTTCTTCTAATTCCAATTTCTTTTTTTCTGCCTCTCTCTCCTTTTTTTCTAATTCTTGTTTTTCTTTTTCTTCCTTTTTCTTTTGTAAATCTTCTCGTTGTTTTTCGGCCTCTTTCTTCTCTTTCTCCTTGTTTTGTTTTTTTAATTCTTCAATTTTTTTGTCCAATTCCTCTATTTTCTTGTCTATTTCTTCCTCGCTTTCGGTTGTTTGTTTCAATTTACTCAAAGCCAAGGACAAATTATACCGTGTTTCTTCATCCCAAGGATTTTGTCGTAAAGCATTTTTATAAGCCTTTATAGCTTCCTTCAACTTATTTTGGGTAAGGTGAATATTACCACTATTGTGAAAAGCTGCAGCCTTTTGACTCTTTTGCGAAGCATACAAGAGTGAAGATTCATAGTTCTCTGCCGCTTTTTGATAGAAATTATTCTTCAAGGAATCAGAAGATTTTTCACCAATTCGATAGAGAGCATTTCCCTTATTGTACCATGCTGGGGTGTATTCTCCCCGTAATTGAAGAGCAGAATCGTATTGACTAATCGAATTTTGATACTGACCACTCTCATACGCTCTATTTCCGTTGTTCAATAGAATTTTCTCGTATTGACCCAATGAGTTTTTTACACAAAAACTGAAGAGAATTAGTCCCATCACAAGTGGAATACTCCATGGTGTATTTTTTTTCGTCTTCATCTTGTTTCTTTTTATTTCTCCGTTATCCTAGTATTCTACCAATCAAATTGCTCAGGAATAACAAAATCATTCCTACCCCCAATAACCATTGAAATCTATCTTCATAGGTCATAAATTTTCGTTCTTTGAACTTGGTTTCTTCTAATTTGTCTATGTCTGTAAGAATAGATTTGGTATCTACTCTTGTTTTGTTGGCTCTCACGTAATTTCCGTTTCCAGCTTGGGCGATGTCACTCAACATTTTTTCGTTCAGTTTTGTCAACACAATATTGCCATTTCTGTCTTTGTGAAAGTCGTTTCCATTTTTACTTTTTGGGATAGGCACTGCTTTGTTAGTGGCCATTCCTACGGTGTATATTTTTACTCCCTTTTTTCGAGCGGCTTTTGCCACTTTCTGGGCGTTGTCTTCGTGGTTTTCTCCATCGGTAAACACCACTATTGCCTTATTCGTTTTGTCATCACCAAAAGAGTTCATGGCGGTTTCGATGGCTGAGCCAATGGCAGTTCCTTGAGTAGACAACATTCCGGGGTTAATGGAAAGCAGCTCTAATTTAATGTAGTTGTAATCATTCGTAATTGGGATAAAGCTGTAGGAAGAACCCGCAAAAACAACCACTCCTACTCGATCTCCGTTGAGCTGTTTTAACATGTTTTTTATGGCCAACTTGGCTACTTCCAACCGTGTCATTTCACCTGATAAATCTCGAGCCAACATACTATTGGACACATCCAAACAAACCATGATATCTATTCCAGATGAATTCATTTTCTTTTCGTCTTTACCAAGTTGAGGATTTGCCCAGGCTAGGATAAAAAACGATAATGCATAAAAGAGGGAAGCGAATTTTATTGTTTGATTCCGATAAGAAAAAGGAGTTGTCCATTTACTTTGGCTCAAGCCATGTGTCAGTTTTTGTCTTCTTTTTATCTTTCTCCAAGTAGCAAAAGCAAAAAACACAAGTAACACACGCACAAACAGAATCCCCCACAAATAAGCTTTGTTTTCCCATCTGAATTCTGGCACATTCTGGGTTAAATAGGTGTGTAGGACAAACCCAAATACCCAAAACAACCCTTCGGTAAAAAGGAGAAAAAATACGCTATGTTTCCAATTCCAGTTCATTTAATCAGTAGTAAATCTTAAGATAAAATTTCGAGCCAAAAACTCTAACAGCAACAGCAAAATTCCAACAAGCACAAATGGATGAAATGCCTCCGGCAAGTCTCTTTTGTACTCGATAGTATTAATTTTTGATTTTTCGAGTTTATCTATTTCGCTGTAGATGGTTTCTAGTTGTTCTAAATTTTTTGCTCTGTAATAGTTACCATTGGTTATGGAGGCTATTTCTCGCAGCATAGATTCATCTATTTTACTGTCTATAAAATTCATTCCCAACGGACTATTCCCGGGAACTCTTACCTTTCCATTAGATCCAATCCCTACCGTATATACTCTTATCCCTAATTCTTTGGCATAACCCGCTGCAGTAATTGGATGAATCTTTCCTGTGTTATTTTCTCCATCAGTAAGCAATATGATCACTTTACTTTTTGCCTCGCTCTCCTTCAATCTATTAATTGCGGTAGCAATTCCCATTCCTATTGCCGTACCTCCCGAAATATTTCCACTTTCTATCGACTCAAACCGATTCAATAAATTTTCATGGTCAGTGGTAAGCGCACAAGCCGTGTAACTTTGTCCTTCATACACCACCAACCCAATTCGGTCATTGGGTCGTTTTTTAATAAATGATTGAGCCACTTTCTTTGCTGCACCTAATCGGTTTGGTTGAAAATCAAGCGCCTCCATACTTTGCGAAATATCCATGGAGAGTACCAAATCTATTCCTTCAATTGTTTGTTCCTTTATGGTGTCATTATCTAGTTTTTTTTGCGGACGAGCCAAGGCGATAAGTAAGGAACTTATGGCACAAACTCTGAAAAAAGTTGGCAGCAAAAACAGAAGAGTGTTCAGCCAACTTTGTCGGGTAGTTTCTTTTTGAAAACCTGAATGAGCAACAGATTCTGCCCGAGAGGACACCCGAAATTGAATCCAAACTAACAGAGGAACAAGAGCAAATAAGGCAAATACCCAAGGAGAATGATATGTGTATTTGATTTTGAATTTCAAGATCTTGTATTTAAACAACGGTTACATACATGATAGGTATGGAACT
>JALRIS010000155.1 GCA_023255335.1 Flavobacteriales bacterium | reverse complement strand
TGTCGTTCCAATTTCCCAATAAGCGGAAATTTTTGCTTTGTGAAAAAGATTGGAGACTAAGAATAGAAAAAGCCAAAAGGATATATTGTTTCATAGAAGTTACGGTTATTGTATTCTCTAAATTACAAAAAAAAATTCCTTGGCTTTGACATTACCAAGGAATAGTTCTTTTTGAGCATCTTTTATAGATTATTCGACAGATTTCCAAGTTGTTTTTTTGATCATAGCCTCTATCATTTTATTTACTTTCTTTATTCGATTATCGCACTGGTATCGACATAGGACTTTCTTCTCTTTTCCTTCCATATTGAGGTAAGTAATGGTACTTGGCAGATCAGTAACCGCTGGATTATCATACGTATCATTTAAAGAAAAATATCCCGCAGAAGAAGCCTCGTTCAGTAATTGATTGATTGCTGTTTTGGATAACTCAGCTTTGAATTTACCTTTTTTCTCTACATTGTTAAGTCCTTCATAGTATGCCATACCGTTGGCAAACACTGTAAAATTGTAAGTAGGACAAGCCCCAAAGCACGGTGTTTTGGACAGTGAAATTACTATCGTTTCGGCAAACTCTTCGCTATTCATGTCTTTAGATTCGGCCGCAGCATTTTCTTCCATGCTTCTCTCAAAACTCTTTTCGGTCACCGTTTCTGAGTTATTCGAAGCAAGTTTTGTTTGTTGATTTCTTGAAGAACAACTGGCTAAAGTATAGAGCGATACTATCGCTAAATTAAAAAGGATGTATTTCATAATTCATTTTTTTTACCCTCAAACAAAAAGTATTCCAACTATTTCTTTTTCGCTTTTTGAGCGGCTTGTTGTTGTTTCATAGCCTCTTCCATTCTTTTTTGAAAAGCTGACTGTTTTTTGGGTTTTGTTTTATTCAACTCTATGGTTGCTCTTATTTTTTCTTCGTCAATCATGTATTTCTTCACCAACAACATGAGTCCCATTGTAACAAGGTTTCCACATAAATAATAATAGGTAAGACCGGCCGAAAAGCTATTTAAAAAGAATAACATCATGAGCGGCATTAAATACATAATCACTTTCATATTGGGCATACCTGGTTGAGAAGGCATACTCATTTGGCTGCTATTCATTCTTGTGTAAAATATTGTTGAAATACACATCAATAAGGTAAACAGACTGACGTGATCCCCGTAAGCTGGAATGCTAAATCCTAAATCATACACGGATTCATAAGTAGATAAATCTTCTGCCCAAAGAAAAGATCGTTGTCTTAAATCAATGTTTGAGGGAAAAAACTTAAATACTGCTAGCAAAATTGGCATCTGAATAAATATTGGCAAACACCCAGCCATCGGATTCACCCCAGATTTTCGATAAAGTGCCATGGTTTCTCTTTGTTTCTCTGCCATGTCACCGTCCTTATATTTTTCATTAATTTGAGTGATTTCTGGTTTCAAAACTTTCATTTTTGCACTCGACTTGTAATTCTTGTAAGTCAATGGAAGAATGATAATCCTCACTGCCAATGTAACCAAGAGGATAATTAGTCCCATGGCGAGCCCAAAATTATTAAGGAAATTAAAAATTGGCTTGATCAACCATTTTGCTGTCCATCTGAAAATCCCCCATCCCAAATCAATAATATCTTCCATCTCATTATTGTGAGAAGCCAAAATATCGTAATCGTTAGGGCCAAAGAAAAATGTCATCGGAACACTTGTTCTGTTATCAATTTCTGTGGCTACGTTGAGCTCTGCTCTGTATTCGTCAGAGTATGTTCCATTTTTGATTGGTCTTGAGTAAACAGACCCTCCTTTCTCAAATCCTTCCTTGGAAATCACAACACTAGAAAAATAACATTGTTTGAAAGCTACCCAGTCTGTTTTAGACTCTAGTTCTTCAGAATCTTCGGTCATTTCACTTAAATAAGTTCTACCGTCATCGCTAGGCTTGTAAAATACGCTACTCATTCTACTCTGGCCTTCTGCCTCTTTCTCCGTTATTAAGGACTTCATTTCCCAATTAAAAGTCATGTCATCTCCCTCTACTACTCCTTCTAACCCAACAAAATCCAACGAATATTCAACGTTGTAATTTTCTGTTAACGAATAGTTCATCTCTATAAAACTCCCTGCTTGAGTCGTTTGAGCTCTTAAAATTATGTTGTCTTTTTCTGTTTTTACTGGCACAAAATACAACTCCTTGGTTTGGATGTCTTTTGAGCCATTCATTTCAAAAGTAAAAAACATCGAACTTGAATCTTCATCAAACAACTGAAGAGGCTCTAAAATCGGTAGCTCCTTCGAAGGCGTGTCTTTCAAAGAATCCTTCGCTCTCATATAATTCTTATAGCTCTGATATTTTTTTAGCTCGGTTTTTACTATTTCACCTCCTTTGCTCGAAATGGTAATTTTTAAGTCGTCATTTTCGATTACAAAATATTCCTTTTTTCCCTGAGCCGAAGAAGCAAAAACGCTATAAGACTGGGTTAGTTTATTGTTCAGCTCACTTTGTTGAGCAGAAAAGATAGAGTCTCTTTGTTCTTGAGTAAGAGTAGAATCTATGGCTACCTCATTCGACTGAGTAGCAAGCTTTTCTTGCTTTTCTAATTGAGCAATACTATCAGCCAACATGGCTTGTTCTTGCTGCTCTCTTCGCTGTTGTAATTCTTCTTCGGAAGGTTGATTTAAAATTTGAAAAGTGAATAAAATTCCAATTATTAGTACTATTCCTATTAAGGTATTTCTGTCCATGACTTGTTTTTGTTCTCTTATAAGCCCCAAAGATAATTTTTTTTGTGCTAAATCAGCCCCATTCTCTTATTTTTCGGACTAAGTCATTTGATAGCTTTGGAAGAAAAATAAAAAACCTAAGAAAATTTCATTGGTTTGCGTTAAATTTGACTCATGAAACTATTAATTCTTAACGGGCCGAATTTAAATTTGGTTGGAACAAGGAATCCGGAAATTTATGGCAATGTAAGTCTAGGCACTTATTTACAAGAGTTAAAAAAGGACTACGACTTTGAAGTTTTTCAATCCAATATTGAAGGAGAAATCATAGATAAATTGCAAGCGAGCGAGCAGGAGAATTTCCAAGGAGTGATTCTAAATGCTGGAGGATATACGCATACCTCTGTAGCAATTGCTGATGCCATCGAAGCGATCTCTGTTCCCGTTTTGGAAGTTCACATCTCACAAATTTTTGCCCGAGAAGAGTTTCGCAACAAATCCTTGATTGCGCCCAATTGTATTGGCCATATATCGGGATTTGGATTACTAAGCTACGAACTAGCTTTAAAAGCCTTTTTATCAATCTCAAAACAATCGAAAAATTAAACTACAAATCTTTATATTTGCATCAAATCAACTTAAATTATGAAAAAAATAGCCGTTATTGGAGCCGGAACAATGGGAAATGGAATAGCACATGTATTTGCGCAATCGGGATTTACAGTTTCGTTAATAGATATTTCGCAAAACTCGCTGGATAAGGCAATTGCTACGATTACCAAAAACCTAGACAGACTTCTGGCGAAAGATAGAATTACAGAAGAGGTTAGAAACAACACCTTAACTAATATTACTACCTACACCGAAATGGCTGAAGGAGTAAAAAATGTAGAACTTGTAGTGGAGGCAGCAACTGAGAATATTGACTTGAAACTGAAAATTTTCAAACAATTGGATGAATTAACTGCTGAGAACGTAATTCTCGCATCCAATACTTCATCGATCTCTATTACACAAATTGGAGCGGCCACCAATAGGCCAGAAAAAGTAATAGGAATGCACTTTATGAATCCAGTTCCTATTATGAAGCTTGTGGAGATAATTAGAGGTTATGCGACAACTGATGAAGTAACCCAAACAATTATGGAGATGAGTAAAACATTAGGAAAAACTCCTGTAGAGGTGAATGATTATCCTGGTTTTATTGCGAATAGAATTTTGATGCCAATGATTAATGAAGCTATCTACTCATTGTACGAAAGTGTTGCTGGAGTAGAAGAAATTGATACGGTGATGAAATTGGGAATGGCTCATCCTATGGGACCATTACAACTTGCAGATTTTATTGGTTTAGATGTATGCCTCTCTATCCTAAAAGTACTTCACGATGGATTTGGAAATCCAAAATATGCTCCTTGTCCATTGTTGGTAAATATGGTAACCGCTGGAAAACTAGGAGTAAAATCTCGAGAAGGATTTTATTCTTGGGGACATGGAACCAAAGATCTTATCGTATCGGATAACTTTAAAAAATAATTACAACACTCTATCATGAGCGAAATCGAACACCTACAAAAAGAACTAGAAGAAACAAAAAAAGCTCTCCAAGATCGGGAGATGATTTTTAACCATATTGTTGAATCTACTTTTGCAGGTTTTTTCGATTGGAACATTCCCGAAAATACAGAATACCTCAGTCCCACTTTCAAAAAAATGTTTGGGTACGAGGATCACGAAATGGAAAGTAGCCCAGAAGCATGGCAACGAATCATTTATCAAGAAGATCTGCCAAAGGTATTCGAACTATTTGGAGCTCATGTAGAGTCGAAAGGAAAAATCCCTTTTGACAGCGAGTTGAGGTATCACCACAAAGACGGGTCACTTGTTTGGGTGTTTTGTAGAGGAAAAGTAGTTGAGTGGGATGAACAAGGAAATCCTTTGCGAATGCTTGGGTCTCACATAGACATCACGAACATCAAAAAGAGTGAAGAAACCAAACTATATGTTGAAAAGCTTGAACAAAAAAACAAAGAGTTGCAGCAATTTGCGTATGTAGCCTCTCACGATTTGCAAGAACCTCTGCGAACCATTATTAGCTTTACCGAACTAATGCTGGAGCAGTATAGCGGAAATATGGAAGGAAACGCAGACACCTATTTGAGGTTTATCTCAGATGCCTCGAATAGAATGAGCAGCCTGGTAAAAGGGCTCCTTGACTATACAAGAATTGGAAAAAACTTTGAGGTTTCTGAAGTAGATACAGAGCTCGTATTACAAAATGTGTTGAGCGACTTGAATACGCTCATAACCGAAAAACACGTCACCTTTGAAATTGATTCGCTCCCAAAAATTCAAGGACTTGACACAGAAATCAGGTCTTTGTTTATGAATATGATTACTAATGCTATCAAATACAAGAAAAAAGGGGAGCACCCTCTCATAAAAATTGGAGCAACGGAAGAAATGAATCATTGGAAATTTCGCGTAGAAGACAATGGAATTGGAATTGAAAAAGCTCATTTAAAGCGTATTTTCCTCATATTCCAAAGATTACACAACAAAGACGAATATGCAGGAACTGGTATTGGACTAGCTCATTGTCAAAAAATTGTCGAACTTCACGGAGGAAAAATTTGGGTAGAATCTACTCCAGGATTAGGAAGTACTTTCTATTTTACTATACCGAAATAAACTATCTAACTATGAAAACAAAATTAAACTCTGTTTTGCTCATTGACGATGATGAACCTACCAACTTCATTGCAAAAATGATTGTAACCAAAGCTGACCTAAATGAAAACACCCAAGCTATTCAATCTGGTGTAAAGGCGCTAAAATACTTACAGGACGAGAATTTATCGAACTACGATATTCCAGACCTTATCTTTCTGGATATAAATATGCCTACCATGAATGGCTGGGAATTTTTAGAAGAATACAAGAAACTAGACATACACAAGAAAAAGAAAATTGTACTGTACATGCTTACCACTTCCATGAACGATGACGACCAAATAAGGTCGGAAAAAATTGAACATGTAGACGGATTTCTTATCAAACCTCTTACCTTAAAAACGTATACCGAAATAGTGAATAAGCACTTTGTTTAAGTTTTCTCATTCCTTTTATTATACCTAACTTTGAAAAACAAATTGAAACATGAAGACCAATCAGCTTTTAAAATCAGCTAAAATCATCTGCCTCTCTTCCCCGTTTCATGGTCAAGTCAAAGACATATTAATCACGGATGGGAGAATAGAAAAAATAGCTGATTCAATAGAATCTCCTCAAAATCACGAAACCATTTCTTTCCCTAATTTACACGTTTCTTTGGGTTGGATTGATTGCAAGTCTAATTTACGAGAACCGGGAGAAGAATGGAAAGAAACCCTCGAATCCGGTGCAAAAGCAGGAGCAGCTGGAGGATTTACTCAACTCATTATTACCGCCTCTACCAAGCAACCTCTAGATAGCAAAAACAGAATTGAATTTGTAAAGAATGTTGCCAAGAAATTGCCTATTTCCATTAGTGCTATGGGAACTTTGAGTCATGAGCTAAAAGGCGAAGAACTCTCCGAGATGTTCGAAATGAGTATGGCAGGTGCAGTAGCTTTTTCTGACGATAAGCAAGAAGTAAGCACGGGTCTTATGTCCAAAGCCTTGTTGTACTCCAAAAATATCAACAAGCTTATTGTGAGTTTTGCAAATGATAATTCACTCTCCAAAAGTGGTCAAATTCACGAAGGAAAAACTAGTACAAAAATGGGGGTAAAAGGAATTCCTTCGTTGTCGGAAACTCTCAGGATTGAAAGAGATTTAGCCTTGGCAGAATACCACGATTGTCCCATTCATTTCTCCTGTATCTCCGTAGAGAAGTCCGTTGAGCTTATTCGAGTAGCAAAAGCCAAAGGTTTGAAAGTTACCTGCGACATAGCCGCTCATCAATTATTCTTTGAAGACAAAGATGCCAGTGGTTTTGATGCTAATTACAAAGTGCTTCCACCATTTCGAGAAGAACAAGATATTACTGCGTTGATTCAAGGATTAAAAGACGGAACCATAGATGCTATTTGCTCAGATCATACTCCGCACGACATTGAGGATAAAAAAATAGAATTCGATTTAGCCCAATTTGGAATCATTGGATTAGAAACTGCCTTTGCTTCAGTGAATACTATTCTTCAAGGAAAATTGGGTACAAACGAGATAGTTGAAAAATTTACCACAGGACCTTCCAACATATTTGGACTAAAAAAAGGTGAAATAAAGGAAGGCGAAAAAGCCAACTTAACTCTTTTCGACCCATCAATTCAATGGGTTTTTGACAAATCTTGTATTCTATCCAAATCAAAAAACACCCCATTTATTGGAACTGAATTTACAGGTAAAACTCTAGGAGTCATTTGTTAAATCTAACAAGATGAGTTCGACAAAACAACAAATTGTATGGCGTTAAATTTTATTTGGATAGGCTTTTTTCTCGTTGCACTCGCGGTAGCTCTGTTCAAATTAATTTTTTTACAAGATGTTGAAATCCTCAACAACATTGTTGATAGTTTGTATAGCAATGCCGAAACTGGATTCAAACTATCGTTGGGACTTACCGCAATTCTTTCCTTTTGGTTAGGAATAATGAAAATAGGTGAAAATGGAGGAGCCATTAAGTTTTTATCCAAATTAGTGAGCCCTTTGTTCACTCGTTTGTTTCCCGAAATTCCAAAAAACCATCCTTCTCTCGGGTCAATGATGATGAATTTTTCGGCCAATATGTTGGGGTTAGATAATGCTGCTACTCCAATGGGGTTAAAAGCAATGAATCAATTACAAGAAATTAATCCAAAGAAAGAAACAGCCTCCAACGCCCAAATCATGTTCTTGGTGTTGAACACTTCGGGACTTACGATTATTCCCGTGTCGATTATTGCCTTTAGAGCAAGTGCCGAATCAGAGAATCCCTCTCTTGTTTTTCTCCCTATTTTATTAGCTACTTTCGTGTCTAGCTTGTTTGGTCTTATTATCACTTCACTTTACCAAAAAATCAACCTTTTCCAGCCTGTGGTTTTAGCCTACATTGGTGGGTTAACAGCACTAATCATCTCCCTATTTTTATTTTTGGGAAGCCTGGATAAAGAAGGACTTACTTTGGCTTCTAATTTGATTTCGAGTTCTATCATACTGGGAATTATATTTGGATTTATTCTCCTCGCTACCCTGCGAAAGGTTAACGTGTACGAAAGTTTTATTGACGGTGCAAAAGAAGGTTTTGGTGTGGCAATAAAAATTATTCCTTACCTTATTGCGATGCTTTGCGCCATAGGTGTTTTTAGATCTGTAGGTGCCATGGATTATTTAGTGGAGTTTTTTAGATGGTTTTTCAACCTATTTGGAATGGACACTAGATTTGTAGATGGATTGCCTACCGCTTTTATGAAACCTCTTTCTGGCAGTGGTGCACGAGGAATGATGGTAGAATCTTGGGGAACATTTGGGGTAGATTCCTTTGTAGGAAAACTCACCTCCATTTTTCAAGGGAGTACAGAAACAACTTTTTATGTGCTAGCTGTTTATTTCGGTTCTGTGGGAATCAAAAATACACGGTATGCTGCCACAGCAGGAATTCTGGCAGATTTGGCAGGAATTGTTGCCGCTATTTGTATTACTTATTACTTTTTCGGATAAATGCAAAATAAAAGAGTCGCAGTATACAGAATGCCCAACGAACAAGATTTTTATTCGCTCGTATCGGACAAACCACTCGATATTGATTCACTGTCCAATAATTCCAATTTTTTCTTCTCAAATTTCGAAAACAATATAACCTACTCTTTTTCCTTACCCGAAAAAACAACAAACAAGTGGCCCGATTTTCATCCTTGTTTGACGGAAAATCAAGCAGAAATAAAGGTAGAAGATTATCGAAAAAAAATCACAGAAATAACGAAACATATTCGGTCAAACACCTATAAAAAAATTGTGTTTTCGAGAGTCAAAAACATCGAGAAGCAACCAGATTTTGAATTACAAACTACGTTTTTCTCAATGTGCAAAAAATACCCAAATGCCTTTGTTTATTGTATTTCTTCTCCCGAAACAGGCACATGGATGGGAGCCACACCAGAAATTTTAGTTAATCAAATAGGTGACAAACTATCCACTGTTTCTTTGGCAGGTACTCGAGTAGAGCCCACCCAATGGACAGACAAGGAAAAGCTGGAGCAACAAGTTGTTACCGATTATATTTCGGAAAAATTAATACCTTTCTCACAAAATCTAACAGTAAGCAAGCCCTACGATATCAATACGGGGTCTGTCATTCACTTGAAATCAGACATTGACATTGAGTTAACACCAAACTATTCGATTTGGGATGTGGCGAACTCACTCCACCCGACTCCCGCTGTGTGTGGAATTCCCGCTGAAAAAGCGAAGTCGTTTATCGAAAAAAATGAATCTCACCAGAGAGGACTGTACACCGGGTATATTGGGCCAGTAGGTATAAATTCCCACAGTACACTTTTTGTAAATCTTCGTTGCATGCAAATTGGAGAGAAAAAAATCTCGCTTTACCTCGGTGGAGGAATAATGGAAGATTCTGACCCGCACAAAGAATGGATAGAAACAGAAAACAAAGCAAAAACTCTTTTGTCTGTTCTAAAACATTAAACTTTTTCTGCCATCTAAACAATTGGCAAGCCTTTTGTACTTTTTGTCTCTAGCAAGAAGAATTTATCCTTATATTTAAGTTACTCTATTCAAACACACGTGATATGAAACAACTATTTTTCTCAGTTTTTTTCAGCTTTTTGGTACTCTCAGGAGTAGCCAAGGTAAATTTTGAAGGGCAAATTGATTATCGAATTTCTTACAAAAACTTACCCGAAGAAATGGGAATGTACAAAGCGATGCTTCCCAAAAAATCTAGAGTGTTGATTAAAAATGAATGGAGTAAAATTCAGCAAAACATGGGAGTTTTAATGAAAATGGATGTAATTTTTAATTCTGAAACAAATACCTCGCTGATGCTCGTCAATGCATTGGGAAAAAAAATAGCTGTAGAAACAACAGATACTTCACAAAAAGTGGACGCTTCGCTGTTTACACTCACAAAAAAAGATGAAATAAAAATCATCGCAGGATACAAATGCAAAAAGAATATCTTGACCGATACTGCTAATAATTCCTATGTATTGTGGATTACGGATAAGCTACCAACTTATAAAAATCAGAATTTACCCAATATAGACCTAGGAGGTTTTCCGATGGAATACAGCATTGAAAATAACGGGATGAGTATCCGAATGACGGCTTCCAAAGTAGAAGAAAAGAAAATTCCAGATTCAGAGTTTACCATTCCTGAAGGATACGAAAAAAAGACAGCTGAAGAAGTGGGCGAACTCATGAAAGGCATGAAGTTCTAACAAGTTAACTCAGAAAAAAATAATCGAAATTAGGTGCTAGATTCCTCGAATCCAGTGCCTTTTTTATTTCCTTTTGAGCCGCTTTGTTACGAATAGCTATAAGAATCTGGGGCGGCTGGTTTAGGTCTAGTTCTTCTTCCGATTTAAGCTGTTTCCCGTATATATCTCGTCCTATCTTGTTTGGGTTATTGGTTACCCAAGAAAACTCACAATTTAGTTTAATTAAAAAAGCAGCCAACTCTTTTCCTTTTCGTCCCGCTCCCCAAATGGTGAGTTTTCTTTGTGAATCGCGATGTAATTCAAAGAAGTATTTCATTTTTAAATTCAGAAAAAAATTATCTGAATAATGAGGATCGGTCCTCGAAGTTCGAGACGAGTAATCTCTCCACAAATGAATCACTTCAGGAATAGAGGCTATTTTTAGGTCATGCTTCATCATCCTAAAAGCCAACTCATAATCTTCGGGATAAATCTCAGAATCAAATCTGCCAATTTTCTCAAAATCTTCTTTAAACATCATCCAACTGGGCGATGGAATCACACATTCTTTATATATTTCATTGAAATTTGTTCCATTCAAAGTCAAGGTATTTAACCACTCTTGATAGTAAAAGTAGCCTTCTCCTACTCCCTCTTCGGCAAAATACTCCACCAAACCAACCCCTACATAACCTTTTCCTTTCCGAATTAATTGAGCCACCATTAAAGAGATTTTGTCGGGCTTCATTAAATCATCTGCATCCATTCGGGTGATGAGTTCTCCTCCACACTGCGAATAAGCAAGCTGAAGTGCTTTCACAATCCCTTTTCCCTTGTTATGAAAAAAACGAATTCTCGATTCTCGGTGACTATACGCTTCTAATAGAGAGACCGTATTGTCCACCGAATGATCATTCACCACAATCACCTCCCAATGGGGATAAGATTGATTCACAATAGAATCCAAGCACTCCTTCAAAAATGGATCGCCATTTTTTACCGGAATTAATATGGATACTTTCAATGAAATGGGGTAGATATTTTTTTTAAAAATACTCAGATTGACAGGAATAACCGCAGAGAAGGTGAACTAATTCATTCTCCTCTTACACACAAAGCCACATAAATTAAGTTTACGAAATCAAAACACCCCCTATCGCATCTTCCTTTGCTCCCGTTACCGAGGACAAGCAATTTGGAATATTTTCCATTCTCAACACTCCTAAAAATGCAAAAATCAGCGCTTCTTTAAATTCAATTAACTCGCGCGAGGCAGAAACAATAGTTGCTTTGCTGTACTTACTGATTTTGTTCATCAAAAACTCATTGTAAGCACCACCTCCCGTTACGAGAACAGAAGCTCCTGGTCTCAAATAACTTGCTATAATTTGTGCGATATATTCCGTTACGGTAGCTAATTTTGTCTCAGCTATGGAAGTACTGTTAGTCAAAATTGGCAACATAGACTCATGATATTGTTCAGTTCCCAAAGAAGCCCCCTTAAAATCTAATTCTTGAAGCTTCCATAGCAATTGAGGGTTTACTACCCCTTGTTTCGCTAAATTTCCTTTGTCGTCAAATTCATGGCCCATTTCCCGTGCCAAAGGATTTAGTGCCATATTGGCAATGCAGATGTCCTGTGCCTTTCTCACCCCGTTTTCCTGGAAAGAAATATTCGCAATTCCACCAATATTGACACAGAAATCATAGTCAGAAAACAACAATTCATCTCCTATTGGCACTAATGGAGCTCCCTGCCCGCCTGCTTGAACATCAGCCGTTCTAAAGTCATTTATCACAGGAATTCCCAGTATTTTTTTGATTTCTTTTCCGTCACCAATCTGGAGTGTAAATCCATTGTGAGGTTGATGAAATACCGTATGACCGTGAGACGCAACAAAATCTATTGAATGTATCTGAGAGTCGAGAATGAATTGATGGGTTTCTGTTCCAATAAATTGACCAAACTCCTTACTCAGCTCCTCAATTTGACTCTTACCAAAAGTATGGGCATTTCTTAATTTAGATTTCCAGTCAGAAGAATATTCGACCATCTTAGATTTATTCAACTGATAAGACCATTTGCCTGCTTCAAAGACAAATGTACAATAGGCCAAATCCAATCCATCGCAGGAAGTGCCAGACATGATACCAATTGCGTTGTATTTTTTCATAAACCTAGTTTTAGGTTAGAAAGTTACAACAAAGATTTTAGATAAGAAAGTGAGATTTAACAAGATAAATCACGGCCGACACAATGTATTCAACCCCAATAGAAATAACCAAAAATCCAATAATCCTTGACAATCCATTGATACCCGATGCGCCCATTTTCATCACAATGAGGTGTGCAGATTTCAGAATGAGGTAAATCAAAAAAGTGGTGAAAACCATGGCACCTATCAAAAGTATTACTTCAAAAGATTGAGTGTAGGTTTGGTTGTAAGTGATTAACAACGAAATTGTTCCCGGTCCAGCTAGCATAGGAATTGCAAGTGGTGTTAGTGTAATCTCAGACCTTTTGTGAATATCGTCTTCCACTTTTTTTCGTTTCATTCCCTTGTGTTCGGCAAATTTTCCTGTAAGCAAGGCAAATCCTGATGAAGCTATGATTAATCCTCCTGCAATCTTCAAGGAATTGATACTTATGCCAAAAAATATAAGCAAGTATTTGCCTAAAAAAAACGAGATGAATAAAATAATAAGAACATTGAACGAGGTCCAAAAGGCGATTACTCCTTTTTCTTTTTGCGTGTTGTCCTGAGTAAGACCCACAAAAACAGGAACAGTTCCTAGCGGGTTCATGATGGAGAAAAGTGCTCCAAATGAGAGAATAAATAATTCCATTTTCTTTTTTTTCGCAAAGGAAAGCCTTATATATTCTCTCAAAAGAACTTTAGTATTAACTCTATCTTACTATTGCATTATCCTAAATGGTTCTGAAATATTCCAATACCGCTTTAGCTTCCTCTTGAGACAAATTTTGATTAAGCATAGGAGTTTTATACTCCTCAAGTAGCTTTTTAGCAATTGGGTCTTTTTGAATCATTTCTTCTGGATTCAAAATCATATTTAAAATCCAAGCGGGACTTCTCCTTGTTACTATTCCAGAAGGCGGTGGTCCCAGTACTTTCTCATTTTCCTTGTGACAAGCAGTACACTTTTCTTGAAACAAAGCTTTTCCTTGCTCTGCCAATTGGGTATTCACAGTTTCACTTAGTTCGTAAAAATCGATGGGACCGATTCCAGTATTTTCTAGCTCAAGTTCTTTGGCTTGGTTCTCGCTTTCTTGAGAGTCTAATTCCATTTGTTCCTGAAAACTGAGTTGTTTTGGCTCACCTTCTCCGCAACTTGCGGCAAAAATAAGTAAAGCACTTAACGAGGTTATTCCTATTTTTTTCATGTGAAATTGTCTTTGGTTTATACCTCTAATTTCTTCAAGAATCAGTCAAAAATTTCTGAGAAAAATCATAGAAAAACAAGAGAATTTAAGGACCCTAAAAACAAAGTAAAAACTCCCATCGTAAGTAAGTCATCCGTTACTTCAATACAATCAATTCCACTCTTCGATTACGAGCATCCATAAGATTTCCGTATTTGGGTTGCGTATTGTTGTATCCTTTGTAAGTCAACATCTTACGTGGTACTCCGCGATCTATAAAATAGGTGTATACCACATAGGCTCGATCAATGGATAGTTCCATTTGATTGCCACAACAAATATGGCCGGCAATTTCTATTTTTAACTCTGGATTTGCCTTTAGCACCGGAATTACTTTGTTCAAAAT
>JALRIS010000043.1 GCA_023255335.1 Flavobacteriales bacterium | reverse complement strand
GATAAATTTAGTTACGAAAAAGGAATGGCAACTATGATTTCTAACCACGAGGTAGAAATCAAAAGAAAAGATGATACTGAAACCACAATTTGGGCCGAAAACATTGTGATAGCAACTGGAAGCAGGCCGAGAATCATTCCGAATATAGACGTGGATGAAAAAATCATAATGACAAGTGACGGAATACACCACATGGAATCTTTTCCCAAGAGTTTGGTAATTGTAGGAGCCGGTGTGATTGGATGTGAATACGCCACAATGTTTTCTAGCTTTAGCAAAACAAAAGTCTACTTGATTGATAAAGCCGATCACATTTTACCGTTTGAAGACAGAGATATTTCTTCGCTCGTAGCGAACAATCTGAAAAAGAACGGGGTTACCATTCACAACAAAGCAAGTTTAGAAAGACTAGAAAAAATAGACGGAGAAGTAGAATACGAACTAGCCTACGAGGACGGACGTAAAGAAGTGATTCGAGTGGAAAAAGCATTACTGTCCATTGGGAGAATACCCAACGTGGAGCATATTGGAATGGACAACGCTGGTGTAAAAATGAGCGAAAGAGGAAGACATATTGGCGATGACGATACGCAAACCAACGTGCCTAATATTTATGCAGTGGGTGATGTATCAGGCAATATTTCCTTGGTAAATGTAGGAGAACTGGAAGCTCGACATGCTGTAGAACGAATGTTCATGGAAAAGCAGCCTGAAAGAATTTCGTACGACAACATCAGTAATATAATGTTCCTAGACCCAGAAGTGGCGGCTGTGGGAATGAACGAAAAGCAATGTGCCGAAAAAAATATTCCGATCAAGGTAGTGAAAATTGATTATTCGTGCATTGCCCGAGCCATTGCGATGCGAAAAACCGAAGGATTTTTTAAAATTATCGTAACCAACGACAAGGAAATGAAAATCCTCGGAATGAGAGCCATAGGTGAGCATGCTTCCAGCGCGATTCAAGCGGTAGCTCTTCTTATAAAAATGGATAAAGGAATAGAAGAACTTGCCGAACTCATTCATCCTCATCCTTCTATCATTGAAGGAATTCAAGAATGTGTGCGAATGCTCCTAAATAAGTCTGTCTTTAAATCTTCCATTTTCAAAGACAAACTAAAGTGTTACAGTTGTGTGGATGGAGTGTGCACTCCCCTACAGAGATTGTAATTGTGGAATGATTCTTGAACGGAAAACAGAAAAAATATCCAAATGAAACGATACCGTTACTTACTGGCTTTGATACTCTTTTCCTTTCTGTGGTTTTGCCTTTCCTCCTCTTCTTCTCAAAAAAAAAACAAACTGTATTTTGAATTGGGATTTACGATTAATCCCTCAGCAGGCAGTAATGTGGTTAACTTCATGGTGTTGGGGTTAGATTCTACCACCCACAAAATAGTGAGTAAAAAACCTATTACAGAGGCAGAATTTGTGATGTACGGAAAAGGAGTACTAAAAAATGAGGCCAATCCACAACGAATAGATTTTTTTAGAGAAGCGGGAGTAGATTGTGGTCTTATATTGGACGACCCAAAAAGTATAGGAGGTGTATTGATTGTTGATACATTATGGGAAGAAATGAAACCTATTTGTTTGCCAGTGTGGGACATTTGGAAATTGCGCTACAGTATTCATCCCAAGTATGGAAAAGGAGCTTCAGCAGTTCCTCAGGAAGATATAGGTTGGTCCGCTAATCGATGGCGACCAAGCCCTAAACAAACGCAATATCTTGCCAAAAATTACGGAATAAATCACATAGCAGATTTCTTTCACGGTCCTTCTATGTTCGAATTGTTTTACGACATGCAAAATCCTGATTGGATAAGGATGTATCGGGAGATTAATTAAGTTTGCTATACTCCAAACCGCCTGAAATATAGGTTCTCAATACTTCTGTTTCTATAATTTCTTCTTTAGGTATTTTCATTATGTCGCGATTAAGCAACACAAAGTCGGCTTCTTTTCCTACTTCCAGACTTCCATTTCTCTCGTATGATTTGTTGGCAAGTGCGACCCAAAATGTAATTCCTCGCAAGGCCTCTTCTCTGGTCAGGTTTTCTTTTTGCAGCACCCAAGGTTTATTAGCTCTGTACACCGAGTGGTAAAATGTATGAATGGGACTCGCGCTTGCCACTGGAAAATCTGTTCCCAATGCCAAAGATTGGTTTTGTTCTAGTAGAGACCTCAATCGGTAAGAGTTGTGCAACACAGACAGTGGCAATCTTTGTTCCGCTCTATTCTGGTCATCGTACAAGT
>JALRIS010000218.1 GCA_023255335.1 Flavobacteriales bacterium | reverse complement strand
TCAGAAAAGATTGTAGCCAGATTTAAGAAAACTATTATGCCTAACTTGACCCGTGTTGGAAGTGGTTCTTCAACTACGGAATTTCAAATTGCAAGTGTTTCAGTAAATGATGCAAATAGAAATATAAATCGTTCGATTCTTAACCAAGTATTTTTGGCGAAAGAACCCTCCACGAGCTCTGGCACTTCCGTAAAATATTCATGAGAATCATAGATCAATGTTGAACCTCTTACTTTACTTAACGCATAGTTAGCAGGCAAGGTATCTAGGTCGTTGGCAAGCAAAAAAGAGTGTCTTTTGAACAAGAGAAACAAAAACAATCTGGCATTTAGTTCGGCATAAAACAGGGCTCCTTTGCGGAACAATAATTTCATCCTTTTTGTTGAGTATTTTCGTCCTGATAGAGGCAAACTTTCGGGTAATTTTCTCCCAACAAGTGTCACCTCAAATCCCATGGAAACGAGCGTATTACAAATTTTATCCACACGCATATCCGAAAATAGATCGTTGGAAACCGATACATAAATTTGATGATTGGAACGCGCCATGAAAGTTAAATCGATTTTTTTACCCTGTCTTTAGGAACGAAACTCAGTAAGATAAATGCCAAGATAAAGAAAACAGCAATGCAAATTATGGAATTTCTCATGCTCCCGGTTAATTGCTCCAAAAATCCAAACATAAACATTCCAACCACAATGGCTATTTTTTCTGTTACATCATAAAAACTAAAATAGGAAGAGGTGTCCTCGGTGGGTGGTAAAAACTTTGAGTAAGTAGAGCGCGAAATAGATTGAACTGCTCCCATTACCATTCCTACCATGGCTGCAGTAATATAAAACTCAAGGGGTGTGATAATAAAATAAGCCCAAATAACGATACAAATCCAAGCGAACAAAATGATTTGAAGCGTCTTAATGTTTCCAATAGCTTTGGACACTCGTGCCATACCCATTGCACCCGGAATTGCTATTAACTGAATTAAAAGAATACTTATAATAAGTCCCGAAGATTTATCGCCTTCGGTAGGCCAAGCAATTTCTTTTGCAGCAAAATACACGGCCACAAGCATAACCGTCTGAACTCCAGTACTCAACATAAAAAACGCAGGCAGAAATCTTTTTAAACGCAGGTCAGCCATAAACTCCTTATACACAGATTTGAGTTCTCTAAAACCATTACCCAAAATATGACTTGATACGGAATATTTATCCCAAGTATCTCTTATTCGATAAAAGAATACATGACTAAATCCAAACCACCAAACTCCAGTGAGAAGAAATCCAATTCTGGAAGCTTCTCCCTTCGAAATTCCTATTGATTCATTGTTCATTACGAGAATCAAACAAACAATTAGTAACAAAACGCTGCCAATATACCCCATAGAAAATCCTCCCGCACTAATTCTATCATGATCTTCTTTCTCGGCAATTTCGGGTAAATAAGCATTGTAAAATACCAAACTTCCCCAAAAGCCAATTAAGGCTAAAAAATAAAATAAAAATCCTAGTTCAATGTTTTGGTAGTCGAAAAAATACAATCCCATACAAGAAAACGATCCCAAATAAACGAATATTCGCATGAACATTTTCTTTCGTCCAATGTAATCAGCCACACCCGAAAGGATGGGAGAAATGAAAGCAACTAGCAAAAAACCAATTGCTCCAATGTAGGTGATTAAAGACGTATTAATCCATTCAAAACCAAAAGCTTCTACTAGCACTTGTTTGTACCCATTTATTTCCACTTCTCTTCCATTAGCCTTAGTCATTCCCTCATAAAAAATGGGAAATACGGCAGAACTAATTACCAAATTGTACACTGAATTAGCCCAGTCGTACATCATCCAGCCACGAATGGTTTTCTTGTTTCCTTTCTCTAAACTCATTGCTAAATATAAAACTATTTTTTATATTTGATTTCACCAACTATCTAACGAAATGAAAAAAATAATCTTCCCAATATTGGCGGCAGTTCTATTGTTAATCGGATGCAAAAAAGCAAATGAATTAACCAAATTTGATATTAGTTATGAAACCACTGTCGTAATTCCTTCGGCAACCAATATAAATTTACCTTTTGATATTAGTACGCCCGACATAGAAACAAATCATCAATCCAAATTTGAAATTAACAGAACCAGTAAGGATAGAATAGAAAGTATCGAATTGAGCAAGTTGAAACTAACGGTAAAAACTCCTGATGGCAACGACTTTAGTTTTTTAAAATCAATTGAGATTTATATAGACGGTGATAACCTCTCGGAAGAAAAAATTGCTTGGAAAGACCCTGTTCCTAATTCTACTGGAACCTCTATCACTTTAGATGTTTCGGGCACCGATTTAAAGCCTTATATTTTGAATGAGAATTTTAATCTAAGAGTAAGATCCGTTACAGACGAAGTGATTACGGCAGATCATGAAATTGAAATTAAATCTACTTTCACTGTGGATGCAAAGATTTTGTAATCAGCTATTCATGAACTTCATGACTGTAAAAATCTAGTGTTTTAATATTTTCTTCGCTACACTTCCCTTTTGTGTGTGCACGATCATTACGTAGGCTCCATTTGTCAATCCGCTCACACTAACTTGTTCTGTATGTTCGTCTTGAGACAAGAGGATCTTGCCCGTAAGGTCGTACACTTCTATCCTAATC
>JALRIS010000161.1 GCA_023255335.1 Flavobacteriales bacterium | reverse complement strand
TTGGTTTCCGAACATGTGATAGTAAAATTCTAAGAATGGAGTTGTCAGTGAACTTAAATCTATAGATGGTGTAAATAAAATAGCTGTATCCGAAATTCCTGCACCAGAAGCCTCAGTATAAAAGAATTTAGAGCCAGAATTTGCAGCTAATGCACCAGTTGCAAACGATGGAGTTCCTCCCGAAGTTATATTCCAGTCAAACACAGAGCCTGTATTTGTAGAGGACCAGCAGTTTGAAATAGCAGATCCTGTGGTAGTATTTGGGTGACCTTCTACTCCATCAGACCAAGGCCCCAAATTCGTGTCATTACACAAGGTAGTGAAAGAGTATGGTCCTGCCCAAGGACTTGAGTCTGAGGCGGTACAAAGAGATGATACATAAAATTGATAGGTAGTAAAAGGATTCAAACCTGACAAAGGTACAGTATCGTTGGTAACAATCACAGAAGTTCCAGTTCCTTGAACGAACCCAGCAGTACCATATTCGATTCTAGAATTGGCTGAACCTGCATTATTGCTCCAGTTAATCATAGCTGAGGTTGATAATACATTGAACGCATTCAAAGCAGTTGGATCTGGACAGTTTGGAATCGCTTCCACAATCACATTATCAACGAAAAAATCAGGCCCATAATCTGAAACCCCTACAAATCTTACTTGAATTGTTTTGTTGGTGTAGGTTGCTGAATCTAAAATAATAGTTTCGGTTACAAACGACCCTGGACTTGTATTGCTGGCTCCATCATTCGAAGACGGATTAGTCATTCCCCATACAGTATTCCAAGCTCCACCCACTTCTCTTACTTGCACCGCTACTGAATCGTCATAGAAAGAAGAAGTATTTCTAGACCAATCAAATTTTAATCTCGCATTGGCACTTACAATTATTGGTTCGGACATCATATGAAGTGTCCCAGAAGGAATGCTCCAAAAGTTAGCTCTTGCGATACCTCCCGTGTAAGCAATCCAATTGTTAGAACCACCTGTTAAATCCCAACAGCTAGGAGGCCAAGACGAAAAGTCTTGTAAATACGGTATTGGGGATGCGCTACACAAGGTTGTAAAACTGAATGGACCACTATATCCACTCGAATCACTAGTACCACAATAAGCCTGTACATAAAAATCATAAGTCGTATTCGCGGATAATCCTGAAAGCACTGAAGATAATGAGCTTGTAGTATCTGTAGTTCCTGAACCTTGGGTGAACCCAGCAACACCGTACTCAAATTTAAAACTAGTGGAGGTTGGATGCGACCAAGAAGCATTGACACTTGACGAGGTTACACCAGAAAAAGCAATTCCAAGCGGTAGATTACAGGAAGGTGCTGGCGAGTAGGCGATACTTAGGTTAGGAACAGCGGATCTTTGGTAAGTAGCCGAGGGAGGTGATGAAGGATTAGGATTTGTAAAATCATTTCTATATATAATACTTCTAGTACTCGAAGTAGTTCTACAATAAAAATCGTCAGAACTAGAACCATAACTTGCAGCATTTTCATCCACTGCTATAATTATATTATCTACTCCATTCCATACAAATGGGGTAGTTAGAGCTATCTTTACTAGATTATTGGAACCGGAAACAACAGTTACCGATGCTGTACCCGAAAAAACTTGACTTAAATTAGTCAAGGCCTCCCAGTCAGTGGACGAAGAGAAACTACTCTTTGTTGTATGTCCCATATACACAGTCCAATCATCAGAATTATTAAGATTTGCATTCGTATATTCAAAAGTTAAAGTATCCAATGACTTCGCTCCAATAATTCCAGCTGCATTTAATTCAGAAACAGGAAAAATGCTTTGTGAATAGGAGTACCCGTAATAAGGTTCAATAGGCAGAGTTTGGGTCGTTGACGTCCCAGGAGTACCGATAACAACATTTCCCTGTTGTGGTGTGTAGTCTAATGCAATGTTAGGCACGTACGATCGTTGATAAGTGGCCGAAGGAGGTGATGCTGGATCTGGGTTTGTGAAATCATTTCGATATACCAAACTCCTTGTTCCTGTGGTTGCCCTACAATAAAAGTCATCTGAACTACTTCCATAACTTGGGGCATTTTCATCAAAAGCAAATATTAAATTACTAGTTCCATCCCAGAGGAATGGTGTCGAAAATGTTATTTTAACTGTGTTGGTCCCTCCCGTAGTAACAGTTGCAGTTCCTGAAAACACGGATGTCAAAAAGGCCACTGGTTCCCAATCAGTTGAAGAAGCAAACGTACTTTTCGTGGTATGTCCCACATAAACCGTCCAGCTGTCACTGTTATTGAGAGTAGTATTCGTGTAATCTAATGTTAGCGCATTTATTGCATTTACACCAACTATTCCAGCTGCGTTTAATTCTGAAGCAGTAATGATTGATTGAGAATAGGTGTATCCATAGTAGGGTTCTATTGGTAAAGCTTGATTTGTTGCGGTACCGGGTGTACCAATAACTGCCGTACTCTGAGAATAAATTAAATTCCCAACCAATGTAAGGAGAATTAATAAATAGTAATTTTTCTTCATTTGTGTTTATTTGGTTAACAATATTTCAGGTTTCGTTCTTAACAGAACGTAAACGATTGGTTAAATTAGGAAAAAATTAACGTTGGAGAAATGTTATTGCCTTCAAACTTGTTAACAAATAATCAAGAACTGTTAATAACTGTCTAGTGAAATTGTTGATTATTTTTCACAAACCATTGACGGAATAAGACTTGTAGAAGCTTTATGAAGTATAGTTCCAGTTAAAGTAAAAATGTTAACATCTCCCGTTTGATTAAAGTTCTTTGCGTTAGTTGCATATAACTTTCCTCGAATGACATCTAACCCATAAAAATTTTCGGTTGTTTGTTGATAAAGAATTTGAGGAGATGACTCTGATCCGTCTGAATGGATCGAGTAAATGGAATTATTCAGGAAATAAAACCGATTATTGACAGGATAAAAGCATAAGCTGGAAGGACGACTCGAAGAATGAAACTGTAATTGAAACAATTGATTCTTCGAACTCAAATTATATTGAGTCAAAGACGGAGATTCTACTCCTGACATTCCCGCAGAAAGAACCCATAAATTATGTAGGTTATCAACTTTCATGCTGTTTGGGTTTCTGGCAATTTTGAGGCTATCAATTTTTGTTTCCGAGTTAGGATTGAGGATAAAGACGAAATTGGAATCTGAATTAGTTAAATAGTCTCCCTTATCCATTACGAGTAATTGGGAGTCAACCAACATCAACTCTTCGGTCCACCCTCTTGTGTTTATTTGATTGACAATTCTATTAGTTGTTAAATTAACAACATACACTCCACCTTGTTTTAAGTCACTCACGAATGCTTTGTTTCCATAAAACTCAATATATCTTGGGCTATTAAATCCTTGAATCTCATACAACAACTTCAATGTGGTGTCGGTTACCACAACTTTTCCAGAATTATTCACAACAAAATAATACTTACCGCGGTACTTTTTTACTGATTGAAGAACGTCTCCTATTCCAACTCCGTTGATCGTTCTAAATTGATTATTATAAATAGTCCCCGATTCTGAATTTAGCAGCGATACCGAAGCATTTCCAAAACCAAAGTTTCCTTCATTTATTACCAATAAATCTCCAGTTCCATTCCCCTCAGGGAGAATCGATTGTGGACCAATTTCTTTTTTACAATTCCAAGAGATAAGAACAACTACAAGGATACAAAAGAGTAATTTCATAAAGCTAAAGATAGAGAAAATGAATAGTTTCTTCCTGGAATGGGTCTATTTGCGACTACTTGATAGGGTTCATCAAACAAGTTGATGACACGTACTCCAATTTTGTACTTCACTCCTATTAATTTGTTGTGATAAGAAATTCCAAAATTTGCAGGAAAATAATGCGGTAGATAAGTGACATTTGTTTCATCAATAAAAACTCTGCCATTGTAAATTTGGGTGTACACAACGGAAAGATGCTCTCTTTTAAGAGTGATGGTGGCACTTGCTTTGTGGCTAGGTATATAAATTGGTATCTTTCCTACTCTGTCTTCATTTTGTTGGCTAAAACTATTGTTTTTGGAGTGTGTATAGGAGTAAAAAACCAAAGCGTTTAAGTTATAGGTACTTGTTATTCGGCTATATGCAGCCTTAGCTTCTACTCCAGAATTATTTAGTTGCTTCACGTTTTTTGGTGTCCAATACCCAAAGTTTGTGGGTGTCCACTGAATCCAGTCCTCTGTTTGGTTATAAAATCCTGTCACTGCTGCGTACCACAAAGACTCTTTTTTATTTTCCTTGCTTTTTGAAGGTATGGCCCATTCATAATCCACACCAATCTCACTCGCCCAACCTTTTTCGGGCAAAAGACTTGCGTTCCCTCCTTGTGCCCAGTACAAATCATTGAGAGTTGGCACTCTGTAATTACTCGAGATATTACCCCGCAATTTCAACTTTCGTTGAAAAGGTTTTACGACCAATCCTCCTCCAAAAACAATCGGTGAAAAATCTTGATCTATCAGTTCCTGTCTTCCAAATACTTCGTAGTATAGTTTAGATAATTTTTCAGAAATCTTTACATACAACCCTGCTTCATTTCTTGTCACCTTTTCGTTAAAACCCGAGGAATTTACTCGAGAAAACGAATTTTGCATGGACGTTTCTACATCGAAGGATCTCCACAATTTAAACGTTGATCTAAACTGCCCTTGGTAAGTGTTTGCATACACTTCGGAGAAAATGGAAGAGATCGAATCAACATAATTCAATTCTTCATTTGAATAGGAAAACCTCACATCAGTCATGAATTTTTGTTGAAATGATTTCCATGAAATAAAGGAGCGCAAGGAATTATCATGTTGAACTTCATTGTTGGATACTGCCCCAATGATGGGAGGCAATTCTCTCCGACTGTTGAAATACAGTACAGTGGCTTGCAGTAAGTTTTTTTTGTTGAGTTTAGCCCCTAATTCATATTGACCTCCAAATTGAAAAAGAGAGTTGTTCCGTTGTGATACCTCTGGATTTCCTCGTTGACTCAAATCTAGAAATTCAAAATCATTTTCTCCTTTCTTAGTCAACAACTTTATTTGCTGAACTACTTTTTTCCCTCCAAATGAAATTCCAATGGTAGAGGTAGAATTCGAAAAACTTCCTATTTGTTTTCCATAGTTTGCCGAAACACCTTTTTTCCAAAAAAGTTTGTTTTCCAAATCCAAACTACCTCCTATTCCACCACTTCCGTTTACCGAACTTGCTCCAGAATAATTCAGGGTTGCTGAATTGAGAAAAAAAGTGGGGAGTAAAGACAAATCTGTTTGACCCAAGTTAGGTGAATTTATTTTAAATCCATTCCAAAACACTTGAGTTTGAGAGGCGCCATTTCCTCGTATAGAGAGTGTAGCGAGCTGACCTTGCCCATAATTCTTAAGATAAACTGGTGATTGTTCCAACACCTCATCCATTGACTGAGACGAAAGTGAATCAAAAGCAAATTCTATGCTCGAGAAAGATTCTAACTTGGATAAGGCTTCATTTACCTCAAACGTTCTTAGCGTATCAGTCTGCTGCCCTCTGGCTACAATCGAAAAGAATGAAAAGACAACAAGACTACCTTTTGACCAATTTCTGAACATACACCTTGTTTTTAGTACTCACACGAACGATATACAAGCCTGGCTTTAGCCTTGAAACGTCCATAATTTTTGTTCCTTCATATCTTTGAACTTTTCCCGAAACATCTATAAATTCAACTGCAAGGATGTTTTCCGAGGTTGTTATTCTCAATTCGTTGGTAACAGGATTTGGAAAAAGAACGATTGGACTTTTCTCGAAACTTGAAAGAGAATTTATCCCATTTACATGAATCAGGCCGACAGCATCTAAATCAAAACCTGAAGAAGCAAAAGGTGTAGGCCAAGGATCATTTATTACCGTTCCGTATTGATCTTTGGAGGAGAAAGGTTCCATGATGTTTCCTACTACATCTTTAATTCTAATATGAGAAATTGCATACTTATTCAACAAACTAGTATCAGGTAAATCGCTTATATCAAAGGGAGTTCCGTAGTTGACTTGATACTTCCCCGCCAAATTATTTATTTCGGTGGGGTCTATGGCGCCAAAACTCCCAAGTTGACTCGATACTTGTGTTTGACTTGTTGACGGAAATCGAAAAAACTCGACTCCATTAGAACTGACTTCTACAAAAGCAAGCTCCAAGAAAGAAGCAGAAAAACCATTTTCGAACACCGCAAAATCAACTCCTGGACCATTAAAAATAGCTTGACTCAGCACAATGAGTGCCTCACCTCCATCACCCAAACTAACAGTCCTTCCATCTGCTTTTCCCGTAGCCTCCATCGAATCTCCCACTGACGCTTTCCCCAAGGTAGAATCGTTAATTTGCTGATATCCTCTTTTTACTGAACAATTGGACACCCAAGCCACAAAACTCGAGCTATCCTTGTGCATTGCCGTTGTACCCACATGACCTACGCCAGGAGCAAAACTTCCTTGACCCAAGGAATAATGAGTCAAGGAAACAATAAAAAGTATGTAAGATA
The DNA here is from genome assembly GCA_023255335.1 of Flavobacteriales bacterium. Lineage (GTDB taxonomy): Bacteria > Bacteroidota > Bacteroidia > Flavobacteriales_D > CAJJDF01 > CAJJDF01. The sequence goes on along the minus strand of JALRIS010000161.1, from coordinate 1,167 downwards.
ATTGTTTCACTTATTGTTTTACAATTCTTTGAGTACGAGTAGCATTACCTTGAGAAATTGTCAAAAAATACACCCCGTTACTTTGTTCAGAAAAATCAAGAGTAAACGAACTCAATTCCTTTATGATTCCGCTCATTATTTGCCTCCCAGAAATATCCGTCACGGTGAAAAGTCCATTAGTTAATTCAGAATCAATTCTCACATTTACTTGAGCTGTAGTTGGGTTTGGAAAAACAGAAAAAGAAGCGTTCAATTCATCACTAGAGAGTGACAATGAGGTTTCATATTCTAGGTTATCGATACAGAAAAAACCGGGTGTATTCATCCCGAAAGAACCGTTATCAGAAGAAGTTAATCCAAATTTCAATCTTTTTGAATTAGGATTCAATCCAGTTAAGGAAACATAAGTCCAATCATCGATTAGGTAATCAGTCAAGGCAGAACCTCTGAAGTCGGCCAGGTAAAACTCTACCGAATCGGTATATTCTCCGTATACGGTAAGTTTCAAAAAATCGGCACCATTTGTACCGTCATTCATGCCATTTGCATCTAATGTATCCCCAAATTTCTTGGCAAAAGCGTCTCCATCTCTCATCGAAAGATAAGTATAAGTGGAGTTGTTCACCCAAAAGCCTTTTAATCTTCCGTAATTGGGAATCGTAATTAGACTATCCATTTGAGGGTTGATTACCGCATAAGTAGAACTTGCATTGTATCCGCTCCCAGCAATACAACTAAATAAATTTCCATATCCAACTGTAGTATCGTCTGTCATGCTGGAGTATGTTGCGCCAGCTGCCCAATATCCTCCAAAAGAAGTGTCGTACTTATTTTGAAACACAACAGAATTGGAGGTGAACTGACCAGACAAATCGCTCCCATCCCAAAACGAATTTATGGGAAGAGATAAGTCTTCAAAGTCTGTGACGTTTGTTTGTGAGTTAGCCGAGAAGGAGAGGATTCCGGCTAGTAGTAATAGTTGTTTTTTTTTCATTGTATGTATTTATTAATTAGTAACTTTCTAAATAATAAATACCATTTTTGCGAATAGCAGATGAAAACACCCTCTTGTAAATCAGAGGAATATAATCACTTGTTTTTATCCCGAAAACAGTACTTATAATGTGCTTGGCAGGTCTCCTGACTTACTTCCTTACTTGTTTTCCT
>JALRIS010000133.1 GCA_023255335.1 Flavobacteriales bacterium | reverse complement strand
ATCCTTGTATCGTTCTTTTCCGTTCTCAACATAATCGATAATGTCATCTTTTATCTGATAAGAAACTCCCAAATACTCTGCGTAGTCATTCCAAACAGATTCTTCATTTTGCACTAATCCAGCCGAATAAGCTCCGGCCAGACAGCTTGCTTTCAACAAACTACCCGTCTTGAGAGCGGCAATTTTTGTGAGTTGAGAAACTGAAAACTCGTTGTCTTTGGTGGCATTTAGCTGAATCAACTCCCCTTTAGAGAGCGACACCAGAGTGGTTGAAATAATCTCTAATAATTTGAATTCCTGTTGCTTGGTGCACACTTCAATCATTTTGGACAATAAATAATCGCCCATCAACACGGTAGCTTTGTTTCCAAAAACCACATTAGCCGAGGTGGCACCTCTTCGCAATTCGGCAGCATCTACCACATCATCATGCAGCAATGTTGCCTCATGCAAAATATCTATTAAGATAGCTGATAGATAAGTAGAGCGGTTTGTTTCTCCCACCACTTTGGACGAGAGCAACGTCAATTTGGGTCGTAAATTTTTACCCTGTTTATTGAAAACGAACTCCAAAAAAGTAGCAATTAAAGGTGATGTTTCCTTTTTATCTTGAAAAAATATTTCTCTCTTTAAGGCATCAATTTGCTTTAAATCTTCGGCCAGTACTTCTGTTATATTATTTGTTACATCCATTGCTATCATAGCTTTTGGGGTTTTGTAGTTCGGTCTAATTATGGGAATGTTGGAAACTTCGAGAAATCTGGATCTCTTTTCTCCAAAAAAGCATTTTTGCCTTCCTGTGCCTCGTCCATGAGGTAGTACATCAAAGTTGCGTCCCCGGCAAACTCCATGATACCGGTTTGTCCATCCAATTCAGCATTCAATCCCCTCTTGATCATTCTAAGAGCAAGCGGACTTCTCTTCATCATTGTTTCTGCCCACTGAATGGTGGTGGATTCTAACTCATCAAGCGAAACCACTTTGTTCACCATACCCATTTCTTCTGCTTCTTTCGCGGTATATTGCTCACACAAAAACCAAATTTCCCTTGCCTTCTTCTGACCAACATGTCGTGCGAGGTAAGAAGATCCAAATCCAGCATCAAAACTTCCTACTTTGGGACCAGTTTGTCCAAATTTGGCATTGTCGGAAGCAATCGTAATGTCACACACCACATGCAGTACATGACCTCCTCCAATTGCATATCCATTTACCATCGCAATTACAGGTTTGGGGATAGAACGAATCTTCTTGTGCAAGTCGAGAATATTTAGTCGTGGCACTCCATCTTCTCCAATATATCCTCCTTTTCCTTTTACATTTTGATCTCCTCCAGCGCAAAATGCTTTGTCTCCAATTCCGGTAAGAACCACTACTTTAATTCTCGCCTCTTCTCTGCACAAATCTATTGCTTCTAGCATTTGAATAGTTGTTTCAGGTCTGAATGCGTTGTACACTTCTGGACGATTAATCGTTATTTTTGCAATTCCATTGTAAAACTCAAAGTTTATGTCAGAAAACTGCTTCATAGTTTCCCATTTTACTGTCTTATTTTCCATGGTTATAGTGGTTTATATGAGTGAAATAATTTGTTAGTATTGTATCGTTTTCTTCTTTACTTGTGTCTATTTCAAGCACTGAAGGTTGGTCGTTTTGTTCTATAAATGGAGCGAAATTATCACTCAATTCTTTTAAATTGGTTGCTTTGTAATGCTTGAGGTTGTAAAGGTCGCAAAATTTTCTTATTGATGTTTGGTGAGGAGTGGTAAAGTATGGCAAAGAAACCTCATCTTTCTTTGGGTGAGGAATAATCTTAAAAATATTTCCCTCCCCGTTATTGAGCACAATCACTTTGAAATTTGGTAATACATGCCCATTCCAAAAAGCATTAGAATCGTAAAAAAAACTGATGTCGCCAGAAATTAAGATAGAGTTGTTTGTTACCATGTGCGCTCCCAAAGCAGTAGAAGTACACCCTTCAATTCCACTAACTCCTCTATTTCCATTGTAGCGAATATCCTTTCGTTGGTTGAATAATTGAATGTAGCGCACCACCGAACTATTTCCCATCTGCAAGTTGCAACTAGGCAATTTCTCGGTCAAAAACTCAAAAGTCTTTAGGTCTGAAAACGGTGCTGTTCGTAAAAAATCAGTGTGTGCATCCTCCGCCAATTGATTGATTCTGTGCCAAGAAGTTGCAAAATAATTCTCGGAAACAGGAGTAACACCTTGAGAACTAATCAATGCCAAAAACTCATTTTCGTCCTTCATTTTTTCGTAAGAATCTAGGTCAAAAAGATTTTCATTCATAGCTTCAGAAACACTCCAAAACTCCTTGGGCTTATGAGCTCTAAATAAGTGTTTTATTTTTTTAGAAATAACCGAGTGACCTATCGCCACAACGAGATCAGGAACAAAGTCAACTGGGTTTTTTTTGTCGATTAACTCGAGGGTTCTGTCAATACACGAGACAAATCCATCAGCAACTAAATCGCCCGTAGTCTCGGTAAGCACCACCGTGTTTTTATCTATTTCCAGCAGTTTTTCTATGCCTGCTTGTAAATTCTCATAATTATGCTGAGAAACCAAAATTAGTTTCTTGCTGTGCGAATTCCAGGAAGAAATCAAGCTTTTAGATTTTTCAAAAATACGTAAGAACGACTCTGACTTTTGATGAATCGTTACTTTCTTTGAGGGAGCCGCCTCAATAGTATCGTAGAGTGGTTCAGACAACTGAACATTGAAGTGAACCGAAGTTTTATTTTTAATTAATTCGTAGAATCCTTCTTGAATAAGAGCCAAATTTATTTGCTGACCATCCTTTTCA
>JALRIS010000097.1 GCA_023255335.1 Flavobacteriales bacterium | reverse complement strand
CGGCTTTCTTTCAAAATTAAGTCATTTATTTCAGCCTCTTTTTCAAGAGTTTCCAACCTGTTTTTTGCTTCTATTTCAGACAAAACACTTTCCATTAATTTATCCCGCTGAAGCCGACCCAAACTATCCTGAATACTTTTTGATTCCTCTAAGTAATCCAACGAGGCAGAAGTTTTGTTCATGGATTTGGTTATCAAGTAGAGCAATTCCAGAGCATATAATCGTTGGTCTGCCATTACCTTTGGATCTTCCTCCACCTCTTTTACTATCGAAATCGCCTTGCTATATTCCTTTTTGCGGTAATAGATTTCTCCTTTTATGAGTTTCGAGTTGTTGAACTCTGCAGTATTGTTGGAGTTTTCAAAAATATACATGGCGCTATCCAAGTAGTGAATCGCAGTTTTAAACTCGTCTTTTTTATTATTGACTCGGGCAAGAGTCATATAACTTTGTGCCATTCGGTTTCGTTGGTTTAATTCTCTAAAAAGAATCAAGGCATTGATGGAGTTTTGTTCTGCTTTATCTAAGTTTTCCAGGTCGTAGTGGGTAAAGGAAACCGCGTTGTACGATTTTGCCAACAATAGTTTTTCCTTGGCTTGTTGGGCAAATTTCACAGCAGAATTGAAATGGCTGAGCGCCACTTCTTTCTTTCCTTCTTGCTTGTGATACAAGAATCCCAAGTTATATTCGCAAGAGGCCAATCCAGAAATATCGTTGATAGATTGAGCAATTTTGCGGGCATCGGTAAATTCTTGAAGGGCTTTTTGAGTATTGTTGCGATTGTCGTAAAACTCACCGAGCAACACCTTGGTAGAAACCAGGTAACTTTTGGACTCGATAGACTGAGCAAGTGTAATAGCTTGTTCTATCTCCTCTTTGGCCTTTTTGGGATTTACAAATCTATTCTGCTGAAAAGAAATGATGTACAACTGAATTTGAGATTCGCGTTGGGCAGTCGATTGCGACAAAACAACTACGCTTTGAAGAAGCAATGAACCACACACGAAAAGTCTCAGCATTTTTTTCATATCAGTAAGGTAGTTTATTTTTGTTAGTTGATAGCGGCTTGTTTGTGACTTAGTCACTTTTTCATATCAACTAGAAGAGTTAGTTCATAAGCGCATAAGTTGCCTCAATTGATTGACGGTACTTTCCCAATTAAAATTGTGTGTCACAAATTCCTTCCCGGCTAGTCCTAGCCTGGTTCTCGTCTCCTCGCTTTCGATTAAGTGACACATCAACTCAGCATATTCTTCCTTGCTTTTGCCAATGAGTATCGTCTCGTTGTGAACGGCTTTCAGCGCGTTATTGGCGAGTTTTGAGGTCACACAAGGCAAATTCATCGCCATTGCCTCAAGCAATTTATTTTGTAATCCTGTACCTATCTGCATGGGAGCTATAAAGATACGCGCCTGATTGTACGCGTCACGAATGTCATCCATCCATCCTGTTACAGTAACTCTTTCGCTGGCTAGGCTTTTTACTTCTGGGGTAGGACTGGTTCCAGAAATAAGCAATGTCGCCTGTGGGTGTTTCTGCCAAACCAAAGGCATTATTTTTTCCACGATGTATATCGCTGAGGTAACATTCGGCTGGTATTGCATATTGCCGTTAAACAAAAAGGTATAAGGCTTCGCTGTTGTTTCGTTAGGAGAAAAATATTCCGTGTCTATGCCATTCGGAATAATTCCAATCTCTTCTCTTTGCGTGTGGTAAATTAATTCTTGATCTTGGGCGGAGATGATGGTGTGAGTATCAAAATACTCAAACATGATATTCTCATAGATTTTTAATCGTTCTGACTCAATTTCAAGAAGTCGTTTTAGGTAAAATGGTGAAGTAGCAATTCTTCTCTCTATGCCTTTGGACAATACATCCATAAAATCGATAGTTTTGTGGATATGAAACTCGTCTTTGACATATTCCGCTACCCTTATTAGTTGACAATAAATATGATCCGGTTGTATCGTTTTTAATTGAGCAGATATCTTGTTTTTTATTCCTCTATGGAAAAAGAGTCCTACCTGAAAAGGTTTCCCCCTGAAAAGCGCCCAAACTAACCCCAAGAAAGAGTGAAAAACAGAAATATTGTAGATCGTAACAGAAGCACAATATTTTTCTAACTGATCTCTCTGACTTGGCAACACTTTTTCTCTCGAGAGCGAAATGAGATGAATCTCGCAATGTTTTGATAATTCGCGCAACTGATGGTAGGCTCTTAGTTTATCGCCCTTATCGAGTGGGAAGGGAAACCTGGAAGTAAGAAAAACTAGTTTTTTCATCATTCTAAGGTAAGAAGTGAATCGATAAATGGCAAAATCTGTTGGTTCAATTGCTCATCGCTATATTTATCTTGAACTAACTGTCGTGCGTTGGAGCCAATGAGTGCAGCTCTCTCTGGGTGAGCTTGTAACTCCTTGAGTGCAGCAGTAAACTCTTCCTTGGTATTGGTTATAATCAAGTGATGGTTGGGCTCAAACTCAATACCTTCGGCTCCGATGGAGGTTGAGATGATACATTTTCCGAGCGCCATGGCCTCAATAATCTTAATTCGCATGCCGCTACCACTCAGCAATGGGACAATCATTACATCGTGAGCATTCATAAACTTATGAGAATCTTCCACAAATCCATGCTCCTTGACTAGCGGAGAGGAAAAGATAGAGGAGCTCATCCCTTTGCCCGCCAAATGGAAAGGTGTGTCATATTTTAGCTGTTTCCACACAGTGTTGATAAACCAACTTACCCCTTCCAAATTTGGTTTCCAGTCCATTGCGCCAATATGAAAAAAGGAGAGAGTTTTGTTCTCATTGGGAGTAGGGATGTACTTGTTTAGTTGTACAAAAAATGGAACAAGAGCGATGGGAGTACGAACATATTTTGCAATTGTTTGAGATACCTTAGGTGTGATAGAAAAGATGCCATCCATCTCTCCCCAAATAGCTATTTCTTCTTGTTTTAATTTCTTCGCCAAATAAGCAAAAAGCTGTTTTTTGGGCCATTTGGCTTGGTGTGCATATTGTTCCCACAATTGAAACTCAATATTCGGAGCATTTAATATGAGTTTGGCTGTTGAATGTTGTGTAACTTCTTGCCACAATTGCGCAGAAAAAATACTTTCGAATTGAATGAGATCAAATTGTTGAGAGCGAAGAAGCGCTTTCAGTTCATTTCTAATTTCGTGTGTACAAAATCTACTTAAATTATAGGAATTCTGGTTGAGAATCGATTTTAATCCGCCAATTGCCGTAGGTTGCGTAGTAGCTTGGACGTGTGTAACCTGTTCGGGTAGTAGGTTGGCTGCTGTGAATTCGGGTTGCGAAAATGGATGTTTTTCGGTGCTTATCGTAAAAACCGAAAGCTCATACTCCGAGTGGTTTTGATAAAACTGAGACATTTTTGCCATTTCCAAACAACCACCATCTATCGCTGGATAAGCTGGTTTGTGGGTTATTTGCAATATTTTTTTTGGCATGTAGAAAGTCCTGTTTGTTCTAGTCAAATATACTTATTCTACTTCATTACAAAGCCCTGAAGATGCACTATTTATTTGTTCTTGTTCAGGTCGTTCATCGTTCTGTTCAAACCGATGGTTGCGAAAGAGTGAATGTATTTGATAGAAGTGTCAATAAGTTCAGGTAGATTTTTTTCTTCTTCTTTGTCCCATTTCCCCAATACATAATCTACTTGTTTTCCTTTCGAAAAGTCGGCACCGATTCCAAAACGCAGTCGAGCGTATTGGTTTGTTTTTAGTACCTGAATTAAGTGTTTTAGTCCATTATGACCTCCGTCACTTCCTTTTCCTTTTAGTCTGAGTTTGCCGAAAGGTAGGGCCAAATCATCCGTAATAATAAGCGTGTTGGACAATGAAATTTTTTCTTCTTGCATCCAATAATTTACCGCGTTTCCGCTTAAATTCATGTAGGTAGAAGGTTTTAAAAGAACCAAAGTCCTTCCTTTAAATTTAATTTTGGCCACATCGCCATAACGCTTTTTCTCAAAACAAGAACTGGACGTCTCAATAAGAGCGTCCAGTACTTTAAATCCTATGTTGTGGCGGGTATTTGTGTATTCTTCACCAATATTTCCCAGGCCTACAATCAGGTATTTCATGTTGTCTAAATTTATTCAGCTGCTGCTTCAGAAGCACCTTCTGCTGCTGCATCTTCAGCACCTTCAGCATCTTCTTCTTCAATTGCATCAGCAACCGCGTTTCTAGAAGTTTTAACAGACACAGCAACATCTCTCATGTCACCTTGAACTGTTACGTTAGGGATTTCAATTTCTCCCAAACGGATAGCCATTCCAATTTTCAACTTGCTAATGTCAAGAGTAATAAACTCTGGCAAGTCTTTCGCCAATGCTTTTACTTTCAACTTTCTGTAGTTTTGTCTTAATTTACCACCATTCAATACACCTGGAGAGTTTCCAGTTAATTTTACTGGCAAGGCAATAGAAACTAATTTATCTTCAGTTACCGCCATCAAATCAAAGTGTGTGATTCTGTCTGTTACCGGGTGAAATTGAATTTCCTTGAAAATAGCCTTGTGTTGTTTTCCATCTAATTCAATCTGGATGAAGGTTACTTCTGGTGTAAAAACCAACTTGTTTAATTCAGTTTCTTTTACATGAAAGTGAATGTTTCCACCGTCTCCGTATAATACTCCTGGAACACGACCTTCTTTTCTCAAGACTTTCGCATCTTTACTCCCTACGTTCTCTCTCAGAGAACCGCTCAATGATACTGTTTTCATTTGTTTTGTTTTTGTTTGTTTTTTTATTGTACAAAATGAGTGCTAATTGACTCATGTTTTTCAACTCTATTTATCACGTCTGCAAATAATTTAGAGACGCTTAATACTTTTATTTTACTTGTATCTTTGTCCGTTCTCAATGGAATTGAGTCGGTTACGATTAACTCCGTCATCACCGAATCAGCTATTCGTTCGTAGGCTGGTCCAGAAAGTACAGCATGCGAACACATTGCTCGTACCGAAAGCGCTCCTTGGTCGTGAATCATTTTTGCTGCTTTCACCATAGTTCCGGCTGTGTCTATCATGTCATCCATGATAATCACGTTTCTTCCTTTTACCTCCCCTATCAGAGTCATATCCGATACTTCATTGGCTACTTTTCTTTGTTTGTAACAAATTGCCAAGTCGGCATCTAGGTATTTGGCATAGTTATTTGCTCTTTTGGTGGCACCGGTATCTGGCGCTACAATAGTTAGGTTCGGAATTTTTTGCTCTTCTAGGTAAGGAAGAAAAATAGAGGAAGCAAACATGTGGTCTATTGGAAACGAAAAGAATCCCTGAATCTGATCAGCGTGTAAGTCCATTGTCATGATGCGGTGTGCGCCAGCTGCAGCAAGCATTTTTGCTACAAGTTTTGCTCCAATCGCAACTCTTGGTCTGTCTTTTCTGTCCTGTCTTGCGTATCCGTAGTAAGGAACTACAGCAATTATTTTTGCTGCAGAAGCTCGTTTGGCAGCATCAATCATAATCATTAGCTCCATCAAACTATCCGAGTTGATAGTGGGCTGAATGATATACACTTCTTTTCCTCTTACAGTCTCTTCGTACGAAGCCTGAATTTCTCCATCACTAAACTTTTGTAGCTTTACGTTACCTAGTTTACAGCCTTTGTGATCTGCTACTTTCTGTGCAAATTCTCTATGGGCGCTTCCCGAAAATAAAATTGTATTGGACATAATTCCTTGTAATGGGCTACAAAATTAAGGATTTAATTGGGAATGCCTTAATTTTTTAAAGGAAATTTGTTGGTAAAGTAAAAACTATACTTAAATTTGCATCCGCTTATTTTCCAACGGATGTATAATCTTGACGAAAATTACTACCAGGGCGGAAACACAATAATCAAATGCCCGAGTGGTCCTTCGACTTACTCAGGATAAATTCCACCACTTGCAAGAGTGATGAGGTTTTGTGACAAATGCCCGAGTGGCGGAACTGGTAGACGCGCACGACTCAAACTCGTGTTCCTTTGGAGTGCCGGTTCGATTCCGGCCTCGGGTACTAAGCCGGAATTTTTCGTTTTATCACGAAACTTTCCGGTTTTTTTATGGCCTAATTCTTTTGATATTACTGGGATGTAGGAGAAAAAGGAATTCACTCTAAAAGTTCGATATTCATCATTTTTATGGTCATATTCAATTCCGTCAGGGAACACCATTTTTTGAATCTTTCTATTTTCTGCTAAATTTCCATTTGTCCACAATGACGGTAGTTCCGGAGCTTTGTTGAGAGCTATTTCTAGTGCTTTTTCTAGGTTCGATAAATTAAAACCTACTTTTTTAGACAACATTAATTTTTCATTCTTTTCTTGGGTTAGTATGGACTTGAATTTTTCATATTGAGCAGCATTAATCTCTTCAAAAACAAATCGTTCTTCTAGTCTTTCTAGCTTTTTTTCTATATCATTAATTGCTTTTTTGTTTACCTCAATTTCTTGCAAAGTATCCTTTTGTTGTTTTTTGAAGGTGTTAAGCATTACATCTTTAATTAATGGCTTTAGTTTATTATCAATTAACTGATATTGAGAGATGAGTTGCAGAAACTTTTCATGCATTCTTTTAGCGCTTCTATTTTCCTTCGATCCCGGTCTATTGTTTTTGTAAT
>JALRIS010000158.1 GCA_023255335.1 Flavobacteriales bacterium | reverse complement strand
TCGCCTCGCGGATAGGCGTTCGAAAGTTCCGCAATTGAGCTGCATCCGTTGGTAACGTTGCATCTTCCTCCGCCAGATATTTTTACTTTGGAAAGAAGTTTTTGAGATTTTTCAAGAATAATAACTTCAGCTTCAGGAAAGTTTTCCTTTGCTTGAATAGCAGAAAAAAAACCTGCTGCACCTCCGCCAATTATTCCTATTTTCATAGAAACAAATGTAGCAAAAGAACTTATCGAGTCAGAGTTACGTGGCCAGTTTTTTCAAAACTTTCTGTCGAAAACTGTTCTTTCCCTACTATTCTCCACACATAGACTCCAGCTGGAGCTTCTTGACCGTTGTAGGTTCCATCCCATTCAAAGTCTAGTTCTTGAGATTTGAACAGTAATTCACCCCAACGATTAAAGATGAAAACTTCGTACTCTTCGACAGAAGAATTGTTGAAAACGATACGAAATTTGTCATTCAGTCCATCTTCATTAGGAGTAAAAGAATTTGGAATCCAAATACTTAATGGGTTTTTTATGGTTACGTTTTTAGTGATTTGATCCGAACATCCTCCTTCGTTGTCTACAAATAATGTAATTGGATAAACCCCACCATCTGTTTTTGGGAAGATGTAAAAGTCATCTTGGTTGCTGGAGTTCGCTAGGCCGGCAAAATCCCACAAGTACCGGGTTGCGCCAGTAGATCGATTAGTAAAGTTTACCAGAGTGTTTGGGATGATACTTTCTGCTGGGTCGTACACAAAATCTGCTACCGGAGTTGGGTATCCACAAATTAGGTCTGGAAATACTGAATCTACCCTACATCCAAGTGCGTTTACCAAGGTAACTCGAACATCAAAACAGGAAAATGCATTGTAAGTATGTGTTGCCGTTCCCTGGGAGTTGCTGATAGATCCATCTCCAAACTCCCAATACACACTGTCAAAAAAAGTCATGTCTGAGTTGTTGGTAAACAAAACTGCTTCTGGTATACAGACTGTGTCTTTATTGATAGCAATATCAATAGTGTTTTGAACTTGAACGTAGTTTATTTCAACTGTATCAGGATAAGTTAAGCAACCATCTAGTCTTTCTTGCAAGACATAACTATAACTACCGTAATCGGTTACAGTGGTTGTAGGGGTGTAGATTGTAGAGTCGTCAAACGAAGAAGTGTTTACCAAAGAAGGAGTAAAGTAACTCCAAGAGTCGAGAATACCTCCAGGTGTTGGCACAGGAGCCAAGGTGTGGGTAAGTAAGCAGGTGGTAAAGTCTATTCCTGCGTTTGATTTAGGTTTGGGTTTTACCACAATATCTATGGTGGTATCATGAGTACATCCAAAATTGTCTATTACCGTGAAAGTATAGGTGTAATTTCCCGGGGCTGTATGTTTTAATACAGCAGTGGAATCATTAGGTCTAGCGATTATATTGGCAGAAGTATTCCAGTAAGAGGTGTCTGTAGCTGAGGTGATGGTGGTTGAGACGTTTGGAGGTCTGATTAACGTGTCGAATCTGACTCCCCAGAAAAAAATGTTCCCATCATCAAGACCGATGTTGTCTCTTACTCGCAAAATCCACCTACCATTCATTGGGCAGCCTGCAAACTGGGTATTCATATTTTGAAAAGGAGTGTACGTGCCTGCGGGTAAATGAAATTCATTGATGTAGTTGTTTCCCAAAACATCTGTATAACTATACTGATGCACATTTGCCTCATTTGTCATGGTATTGTACCTTGGATTTATGTTGGTAAAACCATAGGTGTAACCTATTCCGGGATTGAGGGGAGTAGGAAATATTCCAGCAGGGTCGACTGGTTCCCCCAAAAAAGTGTTTCCTCCACCTGGATTTGTTTTTAAGACTGTAGTTTGCCCATTAGGACAAGTTAATTGAATGTCCAAATCTCCCAGATAAGAATGTTCAATATTCAAGTATATTTCTTCTAGAAATCCTGCTTGGTAAGTTGCTGCATTATCAAAAATTGTTACATTGATTGTATCAAAAAATGATACGCCCGTGCCATCGGGTAGGGGAGTAAGACCTGCGTTGTTTAATACAGGTGTTTGGTAAGGAATGTAGGTGGTAGGTGCTACAATAATAGCGGTATCTTCAAGGCAAATCGTGTCATTTGGAAAAACAAAGGACTGCGAAAAACTAGGGATATCTGAAATGATAACGCGCACTGAGTGGTCAATCTCGCGACACAGTAATGTATCCTCAACTACTAAATGAACATCAAAAATTCCATTGGAATTAAAGGTGTGAGTAATGTTTTGTCCTGGTGTGGAGAAACCATCACCAAGTTTCCATGTAAAAGTAGAGGTAGAATTGGATTGGTTGTAGGAAGTTCCGCTATTTGGATAGTTTGCATCACCAAAGAAATTTATTGTTTCTCCTCGGCAAGCTCGGATTATCCGCAAGGCGGAGGTGTCTGGAGTAGAGGACACACTATCTCCATTAGCGGTAAATGCTTGACAGGCTAATTGACAAGAAATTGTAGCAGACCATCCGTTGTTTTGTTGCGAACCATTTGAAGTAAATACAAAGGTTAAGCTTCCAGATGGGTGAGTAGACTTAAATATCCTTCCGTTTAGTGTTCCTGTTCCGCTGTAGCAACCAAGAAATGGACTTGCCGTAGTAGGACCGTCATAGATGCACAACACGTCAAATCCCATTTGTGTTTGAAAAGTGGTAAATGCTATTTGGATGACTCTCCCCGGAGTGCTAGGCGAAAAGGTTTGAGTAATGTTTTGGTTGTTTCCGTATAAGCCGAGGCCACCGTTGTCTAGAAATGTACCAGAACAAGTAGTAGTGGTTCCGTTACTCATCGAATAGTTTTGAGAATTTCCTTGAAACATAACTCCAAGAAAAATAACTAGCAGGGCGATTAGTTGATTTTTCATAGTTGAGCTATTTTGTTGATTTGAGAATGAGACAATAAAGTCATCACTTTGTTGGTTCTCCCTAGTCTGAAGTACGAGTTGTTTTCGAAGTTTCTTTCGATTTGTAATTTAATCGCATTAAACTGGTTCGTCTCAAATAGAGTTATGAATTCTTCTATGGTTAATTTGGTGATCTCTCCATTTGTTTCTGAGTAGGGAATGAAGTTCAAAACTTCGTAACTTTTTGATGCTTCTGCCTTCTCTTTCACAACCACAACTGACTGAAATAACAGCACTTCAAAATATTTTTTTTGTGCGGAATTTTGTAGAATTTGAGAGCATATTTCTGTCGAATACACTTCACTCAATTTAGATTCGAGAGTTGGATTTTGACTCGACACGCTCAATAGCAAGGGTAGAAAGATGAAAAGTAGTATCTTCTTCATTAAATAGTGATAAAATGTTATTATTAGAAACTAAAATTACAATTTTGCTAGGAATATACCACAATTAGTTACTAACGTTGGTGATAGTTCCTTTGTATATTTCCTCATGGCCGTATTCGTTGGTGAGAGTTACCACCCATACGTAGGAACCAAAAGGACATCTTGTGCCATTCGCTAACATACCATTCCATGGAGTTTCTGCTGAATTGGTCGTAAAAATTAATTGGCCACTTCTGGCATAAATATTCATTACAAAATCAACGGCCAAACTTGATAATTCTACTGGGATAAAATTATCGTTTATGTTGTCGCCATTCGGTGAGAACCCATAATCTTTTCGGAAATTATAGATTCCAGGGATTTCTAATTTCGTGATAGTAGAACTTTTGCAGCCATACTCTGTTGTACTCGAGCACTTCACTTCATACACCCCCATTTTTTTGTAAGAGTGTTGGGGAGAATTTTCATTTGATTGAGTTCCATCACCAAAATCCCAAGTTACCTGATGTTGATCCGCGCCAGATACTTCGAATGTGTATTGGTTGATAAGTGAGTTAGGATTATTTTCTAGGCTTGCGCTTAACTCCATTTTAGGATTTACCTCAATTACTTGAGTTTTTTTGGCGAGTTCATTTCCTTTGTTATCAAACACCGCCAAAGAAATTTCGGTTTCTCCTGATTGAGCTGCCTCATAATTTTGGTTACTTCCTTCGAGCGCAATAGTGCGGTTTATGAACCACTGATACCTTCTGTCACTGTGGTTTTCTTGTGCGGTTAAATAGATTATTTCTCCTTCACAGATAGATTTTGGCAAGTAAAACTCTGCAGATGCAGTCATTGCGGCAGACTCCTCGATATTTCTCGGTTCGGGTCGTTTAGGGAGTTCTGCTGAAGTGTTGGCTTTTTCTTTTTGTCCAGTCAAATCAGTCGAAGTGTTTTGTAAAGGCAAAGTTTGCTTATTTTTCGTTTGTCGCAAGGTTACTTCAGTATTCTCTGTTGGTTCCGAACTTTCTTGTTGATAGACTTCAGCTATTGTTGCTTCTTCCTTAATATCTGCAGACTTTTCTCTTAATTGCTTTCTATTCTTGAGTGTATTTTTTGCAACCTCATTCTTCGTGGGAGTAGGTGTAAACCTCGTAGTAGTCACTACAAGTGCGGTTAAACTTAAGAGTGCTATACCAATAAACCAGCCAGATTTGTAGAAAGGAG
>JALRIS010000080.1 GCA_023255335.1 Flavobacteriales bacterium | reverse complement strand
CGTCTGCATTATAAATCTCAAGACCGTAGGACAAGGTTAACCTCCGTATAGGAACCAGATGTTATAAGTGCCGATATATGGAGACGTTGACATATTCCCATAGGTATTCTTTTGAAGCGCATACGACAGTTGTTTTGTTGTGTTGTTCCAAGATAAATCCAACTCATTTAGCCACATACCCCAAGGGTAGTTACCACCAACATAATCATTCCCAAAAAAATGTGGTCGGCTCTCATCCAGAAAACTAAAGATCAACGCTCCACTAAGTGTGCTGTCAAATGTTGAAACAGAGATTGTTCCAGAGATAGACGGGGTAGAACCCCAACGAGGGTTCTGCACAACAGTGCTGCCATAACTGTTATCGAGCCGGTAGGTTTTAACCACATTTACACCAAAGTCCTTCATCTGTTTCTCTTTCCAATAGCTTACCAGAAGAGGAATGTCAAGATGATGCGGAACTCCGTACTTTGCCGCCACTTGGGCAAACTCTTCTATTCTCTTCTCGAGAGTTTCGTAGTCTTTCTTAACCGCTATTTCATAAATTAGAGGAAGGTCGCGAGCTACAAATAATGAATCTAAATTTTTGAATTCGTACTCCTCGTAATAGTCATAGCCAGAGAAAAACCCTCTGGGTGTATTGGACTTGTAATTTGCCAAAAAAGCAGTTGAAAAATTTTCGAGACTATTTTCTGTAATTCTATTTTTCAACTCTCTCGGAATCGTAACAAATTCGGAGATGAGGTTGTTAAAGTCGCAGGAATCCGAACTGGTATACACCTTACTGGATTTATAAAAAATATAGCTCGTTCCATTTAATTGCAGCGCAGAATCATACGACTCCAAGTAACTTCGCAATGGTGCAGCTTGCTGAATTTGAGCTTCTGTGACATAAGTTTTTTTAGCAAAACTAGGATCATAATTCTTCTGATAAAATGAATTTACTTCCTCTGGGTCGTCATAAATCTTGTAATATTCGAGAGGAAATGGCGCAGGATAAGCTTTATTTTCAATGGAATAATCTGCGGTATTGGTAATAAGAAATGGAAACCCTAGGTTCAGAATTCGTTTGTCTTTTCTGAACTCTTCGATTGGAAGCAACCGTTTTGTTTTTGCAATCACTCCTTCGTGAAAAGGAATGTACACAGAAACCATGAGCAAGAAAGGAAGCATCAATTGAAAAAACAATAAGGTAAAATACCCTTTTCGCAGCGGGTAAAAATTCCTGACTGGTTTCATCTTAAAAAAATGAATTGCCCAGATGCTCAAGACTACAATGACTGTAATCACATGGAATAACACAAAAAAGGATTCGAAATAATACGAATCTACGGACTCGTTTCGAAGTACCGAAACAGTGGTAAGCGCATATCCTATGAGAAATGAAAAAAGCCACATCACAATCCCTACTCCCATTAGTTGGAAGAACTTGGAATGAAAAAGCAACGGGTGATTCTCTACGAGGTATTTGGTAAGTTTGGAATGAAGTTTCATAAAATGACAAGGAATTGGGTTAAACAAAAAGTCTTCGGGATGATTTTGAAATATCTCTCACATAAGTTATTTGTATAAAGTGAGCAATCAGTTCACCCAACACCTCGGTAAAAGATTGATGTTTTACTTGGATTACATACAAGCCTCCGTTGTACACAATGTCTAAAACTTCATAGTTTTTTAAGGCAGAATACAACTCTTCTTTACTCGCAGAACTGTCAAGTTCCATGACGGTCAGGGTCGATTCATCTTTTTGATTATTGGCAGTGGACAAATGAGTAGGTTTTCCATTTTTTAGAAAAAGTACTTTGTCTGAAATTTTTTCTACTTCGAATAATTGCTGAGAGCTTAGTATGATTCCTATCGGATTAGAAACGCTGTCAGAAATATTTTTTAAATCCTCCAAAATAAGCTGTTGCGCTAACACATCCAAGTTGGCGAGAGGTTCATCCAAGAGCAAAATGGTAGGTTTTCGGAGTAAAGTTCTTACCAGCTCAAACCTCATTTTGTATCCCGATGAAAGCTCGTTCCAGTTGTGCCCTCTGAAACGCCACAACCCAAATCGAATCATGTACATGAGCACATACAATTCATTCATCTCCCCATAAATTCCGTAATTGGAAGCGGTATATTGTAAGTTGTATTTTACCGAACCAAACCACTTAGCCGTTCGCTGTGGAATATACGCTAGCTTGGTTCGCAATTCGTACGCAGAGCTAGAGGGAATATTAAAATGTAGTTCTCCTCTATCATAATGTATCTGATTCGCCAAAATCTTTAACAAGGTAGTTTTTCCATTTCCGTTCTCCCCTACCAATCCCCACACGTCACCAGTACGTATTTCTAAGTCCACATTCTCGAGATGAAAACTACTGTATTTCTTATGAATGTCTTTGGCATCTAGGAGCAACTTGTTTGCCTCACTCTCTCGATACTGAAACCTCTTCAATTCTTCAATCAACTCAATGGCTTTATCAACGGCATTCTTTTGTTGAGAAGATTCTCGTAATTCGTTTATCACCAAAGCCTTTTTGTATATTTCCTGGTCGTGGGTATCAATCACGCAGTCCATGAGCATTCTAAAAGCAATAGATTCATCTCCATTGTGATAATGGTTGACAATAGTGGTCAATTTGGTAAGGACGGAACTCATAAGCAAAAGATTATAATACAAAAAGGCTAACGCCTTGATACACTTGTTATTTCAATAATACAAAAAATAAATCGAGAATAATCACACACAAACCAAAACTCTCTTACCCTAGAATAAAAAGGAACAATCGAAAATTACTAACTTTGCCCTCAGAAAACACACGCAAAGAAATCACAATGGAATACAATCACAGAGAAGTAGAAAAAAAATGGCAAAAAGAATGGGCCACAAACAAGACGTTTGCCGCTCAAGATAGTTCTGATAAACCAAAATTTTATTCTTTGGATATGTTTCCTTATCCCTCGGGAGCTGGACTCCACGTGGGGCATCCTCTGGGTTACATTGCTTCGGATATATATTCGCGTTACAAACGACACCAAGGATACAATGTTCTTCATCCTATGGGATACGACAGTTTTGGGTTGCCTGCCGAGCAATACGCTATCCAAACGGGACAACATCCCGAAGTGACTACCAAAACAAACGTAGAACGGTACCGCCAGCAAATGGACCAGATTGGGTTTTCGTTTGACTGGAACAGAGAAGTACGAACATCCTCGCCCGAATATTACAAATGGACTCAATGGATTTTTAAACAAATATTTGGCTCGTGGTACAACAAAGAATCCAACAAAGCCGAAAAAATAGAAACGCTTATTTCTGTGTTTGAAACAGAAGGAAATGCAAATGTGAAAGCCTCATGCGAGGAAACGGAAATATTTACAGCCGAGCAATGGCGTAAATTTACGGAGAAAGAACAAAGTGATGTGCTGATGAATTACCGCTTGGCGTTTTTGTCGGATACGATGGTAAACTGGTGCCCAGCGCTAGGAACAGTGCTGGCAAATGACGAAATAAAAGACGGAGTTTCTGAACGAGGAGGTCATCCCGTGGTGCAAAAATTGATGCGCCAATGGAGCATGCGAATTACTGCTTATGCCGAACGATTGCTTCAAGGATTGGACACCATCGATTGGAGCGATTCTATCAAAGAACAACAGAGAAACTGGATTGGAAAATCGAAGGGAGCTTCGCTTCACTTCGCAGTCCTCAGTCCTGAGTCCTCAGCGGACAGTCCTGAGTCTGTCACTTCGAGTGATTTATCCGAGGAACGAGGAGAGATTGTATCAATAAGTGAGCAGACGATTGAAGTCTTCACCACTCGCCCTGATACTATTTTTGGGGTAAACTTTTTGGTACTTGCTCCCGAGCACGAATTGGTCACTAAAATTACCACAGACGAACAAAGAGAAGAAGTAGAAGGCTACATTCATCAAACGAGTTTGAAAACCGAACGTGACAGACAAGTCGATTTAAAAAACATTACTGGAGTAAATACAGGTGCTTTTGCCCTTCACCCTTTTACTGGAGAAAAAGTCCAAATATGGATTGGAGATTACGTATTGGCTGGTTACGGAACTGGAGCTGTGATGGCGGTGCCGGCAGGCGACCAAAGAGACTGGTCTTTTGCCAATCATTTTGGCATCGAAATCAAAAACATTTTTGAAAACGTAGATATTTCGGAAGAAGCTTGCGAAGACAAATCTGCTATTTTATGTAATTCTGATTTCTTGAATGGATTAAGTGCCAAAAAAGCAATAGATGCAGCAATCAAAGCCATCCAAGAAAAAGGATGTGGCAAAGGAATGACTAATTATCGATTGAGAGACGCTATTTTCTCGAGGCAAAGATATTGGGGCGAACCCTTTCCGGTGTATTTCGAAAATGACATTCCTAAAGTAATTGAAGACGAATTTTTGCCTATTGAGCTACCCGAAGTAGAAAAATACCTACCAACCGAAGATGGTGAGCCACCTTTGGGAAATGCCAACACATGGAGCTGGTGCAGAAACAAAAAGATACTGAAAACGAACGACAAACAAAACGGTTCGTGCACTTGGCCCATGGAATTGAACACCATGCCAGGATGGGCAGGTAGCTCTTGGTACTTTTTGCGCTACATGGACCCAAAAAACGAACAAGCCTTTGTATCCAAAGAAAAAGCAGATTACTGGGGACAAGTAGATTTGTACATCGGTGGAGCCGAACACGCTACGGGTCACTTACTTTATGCTCGATTTTGGACTAAGTTCCTCTTCGATATGAGCTACATTTCTTTTGAAGAACCTTTCAAGAAACTCATCAACCAAGGAATGATTTTGGGGAGAAGTAGTTTTGTGTATCGAGACAAAGAAAGTGGTAAATTTGTGTCTTTTGACAAAAGAAATGAATTCAAAACATCGAGGTTGCACGTGGATATCTCGCTTGTCCAGAATGACAAACTAGACATCGAAGCATTCAAAAACTGGCGAGAAGAGCACAAAAATGCCGAATTCATTCTCAACGAAGAGGGCGACTATATTTGCGGAAGCGAAGTAGAAAAAATGAGTAAATCCAAGTACAACGTACAAACTCCCGATGAGTTGGTCGAGCGATTTGGAGCCGACACCTTGCGATGTTACGAAATGTTTTTGGGACCTCTGGAGCAAGCTAAACCCTGGGACACCAATGGAATAAGCGGTGTAAGCAATTTTATAAAAAAACTTTGGCGTCTGTTTCACGAAGGAGAAACCTTTGTGGTAACGGAGGAAGAACCAAACAAAAAATCGCTCAAAACGCTACACACAGCTATCAAAAAAATCACCGAAGACCTGGAGCGGTATTCGTTCAACACCATCGTGAGTAACTTGATGATAGCCGTGAACGAACTCTCTGCACAAAAATGTAACAACAAGCAAATTGTGAGCGAATTGCTTGTACTTATCTCTCCTTATGCGCCTCACATCTGTGAAGAATTGTGGAGTAAATTGGGTAATACAGAAAGCATCACTTTTGCTGCTTGGCCTAAGTTTAACCCTGAATTTTTGGTCGAGGCAAATCATACTTATCCCGTTTCTTTTAACGGAAAAATGAGGTTTAAAATCGAACTCCCTACCGAACTGAGTAAGGAGCAAATTGAAAAGGAGATACTGGCGCACGAAAAAACCGCTCATTACTTGGAAGGTAAAGCAATTAAGAAATTGATAATTGTACCTAAAAAGATTGTTAATATCGTGATGTAGAACAAATTGATTCAATAGTTTTTTTTATATTAGGGCTAATCTAACTGAAAAACTATCTAACATGGGACTAACAACAATCCTCAAAAAAATATTTGGAGGAGCGGATTCTGCTACCAATTCAGCTAAAAACGTGACAGATACATCAAGTTATTTAACTAATGATCCAGAAAAAAAACTTAAGGTAAGAACGATTGATGCAACAAGAGATGCAGCCAATTTAGCCAATAATACACTCAAAAAAAGTGCAGATAAAGCAACGAAAACTGTATCTAAAGCAAAAGAAGCTGGAAATAAAATCGTGGATTCCTCCGAAAAGTTATACAAAGGAATAAAAGAGAAAGCAAACCACGCGTTTGAATAATTGCCCCAAAACAATTCACCCATTTAAAACCAATCTCCTAAAACGGGGGTTGTTTTTTTTATTGTCTCAACTTTCGTGTAAGATTCTTATCTTTACGACCAATTAGTACAATAAATATCGCTTGACTTCGTAATTATTCATGATGAAAAACACCCTCCTATTACTCGCATTTACTCTGTTATCGAGCTTGATGATAGCACAAAGCGAAGAAGTTTCATTCTTTTTTGGCTCTTCTTACTACATTGGAGACTTAAATTCAAAGCACTTTGACCAAAACACAAATCCCGCTTTGGGAATTATGTACAAAAGAAATCATCGGAACGATAGATACTCCTTCAGGCTACAGTTTACTTATGGCAAAGTGGAAGCCTACGACATTCAATCAACAGATGACTGGCAACGAAATAGAGACTTAAATTTCCAAACCACTCTGTTAGAGTTAGGGGCAATTATGGAAGTGAATTTTAATAAATATAGAGTAGGTCAAACAAAAAAACTGAACAAAACGCCTTATTTGTTTTTTGGAATTGCGGGGTACAACTTCAAACCCAAAGGATTGTACAACGACAGCTGGTATGATTTGCAGGCGCTTGGTACCGAAGGTCAAAACACCTCAGCTAATCCAAACGACTATTATAAGCTAAATCAATTGGCTCTTCCGGTTGGAATTGGTTTTAAAAAGAATATCAATGAAAATTGGGCTTGGTCCATTGAATACGGAGCGAGAATTTTGTTCACCGACTTCTTAGATGACGTAAGCGGAAAATACGTTGATCCACAAATATTAGCCAACGAATCTGGAATTCTAACTCCGATATTAGCTGATAGAAGTTATAACCAAATAGGAAATCAAAACATCGGAAACGATAGAGGGAACCCTGCTCTTAAAGATTGGTATTTCTTTGCTGGATTTACACTTTCCTATTCCTTTAATAAAGGAGATGAATGTACGAACGCTTTCAAGCGAAAAGATTAAACAACTACCATGTTAGATTTTCTTCTTTCTCTCGACACCCAACTCTTCTTGTTCTTAAACGGGCTACACAATTCGTTTTTTGATACCGTTATGTACTGGATTAGCCATAAATTCTTTTGGGTTCCATTCTACGGGTTTTTAGTAGTTTTACTTTATCGATTTTATGGGGCAAAAAATGGAACTATTTTTACCTTACTCATCGTGATTACTTTTGCCCTTACCAATACACTTTCCGTTGAGGCATTCAAGAATGTTTTTGAAAGACCACGGCCTTGTCACAACGAGTTGATTCAATCACAAGTTCACCTTGTAAACAACCATTGCGGTGGAGCTTGGGGATTTGTTTCCTCCCACGCAAGCAATGTATTTGGGTTAGCTACCTTGGTTTTCTTCTTTCTTAAAAGTAGAATAAAAGGAATTGGTTGGTCCATTTTCTTATGGGCAAGCGCAATAAGTTATAGCAGAATATATTTGGGAGTTCATTACCCTCTCGATATTCTTTGTGGAGGGCTTTTGGGTGTAGTATGTGCCATCCTTGTTTTTCAATCAGCCAAACAACTCAAACTCATTGATCTTAACTTGATGAGACAAACAACCTAACCTTTTCTTGTAATTCAGTTTTCAATTCCCCATTCATCAATTCTCCTTCTCTAAAATTATCTTGAAAACTAGGCAAGCTAAAATGTGACGGGATTGATGCTCCATGTCTCGGAAATCTTTCTAACGCTATGCTCATTGCCGAAGCTCCACCTCTATTACCAGGTGAAGTAGAAAGCAACAAAATAGGTGTGTTAGCAAATACTTTTGGCTCGTGACGAGACATCCAATCAAAAATATTCTTAAACCCTGCTGTAAAATTCCCATTGTGCTCTGCTAAAGACAGTACAAGTCCATCCGCATTTTGAATTAACTTCACAAGGTTTTTAGCTTCTTTGGGTATTCCATTGGCTATCTCCTCATCAATGCTGTAGAGAGGGGCGGCAAAATCATTTAAATCAAGTGGCAATATGTCCGCACGTTCAATAAGTGACGCAGTATAATAAGCAAACTTCTTGTTGATAGAGGTCTTACTTGTACTTCCTCCTAAGGCAATTATTTTCTTCATGAACATTCAGTTAGATACCTTGAAGATAAGTTGCTTAGTTATAGAAATCAATTAAATCTCATCGATTTATTGTTCTTCGTTTAGTTTGAACCCTTCCTTTTGTTGTATCGCAACTACTCCAGGTAATTTTTGTCCTTCCAAATATTCTAGCATGGCTCCTCCACCTGTAGAAACATAACTTACTTTTTCGCCCAGCTCATATTTATTAATAGCGGCTACTGAATCTCCACCACCAATAAGGGAGTAGCTGCCGTTAGCGGTAGCTTCCACCACGCTGTAAGCAATCGCTTTTGTTCCCTTTTCAAAACTTTCCATTTCAAAAACTCCCATGGGACCATTCCACAATATTGTCGCTGAATTTTTTACTACAGTTTTAAATTTTTCGATAGTTCTTGTGCCAATATCCAATCCCATCCAACCTTCTGGAATTTCCGCTATATCACACTCTGCTTGGTTAGCGTCATTGCTAAAAGAATCAGCAATAACTGTATCATCTGGTATGTGTAAATTTACGCCCAATTTTTTCGCTTTCCTTATTATTTCGAGAGCTGTATCAATTTGATTATCTTCCACCAAAGAACTTCCAATATTTCCGCCTTGAGCTTTGATAAAAGTGTAACTCATACCTCCTCCAATAATAATGTCAGTTACTTTGTCCATCAGGTTTTCGATCACATTAATCTTTCCTGAAACCTTGGCACCACCAATAATTGCCGTAAAGGGTTTTTTGGGAGCCGTGAGCACTTTTTCTAAATTGTTAATTTCATTTTCCAAGAGATTCCCGAAGGACTTATTTTCTGGGAAAAAATTCGCTACCATCGTTGTGGATGCATGAGCCCTGTGGGCGGAACCAAAAGCATCATTGACATAAAAATCTGCGAGCTTGGAGAGCTCCTCCGCAAAGTACAAATTACCTGCGGTTTCATGTTTATAAAACCTCAGATTCTCTAAAAGCAATACTTCCCCAGTGGCCAGTTCGGCAGCCATTCTTTGTGCTTTTTCCCCTATTGAATCTTCGCAGAACTTTACATCTTGTTGTATTAACTGAGACAAATGACTCACTAAATGTTTCAGTGAAAAACGTTCTTCGAATCCTAATTTTGGTCTGCCCAAATGAGACATTAAAATAACACTTCCTCCTTCCGAAATAATCTTAGTAATGGTAGGCAAAACTGCTTTCATTCTGGTGTCATCGGTAATTTTAAAATCAGCATTTAGAGGGACATTGAAGTCAACTCTCACAAGTACTTTTTTATTGGCAAAATTTAAATCTGAAAATGGCATGAAGGTAGTATTAGTGGTTAAATAAAAAAAGAGGTCCCCTTTTGCGTAGGAACCTCTTTGTATAGTTTTTTCTGTGGCTTAAGGACATCCGCCCTTTTCAATTTTTCCGGGTGCTGTAGGACATCTATCCGTAAAATCAGAGACTCCATCTTTATCAGCATCTGGCAAAAAGTTTGGAATCGCATATTGGTAAAAATCTACAGGGATTACTCCTGGTCTTCTGGTTTGACCCACGGTGTAAATGTCGCGTTGTACCAATTCTCTAAAACTTTCGTTCTCCACCGCCAATTGCTGGAACTTGGTAGCCAATGCTTGGTAGCCTTCTGGATTGAAATTGGCTAAGGCAAAAGAATTGTCGCTCGTGCCTTGAGCAAGCGCATCAAAATGACTCATAAAATCACCAATCTCTTGGAACATTTCGGTAATATATTTTCCATTTTGACGTGCAAAGTAATCAATATTCTCGCTGTAATACTCCGCCAGCTCTTTGGATCTTTCATATCCTTTGGCAGTATCTTTTGCTCTGTAATACATCATAGCCGTGTAATTCAACAATTCATCGATCTTACAGCTCTTGATTGGGAATACCTCGTATTGCTTATCTAATAATGCTACTGCCCGCTCACGGTATTCTTTTACTTGAGCCTCATTATTTCCAGTAGTATCACTTACTCTTTCCAAACTGAATGCTGCATTTACATATGATTCTGCTAATTGCATGTAGTGCATTCTGGCAGACCGAATCATTCTCATTGTGTAGTAATCGCAGAAAACCTCTTCTTTCTCAATATTACCCCAATTAAAACCATCATTTCCTTCTACTCCATTTACATCTACCTCTTCTCCCATCAACAACGAATACATTTTTTCTCTGTGATGACCAGGATTAACAATAGGCACAAACTTGGCAGTCATTCCTTCGTTTTGTAAATATTTGCTCAATCCCCTGTTTCCACCTTGGATAGCTGTAGAGGTAAAACACAAAGGTCTATCCCATTTGTAGGCTGCCAAAATATCTACTATTGCCAAATCAGCTTTCGTAATATAGCCTCCCGATAATGTCCACTCAACTCTATCTACCATACTGCCTCTTTGATCTTCCCTTACTAATCCACTAGAAATGGCCGCCTCTTTATCTACGTCAATGTATAATTTATTGAACGGAACTCGTCCATACCCATATTGAGCATCACGTGGATTTTGATCTCTTCCATTCTTCATATACTCGATAAACTCTCTAGCAGATACCGCTTGATTATTTGGGCTTATCACCACAATATCTCTCGTTCCTGCTCTAAAATCTGGTTCGTCTAACAATGTTTCAACTGCCTCAGCTTTGTAAGTTTTTCGTTTCAATTGATTGTAGTGCCAGTCAGAACTTAATAAACTATAGTTCATTACTTTCATGTCGGTTCTAATTCCTTCTACTTCCTGTGCATACCACAATGGAAAGGTGTCGTTATCTCCAAAACAGAATAGTATTGCATTTGCATCACAAGAATTTAGATAATTCTTCGCAATTTCTCTAGCAAAATACCTGTCGCTTCTGTCGTGATCATCCCAGTTTTGAACTCCCACGATAACTGGAGCTGAGAGAGCAATTCCTGTTGCCATGTAGGCTAAAATAGCTTTGTTCTTTATTGATTTGTGAAGAAACATTGGAACCACAATCATGGCAATTCCCACTACAGACATAAACAAGATAGAATACGAAAATTCGTGGGTTCCTCCAGAAATTGTTTCTACCAAAAAGAACAACACTCCCGAACCTAGTGCAATAAGCAC
>JALRIS010000061.1 GCA_023255335.1 Flavobacteriales bacterium | reverse complement strand
AAGATGCGCGCCGAAGGCAAGGAATACGTCGTGAAGGACGGCGACGTTCTCAACTTCTCTTTTTTCAATGCCTCTTCAAGAAGCTTTTTAAGTTTATACAAAGACTTTTTTTTATTCTTCATTTGGGAGCGATATTCTTCCGTAGAAATTCTCATAACATCTCCAGAAATGTACCCCTTGCACTTTGCTCTTATCAACTCTTTTTCCTCATCAGATACCTCGACAGATTCTTTGAAATTCCACACAAGTGTTACTCTCGATTCTGTTTTGTTTACATGCTGCCCTCCTTTTCCACTACTTCTGGAAGTTTCGAAAGTGAATTCTGACTGAATTTGTTCTATAAGATGAGTTAAGCTTTTCATCGTGGCTGTAAATTGGTTATTAGTTGCCGGTTACAAGTATAGGATTTTATGAACAACATACTCGAACTAGTATATCAAAAATAAAACTATGTCTTTGGCTTGACAAAGATGATATATTGGGTCAAGTATAGTCTTAGAATCATAATTTCAACATCTCTTTTCTCTTTACTCTTTACACTTTTCTCTATTTTCTACAAGCCATCAAATCCTATATAATATAAATCAATGAATCGCACTTCGCCACTCCAAGCCTTCACATATCTTCCCTTCTATTTCGTTTAGCTCTTCAAGTCTTTTGTAGATAGTATCTTTGTCCCAATACATCAATGCCAATTTTACGAACATGGTTCCGTGTTTGGCTTCACTCGTCCAAATCTCCTTGTAAAATCTCTTCAATTCTGGATCTTCTAGTACTTCACTTATAAGTTTAAATCTTTCCATTCCCCTCATTTCCACAATACTCGCAATAAGCATTCTGTCAATTAATCTTTCTTCTACTCCCGACCGGATTGATCCAATCAGTTGTTTCATGTACTTGTCTTCGGCCATTTTTTGGGGCAACTGCACCCCTCTCTTTTCCATAAATTTGTACACACCCTCAAAGTGCTCCAATTCTTCAATGGCAGTCTCAATTAAATGAGGAATCCACTTGGTTTTATCGGGACATTTTGCGATCAGTCCCATAGCCATGGCTGAAACTTTTCTTTCATTATCTGCATGATCTTGCAACAAAGAATCCATGTCTTTGATGGCGTTTTCTGCCCATTCTCTAGGTGTTTCGTAGGTTAAATCTATTGAGTATTTCATTTCCTTCGTGTTTTGGTTCAAAATTATAAATTCCTTGACTTATAAATTTGAATCCCTCATTTAATTTTTATTTCTGTTGTCGTATCTTTAAGCCAAAACTAAAGGATTTCCGCCTCAATGAAAAAACAAACCTACTGGAATGCCACCATGAATCATCTTTCAGAAAAAATGGCTGTCATCGAGAACGCCCTCAAAGACACCCAAGATGCTGCCAAGTCTGACACCAAAAGTTCTGCTGGCGACAAACACGAAACGTCCAGAGCCATGGCCCACATTGAAAACGAGCGACTTGCCTCCCAGCTTAAAGTATTACAAAATCAAGTAGAAACTTTACAAAAAATTAACCCGACAATTGAAGGAGAAACGATTAATTTTGGTAGCTTAGTTGGTTGTGGAGACTTACTCTTTTTCATGTCTATTGGTTTGGGTAAAATACAACATGAGTCGACTGTTTTTTTTGCCATTGCAACAAATTCTCCCGTTGGAAAATCATTGGTAGGTAAAAAAGTAGGAGAAACAATTCTTATTGGAAATAAAAAAACAACCATAACGTATGTCGAATAAATCACTTTTTTTTCTTCTCTTACTTTTCCCTAACATTTTAGTTGGTCAGGATTCCTATGTAAAAGAACTCACACGTAAGGAAAGAAAATTCAGAGCAGGATTCTCGATGAAATTAGCCTTAATCCCTCAAAGGTCTCTGTTGTTTCCGGAAGAGGCCGTGAACAGTTCGTTCTACCAAGAGCATTTTGGATTGGTTCCTTCTCCGCAAGGCATCGATAGAGGGACTGCTACTTTTCAATTTGCAGGAAATGCGGCTTGGATACTCTTCTCCAAGAACCAACGAGTTGCCTTTGAATTAGGATTAGATTTGGGGTATCAAAACTCTGGAAATGTACAAGATAGAATATACAAAACAGTGAATAACTCTGATACGAATTACACTTCGGCAGAAATAAATGTCGACTATAAACTAGATGAAATCTTTGGAGGCGGATATGCCTTAGCCAAAACAAATAACCCTCTATTCAATGTGTACATTGGTCTGGGAATTTCGGTCTACACTTCGGTAGGATCCGCAATAGTTACAAATTCTTGGCAAGGAAAAGAACTAGATTCTTACAAAACTCGAATACCCAATTACACCAATATCAATCCATACATTCCTTTAGGAATAGAGATTCGTTTGTCTCAAAAAAAAGACGATTTTCATGTAAAATTAATGGGCTCTCTTAGAAGAGAAGTGAATGAAGACAATTTTCAACCGAATCGATTTTTCTTAACCGCTGGATTTCAATTTCAATATCAATTTTAACCCCAAATATTATGTTCAAAAAAGCTGTTTTTTTACTCACTATTCCCTATTTAGCGTGTATCTATCTCGAAAGCTGCAACAAACCTTGTGAGCATCCAGAAACAAGAAACATCACAGGAATTACGATGAGCTTTGATTCAGGATACATGAGCACACGGAACTCCTTGGCAATGAATATTAATTACGAAAGTCTGTATGCTAGTAACCTCCAGTTTGACTTAACTAGCAAGGCTATGGCTTTTTCTCCCGTGTATGACCCATGTTTCAATCAATTGATCAATCCAATTGATTCGGTTTCTGTTGTGTCTTCAAACAATTTTAGCACTTCCTTTCCTGCAAACAGTGAATTGAATTCACTGTTTAGAGTTTTCAATCAAACAACTGCCTTGATGCTCAATGAATATAGCTACGATATCGAAAATGACTACGAAGACTATTACTATGGTAATTTGTACGAAACAAGTGTAAGATTCATGAACGATTCTTTACCCACTTTAGATTCCATTCATAATTTATGTGTTACTGTATATTGCAGAAACGGAGAAGTTTTTAAAGATTCTGTAAGAGGAATAAACTTAAAATCTAATCTGTAACAGTTCTCTGAATCTTAGCTAATTTCTACTTAATTTTGAACCATGTCAGAAATAAACAAAAAAATATCCTCGGAACGCAGAGAATTTGAAGTAGGAACGTTGGATGAATCCAATGTACCAAACAACCCTAAACAACTATTCGAAAGTTGGTTCAAAGAGGCGCTAGATAAGCAAGTTATGGAACCATACGCCTTTCATTTGGCTACCGTCTCGAGTGATAATATTCCTTCTTCGAGGGTAGTCTATTTGAGAAGTATCGAAGAAAATGGATATGTTTTTTTCACCAACTATAAAGGAAAAAAGGGTCAAGATATAACCAAAAATCCCTCAGTTTGTATGAATTTCTTTTGGGCAGAAAAAGAAAGGCAAATTCGTATCTATGGAAAAGCTGAAAAAATAGACCCTGAATTTTCTGATGCTTATTTCGCAAGTCGTCCACGAGAGAGCCAGTTAGGAGCTTGGGCTTCCCATCAGAGCGAGGAATTAGAAAATCATAAAGAACTCTCAGAACGGTTAGATTTTTACACAAAAAAATTTGAAGGACAAGAAGTTCCAAGGCCTCCACACTGGGGTGGATACTTGATAATACCTTTCTATTATGAATTTTGGCAAGGGCGCGCAAAACGTTTGCACGACAGAGTCACTTATACCCTCGAAAAAAACGAATGGAACATCCAAAGAATAAACCCCTAATGCGCAAACACTTTCCATTTTTCATCTTTTGTATTTTCCTTGTTGGAAGTTGTTCTACCGTAGATTCCAACCAAGAAACTTTGGAGGTAAAGGAGGTGATCCCAATGAAATACGCCAAAGGTTTGTCCATGTACACAACGAACGAGGGAACTGTTGTGACTATTACCAATCCTCAAACTCAGGAACTGCTTGATCACTTTTTGGTCACTTCACAAAAAAAATCTCAAATGGAGAGCGTAAAAGTTCTCTCTTCTCCTTTCAATAGTATTTTGGCTTATTCTTCCACATATATTTCATTTGTGAGCGCACTGGACGAAGTATCTAAAATTACAGGAGTCACCTACTCTCAAGGAATAAGTAATACTCAAATAAAGCAGCAGCTAGCCTCCAGGCAAACAACAGATGTGGGATCGGACCAAAGCCCAGACAAAGAAATAATTGTGTCTTTGAACCCAGATTTGGCAATGATCTATCCAAGTAATGGCAATCACGATTGGTTTAATTCTTTTTCTATTCCTACAATAACCAATGTAGAGTACCTAGAAATAAATCCCTTAGCTCAAGCTGAGTGGATAAAACTCTATGGAGTGTTGTTTGAAAAGGAACAATTGGCAGATTCTCTCTTTCAACAAATTGAAGCAAACTATCTATCAGAAATATTTTCACTTTCGGACTCTCAAAAACCTGTGGTCTTATGTGGAGAATTGTATGACGATGTATGGACTTTGCCAGGCGGTAAAAGTTTTACTAGTAAACTTATTGAGGATGCTGGAGGCAGATACTTCCTAGAAACTGACACTACCGCAGGATCACGAAAACTTGATTTCGAAACAATCCTCTCAAAAGACTCCATCCTAGATCATTGGTTACTATTGACTTACAATTCACAACCCATAACATTTTCCTATCTGAAAGAAAACAAACCGCGTTATTCATATTTATCAGTATTTTCACCAGAAAAAATAAGTGTATGCAATACGGCCACCTCTTCCTATTTTGAAACGGGAATTATTGAGCCTCATGTCTTACTAAGAGAAATAAAATGGTTAATTCATAACCTCGAACCAAAGGACTCTTTGAAGTATTTTAAAAAAATTCACTGAGAGTAAAATCCCTACGAATTGACGCTAGATGTATACAACTAAGTCTTCATAAAAGTATTCTTAACCCTTTTAATAAATACAATTATTCCATCAAAACTAACAAACAACGTTAGGATTCTGAATCTAATTTATCCATAAAAAAAGCGAATCAACCAGAGTAGTTGATTCGCTTTTTTACTTTACTCATTGTGGTAAAAGCCTAAAGAATATTTAGACTTCAGTCGTTCACCTTCAACCTGTTTTATTTTATCCCCAATTTCTTTTTCAAGGATTTTGGTAAGGCATCTTTATGAATTTGGATATTCATTGTTTTGTATCTCACGTAAGGGAAAGAAGCATAAAAATAACCGTCACATTGGTTGTAATCTCCCCATGAGTTTTTTACAACGAAATACTTCGTACCCTTTTGATCTTTCACAATTCCTGTAATGTGCATCCCGTGGTCATCAGTAGTTTCTTGACTGTCAAAAGCCTCTTGTCTTTCTTCCTGAGTTACAATTCTTTCTTCTACAGGAGTCATAAATGCATTACTAATCTTTTCTTCCCCCGCATCACTATAGTGTTTGTTGTTTTTTCCTTTTACTTTTATCGTTGATTCATCCGTTGGCAATATTGCTAAAGCATCTCTCGCAGAAAATCCTTTTTCTGAAATATCAGCTCCCCAAGCAAAAGTATATCCATCCATAATTGCAGATTCCATTACTTCCATAAATTCGTCTAAAGGCAAATTGTAACAGGATTGTAACGCCCAGTTATCTTGAACTTCAATTACAAAACTAGAGTAAAATGGGTGATGAGTGTATGAGGTAAGTGATACATAATCATCCATATTCAAATCTAAATGTTTGGCAAATGATTTTGGCGTATAAGAAGCTCCTTGATAGTCAAATTTAAAATCCTCCATATTGTTTGGCAATTCGCCCAAGTAGGCATCTGTCACGCCCGTAATGGCTTTCTTCCACGATTTTGTTAATTTTCCTCCTTGAGGTTTTTTGGCTAATACTTCCACCATTGCTTTCAGCATTCCTTGCATTTCGGAATGATTATGAGAATCGGAACCATAATTTAATCCTTTGTACGCAGATTCTGGAACGATTCCAAATCTTTTAATTACCCAAGGAATATCATGAAATGCTCCTCCAGGTCCAAAATTAAAAGTCCCATAATACCTAAGGTAGTTTTCTGCTTTTCCAATGTAGGCATTTCTCACGATAAACATTTCTGATAAATCGTGCTTTCCTTTTCCTTTTCTAATCAATTCTGATTCTAAAAAAGACAAAGCCGAAAAACTCCAACAAGTTCCTGTTCTGTTTTGGTTTTGTACTGATGTCTCATCCAAATTCTTTACTTCGGTAAAGAGATAATCACTTCCTTTTTTGTTAGTAATTGTATCCTGTGAGATACCACTATAACTGAAAGCCGAAATGGCGATTAATGAGAGAATAATTTTTTTCATGTGTGTATTTAGGGTTTTTATTATTTTTTAGTGTTCTAAGTTACGGAACAAATTCATAACATCCAATATCCCCCGGATTACTTCGAGTATTGTTATCCAAATCGGTAGGTAAGAAATACAATGGATCTGCCTGATCGATGCACACCGAACTACTTTTAAGTCGCAAGGAATTATTAGTTGTGTAATTAGGCGAAATGTTGAGTTTGCTATTTACATAATTGGAGTTAATAGGTTGGTCGGTTTTTACCAAGCAGTGATTGAATCGGTAATTTGCAAAATTACCTGGCACAGTATCTAGGACAATTTCATTGTCGATATCTCCATAGATAATCGAATTATTGAAATTTGCTCTTAGAATTGGTCGGACATAAATAATACCATTTGCCTCGTAATAATTATTTAAAACTAGTGCTGGTGAAGTTCGAGAAGAGGCAGTCCAAAAATTATTAATGGTACAGTGATTGAAATAATATTCACCTCCTAATCTTAAAGCTACTGCATTGTTTCCTGCTTTGTTAAATCTGGAGTTTTCGGCATGTATTCTTGCTCCTTGAGCAAAAAGAGAGGCAAAGGAATGATTGAAAGAAGCGACATTATTCAGTGTAAGTGAATCTCCACCAAAAGCCGTATCCACGTATAATCCGGCAGTAGCATTTTTAATAATCGCATAGTTCAAAGTACTATTTTGGGCAATCGCAAACCTAATTCCAAACCACTGTCCTGGCTCGTTTGCGTAAGAAGCTTCTCTCCTATCTCCTTGAAAAATCACGCGATTAGTTTCAGTTCCATTTATATTCAATGAACTTTTGTATACATACAGTACTGCATCGGTATGGGCATAAATTACTGCACCTGCAGGAATCACTAACGAACAATTGGAATCAATTCCCGGAAATCCGACAGCCGTAATGCCGTAAAGAACATGAGGCTTATCTACTGCCCACGTTTCGCCACAGACCAACTCGTTGTAATGAAAATATGCATTTTGTCCCCAAGCTGCAAGCTCCACGGATTGGTTGTTTCCATTAATTTGAAAATGTATTTTATCCTGTACCACAAACGGATTATTTGCATTTGTGGGGTCAATTGTGACTTCTACAAAAATATAGATGCTGTCTTTGGCAGGAATATCTATATCTTTTACCACTACACCCGCTATTCCATCTACATTCATTCGGTAAGCCGATGCTGTACCTTTTCCCAATCTAATTTGGGAAATAGAGATTGGATTGTTGTAGGAATTAATTACCGTGAATCTTCGATAAGTGGAACCTATGGTAGAAAAAACAGTGTCGAAAACTACGGTATCTTTGGAAAATTGTAATTTGACAGACGAATCATCCAGAAAGTTTTCTTTTCGGCAACTAGAAAAAGTAGCGGCCAGAACAAGTGCCAAGAAAAAAACGATAATATAGAAAAAAAGGGATGTATTACTCTTCATAATATGGGCTCGAACCTAAAATGTTGTTGAAATTACGGCTTTTTTGAAGATTTAGTATAAAAAGGTCTGAAGAAATGTTTTTAATCCAAAAAGAAATACGTAAATTTGCAACCTAATTAACGATAACATAATGCCCGCTAAAGTTAGGTGGGACTAAATTATACAATATGAAAAAAGACATCCACCCAGAAAACTACAGATTAGTTGTATTTAAGGACATGAGTAACGACTACATGTTTTTGACTAAGTCTTGTACTGCTACCAACGACACAATTGAATTCGAAGGAAAAGAATATCCTTTGATTAAGACTGAAATCTCTCACAAGTCTCACCCATTTTACACTGGAAAACAAAACTTTGTAGATACAGCGGGTAGAATTGATAAATTTAAATCAAGATACGCAAGACACATCAAAAAATAAGTGTCTCACAGATAATAAAAAAGCCTTTTTGATTAGTCAAAAAGGCTTTTTTTTTGCCTGATACCTAGTGAAAGAGTTATCCCTGGTGACTAAATTTGGTTAATTGCTTATTCATCTTATCGATTACTTGTCGGTAAGAAAGATTTTGAATAGGAGTTGGATGAAACCTTACGTAATAAGGAAAAGGAGCATCCAATTGTTTGAAATTATGGTCCCTAAGATACATACACTTAATCATGGTATTCACATCAGAGCCTTTGTATCTCTTTTGTTTTGATATCCCCGTTTTCTCTTTCTGTTTAGTCTCAGTTTTCAATTCTTTCTCATTTCTGAGCATACCAAAGTCGGCCACAAAAAAGTTAGAATCCAACTCCACCTCCTTAGCAATCAATTCGTACCCAGAATACAAGGTTACTTTATTAAATTTTCCTTGCTGTAAGTTCTCTGAATCATGGCTGTAAAAAAAATAAACTTCGCAAAAATCAAATCCAGAAAAAGAACTCATAATCTCTTTGTTCACTGCGTCTTGTCTTGCTTTCACAGCTTTTGCTCTCTGTTCCATTCCTTTTTCTTCCAACGCTTTAATCACAGGAGCTTTATCAGACAAACGAACAAGCATAATGCTTTGCTTCATCCGAATAATTTGGGTCTTTGCTTTTTCCTGAAGCTCTTGCCTTTGTTCATTAGCAAATGCCGCAATAGAGAAAAAGGCTATAAATATGGATAAGAATATTTTTTTCATGAGTAAGAATTAGAATGCTAATTTAATGAAAGTAACTCAAATTTCATTCCATTAGTATCTCCCATAAACAAAAAACCCTTTCGCAGTTACGAAAGGGTTTTGAATTTAGTTTAATGGTAGTGAATTAATAATACAATAGTCTTCTTACGTTTGCCACGTACTTCGCTAATCTAATTACTTGTTTTGTATATCCAAATTCATTGTCGTACCACACATACAACACTATATTTTTCTTGTCTTCAGAAACAATAGTTGCATGGCTATCAAAAACCGAACAACACGTATTTCCTATGATATCATTGGAAACCAACTCCTCCTCGATAGAAAATTTAATTTGATTCACCAAGTCACCTTCCATCGCATATTTCTTTACCATTTGGTTTACTTCTTCGAGGGTAGCTTCTTTCTTGATAGATAAATTCATTATTGCCAATGAACCATTAGGTGTTGGAACTCGCACTGCGTTGGCTGTTAATTTTCCGTTCAAACTTGGAATTACTTTCGTTACAGCTTTTCCTGCTCCTGTTGAAGTAATCACCATATTAATGGCAGCCGACCTTCCTCTTCTAGGTTTTTTGTGATAATTATCCAAGAGGTTTAACGACAGCATGACGCTCTCTAGCGGACTAGAGCTGTACGTAGATACGAAGTTTAACGAGTTCGAGCACAGGATAAACGAGGGGGAGGTGGTAAGCGTGCCGTACAAGTACGACGTGCCCGTAAAGCCTGGGGACACCCTGTATTTCCACCACCTTGTAGTTATCAACGACGGACAGGAGCTTACTGGCGAGAAAGACCATTACATCTCCTATTTCGAGCCCAACACCGCTA
>JALRIS010000054.1 GCA_023255335.1 Flavobacteriales bacterium | reverse complement strand
ATAGAAAATTTAATTTGATTCACCAAGTCACCTTCCATCGCATATTTCTTTACCATTTGGTTTACTTCTTCGAGGGTAGCTTCTTTCTTGATAGATAAATTCATTATTGCCAAAGAACCATTAGGTGTTGGAACACGCACTGCATTGGCTGTTAATTTTCCGTTCAAACTTGGAATTACTTTCGTTACAGCCTTTCCTGCTCCTGTTGAAGTAATTACCATATTAATGGCAGCCGACCTTCCTCTTCTTGGTT
This sequence comes from Flavobacteriales bacterium, assembly GCA_023255335.1. Classification (GTDB taxonomy): domain Bacteria; phylum Bacteroidota; class Bacteroidia; order Flavobacteriales_D; family CAJJDF01; genus CAJJDF01. The sequence continues at coordinate 2,725 of JALRIS010000054.1, read as the reverse complement.
TTTTGTGATAATTATCCAAGAGGTTTTGGTCATTGGTGTAGGCATGAACTGTTTCGATGTGACCTTTTTCAACTCCATAATTGTCTTCAATTACTTTTAATATTGGCGAAATTGCATTGGTGGTGCAACTTGCAGCAGAAAAAATATCGTGCTCCTCTATGTTGAATTCTTTTTGATTAATACCGTACACAATATTCGGTATTTCCTTTCCTGGGGCGGTCAAAATAACTTTCGAAACACCTTTCGATTTTAGATGATTGGAAAGTGCTTCTTTATCTGTGAATACTCCTGTATTATCGAGCACCAACGCATCATTGATACCAAAAGTAGTATAGTCTATCTCAGAAGGGTGATTCGCCTGAATGATCTGTATTACTTGACCATTGATGATTAGGTTTTTATTTTCGTAATCTTCGAAGATAGTACCAGGGAATGGACCGTGAACAGAGTCCATTCTCAACAATGAAGCTCTTTTTTTAATTTGATCTTCAGAGTTATTTCTCACCACGATGGCTCTCAATCTCAATTGCTGACCTTTTCCTGCTTGTTTTATTAGTTCTCTTGCTGCTAATCTTCCTATTCTCCCAAAACCATACAAGACAACGTCTCTTGGCTCCAATCCTTGATTATCGCTAGTTTTGAATCCGCTTAATTTTGAGTTTAAGAACTCAGTAATGGAATCAAAGTTGGTTTTTTCCAATGCCCATTCAGCGGCTAGTTTACCAATATCAAGTTTAGAAGGAGCAATATCAATATTCATCAATTCTTCGGCCAGTGCCGCTGAATCTTCTACTGTTATTTTGTTCCCAGTTACTTCACTTGTGGATTTGTGCAGACTCAGAATTTCTGAAACACTTTGATCTACTAATGGGTTTCTAAAAAGTACCAATTCAATAGATTTGTCGTAAAGCAAGTTTCCTATTGAGGAAATAAGACTAATTGCTGATTTTTCTTTGTTTACCCAGTCATTCAATTCTGACTCGTAAAATGCTTTCGAAGCGGTTTGGCTCATTGTTAACAGTTTTAAATGTGTCCACAAATTTATCAAAAATTGGACAAATAACTCCCTTGGTTTTTAAAAATTCCATAAAAAAGAAAAACACCTCAAATCCTTGAAGTGTTTTTCTAATATTCTGATTTTTTACTGGAGTTTTATCCCAAATAAGTCTTCAATAATTTGCTTCTTGATGTTTGTCTGAGTCTTCTTATCGCTTTTTCTTTAATTTGTCTTACTCTTTCTCTCGTTAAGTCAAATTTAGTTCCAATCTCCTCCAACGTCAAACCATGTTTCATTCCAATACCAAAGAATAAGATAATTACTTCTCTCTCTCTTTCCGAAAGCGTTGACAACGACCTTTTAATTTCTCTTTGTAAAGACTCTATCATCAAATCAGTATCGGCTGTTGGCGAATCTGAATTGATCAATACATCCAATAACGAGTTATCTTCACCTTCTTGAAATGGAGCATCAACAGACACGTGTCTTCCCCCAACTCTCAATGTATCAGTAACTTTTGTATTTGTTACTTCTAATTCCTCTGCCAATTCGTGTTCACTTGGTGCTCTCTCGTATTGTTGCTCTAGTCGAGAAAAAGTTTTGTTCAATTTGTTTAATGAACCTACTTGATTCAACGGAAGTCTAACAATTCTACTTTGTTCTGCCAAAGCCTGTAAAATGGATTGTCTTATCCACCACACAGCGTATGAGATAAACTTAAACCCTCTTGTTTCATCGAATCGTTGAGCTGCCTTAATCAATCCCAAATTCCCTTCATTAATCAAATCTGGTAAAGTTAGTCCTTGATTCTGATATTGTTTTGCCACAGAAATAACGAATCTAAGGTTTGATTTGATAAGTTTTTCTAGGGCTATTTGATCACCTTCCTTGATTCTTTGAGCTAAAAGTACCTCCTCTTCTGCTGTAATTAGAGTCTCCTTACTAATTTCTTGTAGGTATTTGTCTAACGATTGACTTTCCCTGTTTGTGATCGATTTGGTAATTTTTAGTTGTCTCATTCAATGGTTTTAAGTGAATATTAAGGTGCAAAAATAACATTTTTTGTTACATCTGTCAACACCTTTTACGAAAAGCCTTGTGTAATGTTACATTGAACGGTGTTTTTTTCAAATAAAATGAAAATATTTTTTAAATTATTGAGAATCATACAGTAGAAATTGAAAATATTTTTAAATTCTCTTGTAATTGGCCAAATTATTCAATTTAAAGGCTAAAATAAGTGAGATAATCGGTGCAAAAAACATTCAGATTGTTGTCCTCACAATAAAGCTAGATTCCTTGTCCTATGATTTTTTAATTCTATTGCAAATAGTTCTCCCCTATAGGCTGGAATCTTAAGGGGAAAATGATTCGCTCCTAAAACCCCTTACGTCACGGAAACGAAATAGAGAGAAAAGGTTGAAAAACTAAATTATTTAATGTCCAGGGAAATTAATTGTTTGTCTCCAATAAATCCTTCGAGTTTATCGCCAATTTTTACTGGGCCTACTCCTGCAGGAGTTCCAGTATAGATAACATCCCCTATTTTGAGTGTCATAAACTGTGAAACATAGCTGATAATTGAATCAATCGTAAAAATCATGTCTTTTGAATTTCCTAGCTGAACCTTCTCTCCGTTTTTGTTTAAACTAAACGAAATATCTTGAATCGATTCAAACTCCGATTTATCGATAAATTCTTTGCCAATCACAGCAGATCCATCAAAAG
>JALRIS010000216.1 GCA_023255335.1 Flavobacteriales bacterium | reverse complement strand
TTCCTTTTGAAGTTCCTACTACGTCTACATATTCACCTTCAGCAAATACATCTGCCGCAGTAATTGTATCTCCTAATTTTACTTCATTTGGAAATGATTCAAACTCAACTAACTTTCTCAATGGTGCAGTCTTTGCCTTTTTGAAATGACCTTTCATTGCGGCAGGAGTATTTTTCTCCTTCTTCTCATCGTATCCTACTTGAATTGCAGAATATCCGTCAGTTTCTTCAGTTTTAACTTGAGTAACAACGCAGGGTCCCAACTCAACGACAGTAACAGGAATATTTTTCCCGTTCGCATCAAAGATGCTTGTCATTCCTTTTTTTCTTCCGATTAATCCAGTTGCCATAATTCTCTACTTAAACTTTAATTTCTACGTTTACACCACTTGGCAATTCTAACTTCATCAAAGCATCGATTGTTTTCGCTGCATTGGAATTGCTGTAAATGTCTATTAATCTCTTGTACGAACTTAATTCGAATTGCTCTCTCGCTTTCTTATTTACGTGCGGAGACTTCAATACAGTGTAAATTCTCTTATGCGTTGGTAAAGGAATTGGTCCACTTACCACTGCCCCTGTTGACTTAACAGTTTTTACGATTTTCTCAGCTGACTTGTCTACTAAGTTGTGATCGTATGATTTTAATTTTATTCTAATCTTCTGACTCATGATACAATTTTTTAAGCTTCTAATTGGCCTTTAGCCTTCGCTAATACATCTTCTGTTACGTTTCTTGGTGCTTCTTGGAAATGTGAAAATTCCATAGTAGATGTTGCTCTACCCGAAGACATCGTTCTCAATTGAGTTACATATCCAAACATTTCTGACAATGGAACTTTTGCTTTCACAATTTTCGCTCCTGCTCTGTCGTCCATTCCGTCTACTTGTCCTCTTCTTCTGTTCAAATCTCCTACGATATCCCCCATGTTTTCTTCTGGAGTCACAACTTCCAATTTCATTATTGGCTCCAGTAATACTGGGCCTGCTTGCTTACAAGCATTTTTGAATGCCATCTTAGCTGCGATCTCAAAAGACAACTGATCTGAATCCACCGCGTGGAAAGACCCATCCTTCAATGTTACCTTCAATGAATCTATTGGGAATCCTGCAAGAATACCGTTTTTCATTGCTTCTTTGAAACCTTTCTCTACTGAAGGAACAAATTCTTTTGGAATATTCCCCCCTTTGATAATGTTTACGAATTCTAGTCCTTCTTTTTCAGAATCACCTGGCTCAATAGTTACAATAATGTCGGCAAATTTACCTCTACCTCCCGATTGTTTCTTGTAAAGCTCTCTGTGATCTACAGAAGTTGTGATATTCTCTTTGTAAGATACTTGTGGAGCTCCTTGGTTTACTTCTACCTTAAATTCTCTCTTTAATCTATCTACCAAAATCTCCAAGTGAAGCTCTCCCATCCCTGAAATTACAGTCTGACCTGTATCTTCATCAGTATGAATTACGAAAGTTGGATCTTCTTCAGCTAATTTTCCAAGTGCTACGCCCAATTTATCTACATCCGCTTGAGTTTTTGGCTCAATAGCTACACCAATTACAGGCTCTGGGAAAGTCATTGATTCCAATACAATTGGGTGCTTTTCGTCACACAATGTATCTCCTGTTCTGATATCTTTGAATCCTACGGCTGCTCCAATATCCCCTGCCTCAATGCTATCTATAGCATTTTGCTTGTTAGAGTGCATTTGGAAAATCCTTGAAATTCTCTCTTTTTTGTTTGTTCTTGTGTTCAAAACGTAAGAACCTGCATCCAATGTTCCAGAATATGCTCTAAAGAAACACAATCTTCCTACGAAAGGATCGGTTGCAATCTTAAAGGCCAAAGCTGAGAAAGGTGCATCTGCACTTGGCTTTCTTTTGTCTGCCTCTTCAGTTTTTGGATTGATTCCTTCAATTGCTTCAACATCGATAGGTGAAGGCAAGAATCTAATTACTGCATCCAACATTGCTTGAACCCCTTTGTTTTTGAAGGCAGATCCACACATCATTGGAATAATAGACATATCTATTGTTGCTTTTCTCAAAGCTTCAATTACTTCTTCCTCCGTAATTGAGTTCTCATCTTCGAAAAATTTCTCCATCAAAGTTTCGTCATACTCTGCAACTGATTCAATCAATTTTGCTCTGTACTCATTTACTTGATCTTGCAATTCTGCAGGAATTTCAACTTCCTTGTAAGTCATACCGTACCCTTCTTCATCCCATACGATTCCTTTCATTGCAATCAAATCGATTACTCCCTTGAAATCATCTTCGTCTCCGATTGGAATTTGAAGTGGTACTGGATTTCCACCTAACATTTCTCTTACTTGGTCACATACTCTCAAAAAGTTTGCACCTTGTCTGTCCATTTTGTTTACAAACCCAAGTCTTGGAACTTTATATTTATCAGCTTGTCTCCATACTGTTTCTGACTGAGGCTCTACCCCATCCACAGCACTAAACAAAGCTACTACACCATCTAATATTCTCAACGAACGTTCTACCTCTACGGTAAAATCTACGTGACCTGGTGTATCAATGATGTTAATTTTAAATTCTTCGGTATTTGGAAGAGTTTTCCCTCTTTCTGTTGGGAACTTCCATGTACAAGTGGTTGCTGCAGAGGTAATCGTAATTCCTCTTTCTGCTTCTTGCTCCATCCAGTCCATAGTAGAAGCCCCATCGTGTACTTCTCCTATTTTATGATTAATACCTGTGTAAAAAAGGATACGCTCTGTGGTTGTTGTTTTACCAGCATCAATGTGAGCTGCAATCCCGATGTTTCTTGTTTTACTTAAATCTCTCTTTGCCATCTCTTAAAATCTAAAGTGTGAGAACGCTTTGTTTGCCTCAGCCATTCTTAATGTATCTTCTTTCTTTTTGAATGCACCACCTTCTTCTTTAAAAGCAGCCATAATTTCTGAAGCTAATTTTTGCCCCATGGTATTATCGTTTCTTTTTCTTGCAAAAGAAATCAACCACTTCATTCCTAGTGATTCTTTTCTTCCGTCTCTTATCGGTTGTGGAATTTGGTAGGTTGCTCCACCTACTCTTCTACTTCTAACCTCTACGTCTGGGGTAATGTTCTTCAATCCTTTTTTGAATACTTCCAATGGAGATTCATCTTCGATTTTAGACTCTACGATTTCTAATGCTGTGTAAAAAATATCGAACGCTAGTTCTTTTTTTCCATGCATCATCAAGTTGTTTACAAACTTGGTAACTTGCACATCATTGAATTTTGGATCTGGTAAAATTCTGTGCTTTTTGGCGGTTCTTCTTCTCATAACTTGTTGTTATAATACTCCTACAAAAATGTGAGGGTATATTTATTTTTTAGGCTTTTTTGTTCCGTACTTAGATCTTCTTTGTGTTCTTCCGTCTACTCCTGCAGTATCAAGCGAACCTCTCACGATATGGTATCTAACACCAGGAAGATCTTTTACTCTTCCTCCTCTTACCAACACAATACTGTGCTCTTGTAAGTTGTGTCCTTCTCCACCAATGTAAGCATTCACTTCTTTTCCGTTGGTCAACCTTACTCTCGCAACTTTTCTCATTGCTGAGTTTGGCTTCTTAGGAGTAGCTGTGTAAACTCTCACACACACACCTCTTTTTTGAGGAGATGATCCTAGTGCGATAGACTTACTCACCTTTGTGTTAGAAGTCCTTCCTTTTCTTATTAATTGTTGTATTGTAGGCATTTTACTGTTTATTAAATACTATTTTACCATTTATCGGGGTGCAAATCTACGAGTTTTTTTTGTTTTTCCAACTCTTTTTGAGTTTCATTTTAAAAAAAATGTGATTTTTGATTCAAAAAAAAAGTTGAAGGTAGCTCTTCCGTGTTGTGGCGTTGGTTTGAGCCTTGCTGTAATTATTTTTCTTGAGGGGAAATTAGGAAGATTTCTTCATTTTCTCTTTTCATCCAGAATGTTTCTCGTGCGTATTTTTCCGGATTGCTCAAGATTAACGCTTTTTTCTCTTCCGCCTCCTTTATTCTGTTCTCCTTAAAAACCCATTCCTTTTTTAAACTATTGATTTTAGATTTGGTCTTGAACAAAGCAATCAAATTTATATCCTCAAAAAACAATACCCATACAAACAAAATCAAAAAGGACAAGGCCCATTTATTCCGTAGAAATTTTGGTGTTTTGTTATTTAAGAGAGTTATAAATTTCATTATAATTCAGTTAATGAATCCATTACTTTTTTCTTCATAGCCTCTTTATAATCAGCTAATTTATCACTTACCTCTTCATCAAATGCTCCAATTATTTGTGCCGCCAGAATACCAGCATTTTTTGCTCCGTTCAAGGCAACGGTCGCCACCGGAACTCCGCCCGGCATTTGAAGAATTGACAAAACAGAATCCCATCCGTCAATCGAATTGCTTGACTTTACAGGCACTCCAATCACGGGCAAAGTAGTAAGACTTGCCACCATTCCAGGCAAATGAGCTGCTCCTCCGGCTCCTGCGATTATAGCCTTCAGTCCTTTTGATTTAGCTTCTTTTGCATACTCAAACATTCTTTCAGGTGTTCTGTGAGCAGAAACGACTGTGAGTTCAAAACTCACACCCAACTCTGTTAAAACATCGGCTGCTGCTTGCATAATCGGCAAATCTGAGGTACTCCCCATTATAATTCCTACTCTTGATTTCATGTCTATCTATTTGTGGCAAATATACTATTAATATCTTTTCTTTCGAAAAAGGTTTTTGTTGTGTTTTCAACAAGGCGGGGCACAAAAAAAAGCACCTGCGGTTGACAGATGCTTTTCATTAAAAAATTTTAACCTATGAAATTAATCAAAAGTTACAAAAAGTGCTTTTTTTGATCTTTTTCTTCCAATTACATAGAGCATCACCTCGTTGTCACCAATTTGTTCGCTATATCTTGGCACAAAAGTTCCTTCTATTTCGTTAAAGTCGGTCAAGATGTCTTTTTGAACGTATCCAGCTGAACTTAATTCATACACAGAAATTACCATGTCTTTTCTTTTTGTAATGAAGTTGTTTGTTGCCTCATTCTCCTCGCTGTGGTTCTCTCTATCATCATTAAAAATAAAATACATCTTGTCTTCTCTTATTACCATTGTATAGGAAGAGGTAATAGCTGAATTAGTAGTGTGTTGCCTTTTAGGTATAATTCTTTCCCATTCTATTTCGCCTCCGGCACTGATGGATACTACCAAAATATCATCATATTCATAATGGTGGGTAGTGGTAGTGGTTGTTCTTCCGTTGGCATCTGTAGTTGTGGTAGTAGTAACATAGTGATGAAAGTGTTCTCCAACTATGATGGCTCCACCATCTTCTTTAGTAATAATTCTATCTACCGCGAAATAGTTATCTAGCCCAGTGTTCTTCCCTTTGTTACTCTTCCTTACCGTTTTTCTTTTTACTTTTTTGGATTTGTTTTCCATTAACAAAGAAATAGGCAGCAATCCACTTGTTACCTTTCTCACTCTCAATGTCTCTCCGCTATACTCTCCGTAAAAAGTCCCTTTTCTGTAGGCTCTTTCTACTTGTTCTCCATAATATCCCGCTACGATTATATCTCCTTCTTCTGTAGCTTGCAGGTTGATATCAGTCAATTCTTCCGGTAAATCTCCTAGGTTATCTTTTAACACAGATCCTCCTTCCGAAGTAACAGCGTATAAATACTTGTCCCATTCTTTGGTTTCGTCATTTCTATTGGAGACTACAAAGTATACATTCCCTTTGTTGCTTAATTCAATATCAAGAAAATCAGATTTTTTGTTAATAAACGGAAATACGATGTCTTTTTCCCATTGCTTTTCTAGGTCAGAGTTTAATACTCTAAAGTTAGCTTTTAACTGATCTTTTGATCTTCCTTCCAACGTTTGATAAAACAATACGTAGTCGTTCTCAATTTGAACATTCATGCCATACATGTCTCTTCTACTCTCGAATTCTTTTTCATACAGGGTTCTTTTCTTTCCTAATGAAAGAGTATTTCCATCCATCAATCGGGCATACACTTCTGTGGTCTTTGCTTTTCTATCGGTATTTTCAAACAGAACAACGAGTCCATCTTTCAATTCTTGCATAGAGGTAAAAGATCCTTCTTTGTAGTCAAGGTCCCATTGTGTTTTCTTCAGCAACTTCATCCTCTTGTCATATTTTGATATGGCGGTCTGGGCTCTTCGTCCTCTTCCAACCATTGTCACCATATAAATGAAATTATCATTTGACAAGGAAGCTATTATTACTTCTCCTTTCCTTCCCTCTTCCAACTCTACGAGTTTCTGGGTAGTTTTAATTCTTTTCTGTGAGAAAGATCCCAGAGAAAATGCTATTGTTGCAACTAGAACTAATGCTATTCTTTTTACCATTTTAAGTTATTTATCGTTTACAATTAATACATAATTATTCTAATCCCTAAATCCAAATCGAGCCAATTGTTTCGCTTAACGTGGTCGTTATCCGAATAAGAAAAGACGAAAGCATACTTGAGACCTCCATAGAAGTACAAGTTATCCGTAACCATATACTGTGTGGCTACTCCCAATTTTAAGAATGCAGAAAACATCGTATGTAAAATTTCGTTATCTATCGCATTAGAATGACCTGTGATTGTGGAAGTATACAAATCGTTTCCTAGTGTCCCCTCATAATCATCAAACACTGAGACGAATCTTGAACCTTGAATCCCTAATTCTCCTGCCGCCATTACAGCAAAGTCATCTTCCAAATCCCCTAAAAAAGCCACTTCCATATTATAAGAAAGTCCTACAAAGTCCAGTTTTTCAATCACTTCATAAGTAGATGCTCCATTTGGTCCTACTCCCAGGTAATAATCATAGGTATTTTTACTTTTTACTCCAAGTCCTCCATTCAGCTCCCAGCCATACGAAAGCCTCGGGCCAAAAATATACTGGAATCCCACACCCAATTTAAAGGTAGACGCCCCTACACTAATGTATTCATATTCATTCTCAAAGAGACCAGTTGAGGCAATTTCATTGGTTTTCAACTCTACTGAACCAAATTCAAAACCAGAGTTAACGGCAAAATTTGCTGCTACATAGCTAAGAATTTGAGAATTCCCGTACAAAGAAATAGAAATAAAAAAGAGGGTAAGTAACCTTGAAGCTTTATTCATTTGAGTGTTGTTTATGAATCGCTTCACTCGATCACGACCCGGATGTGTTGATTTTTGTAATGAACAAACCTACTAAAAATGATTCAGTTGAAAAAATAAACTTACCTGATTTTTAACAATTTACCTACGTTCGATATCTTTCAATGGTAGTACTCTCAAGGTTTTGTCTCGTTTATTCGCGTTAAAAAGTGTCGCAAAAAGAGTGAAGAATAGTGGATTAACGAATTAAGGTAATATTTCCTTTTTCTTGATAGGTTTCCCCTCCTAGGCATGTTACATCCAGGTAGTAGACAAACACGGCTGGATCACATTCCTTCCCTTTGTATGTTCCGTCCCACCCCACAGATTGATCCGTTGATTCAAACACTTTTTCTCCCCAACGATGATAGATTCGAAATGTCATGTCGGTAATATTATTTCCTCTGACGTATAGCACATCATTTTCAGCATCACCGTTTGGTGTAAATGCATTGGGCACGAACAAATCAGGAGGACCACAAATCACATCGAGAACAACAACTTTTACTTCATCCCCTATCACGCAATTCGTGTCACGCACTGTCACTCCGAACAAAGTTGTTGAACCGGGGGTAGTTGTCGGGTTTGAGCTAGTTGGGTCCGAAACAGCGCTTGAAGGCACCCAGCTATAATTGTAACCTTTCGGTACCACGTCTAATTGAACCGTTTGTCCGGCATAAATCGTATCGGGAGTTGCGGTAACCGTACACGTCAGCGTAGTCAAAGGAGATACTCGAACACGAATAGACTTGGAAAGCACACAGCCTTGGGTATTAGTTACAGTGAGAGTAAATACTGTAGTAGCGTTGGGTTTTACCCAGATAAGGTTAGTTCCATCTCCCGAAAGTATATCCGCATCAGGGCTCCAATCAAAAATCAAGGAGTCATTACTATTCACGTAAGACAAAATTTGAACCGAATCTCCGAAGCAAATTTCGGCAAATGTATCAAGTAATACCGAGGCTTCGAAAATAGAGACTCTCACGGTATCTTCCAGAAAACAACCATTTTGACCAACACGAACATAGTAAGTCGTAGACACAAAAGGAGAAACACTCACCATGGGATTGGTAAGGCTACTATTTAACTGATCTGTAAATAAGGGATTGGAAGACCACTGAACTTGATTGGTTGTACCAAATGTATTGGCTATAATAGATATTGGCGTACCCGGAACACACAAGGTTGTATCATTCGGAACCCTCAACTGAAGCCTAGTAACCACGACCGTTAATTGAAGAGTATCGGTGCAAAAACCATTCGAAATAAGCAATTGATAAGTGGTTGTATTCAGCGGAGAGGCAATTGGATTTGAGACTGTTGTATCGCTCAATCCAATAGAAGGCGACCAGGTGTAAGAAATACGCGGATCGGCAGACGGTAAAAAGCCAATTTGAGTAAAACTACCCACACAAATTGTATCGTTGGTCAACCTCCAAGACGAGTCAGACAAAATGGTTACTTGCTTTCTTAGTGTATCTGAGAAATTACAAGCAGTAGTGTCGGAAACAGCAAGAGTGATGGTATATGTTCCGGGAGCGGAATATACATGGATAGGATTACGCAAGTTGGAAGTACTGCCATCTCCAAAAGTCCACTGAAAAGAGGTGCCTCTCAAACTTTTGTTAAGAAGAATAGTTGTGTCTCCCAAGCAAAAAATAGGATTCACGTCAAAATCAGCCAAAGTAATTGGTAAATTAAAATCGAACTTAAAAACACCGTTGTTGCAACTACTTCCATTTGTGGCTGACACGGCTCCAGGGGAGGGTTTTATTGGGAAGTCTGAATTAAATCCACACCCTGCACACACAGACTGATACATTCGACCATTTCGATCGAATCTACTTGTTCCTCCATCTACATGCTCGGCACTAATAGGCCCACCAAAAAAAGAACCATACACGATATTAGAGGCGTCACTTTCCAACACCATCAAATAAAAATCACTGCCATCGGTGGATGTTTGAAAAGCTCCCACAGTGGTATCCATTCCTAATGTTGTAATAGCATTGTTGGTTGTTCCAAATAGGTTGGTAGTTCCTCCCCATCCAGATAGATAAATTTTATTACACACATCTACTAAAAATGCAGTGGGAGAAATATTAGGACCTCCCCCACCAGATCCAAAAACAGTGGACCATTCAATCGTATCTAGGTTTGGTGAAATTTTGGTAATAAACTGACCACTGTTGTAAGTGAAATAAGCTGCATTTTTGATAAAGGAAGAATCCATTTTGTCCGTTTGTCCAAACACGTATACACTATCTTGTCGATCGAGTTCAATGAAATAAATTTGGTCATAAAGATCGGTACCCAGGTAGGTCGAGCTTAAAACTGCTGAGCCTGTTGTATTAATTTTTGTGATAAATCCGTCTGCTCTAATTCCTGTGTACGAGGTGTCTATAGCATTTGGGGATTTTATGAAGTTGGAGGAATTGGTTCCTCCAGCCACGTAGGCATTGTCATTCTTGTCTAAAGCAAGAGAATAAGCAGCATCATCCCCATTTCCGCCCAAGTAGGAAGACCAAATTAATGTCGTAAGTTTATCATCCATCTTGAACACAACGCCATCCAATTCCGAACCACCATGAAAAGATTGAAAAGCACTGGCAGAGACCGGAAAATTGAGAGAACGCGTGCAAGACACTAGGTAAATATTGTTGTTTTTATCAATTTCTATTTCTCCCCTTACTTCGTCTGCATAATTATATTTTAACTCGTTTGTGGACGAAGAATTTAATCCATCATTTCCACTTCCTCCTATAAGTGTTCCGCCCAAAAGACTATCGCCAAGTTCGCTAATCTTAATAACAAAAATATCTGAACCATTAATAAAATTAACACCTAAACCCGAAGTTAAATTGAGTGCCACACCTCCATTGAATATTGAATCGTAACAACCCCGTGTAAAAGGAAAATCAAGAGAGCTGGTGGTTCCGTACACAAACAATTCGTTCTTGGAATTAGCTATCATACTGTGAGGTAGTTCATCACTGGACCCTCCAATATACGTAGAATAAAGCATTGAGGTTCCGGAGGTATCGTATTTCGAAATAGCAACATCTACTATCCCTCCATTAAAAGACCTGCTGTAAGCGCCAAGAGTTGTGGGATAACCAACACCAAAAGCTGTAGATCCTGAGTACAAAAACCCTTCTTTATCAAACGTTGCGGTGTAGCCAAAGTTATTGGCTGTTGACCCTGAAAAGGTAGAAAAAATAAGTGTTGGATCTATGACAAGTAATTTATCTTGGTCGTATCCTTTTGGAAACTCAAATCCCAAAACACCGTCCTTTAGTGTGTACTTACATTCTACTTCTTGTTGGACTCCATCAATGTATTGGTAGGCATAGGGTTTTTGTTCTATAACTTTATTCACAGATGTCGTGATTACCAAATTCCCGTTTTTTAATTGAATAGAATTCACTCCCTCATACTTCATCTTCACTTTTTTCGGGTCGCCCTTTGGATGGACAATTACATCGTACTTTAAAGATTTATTTGACGTGTAAAGAACTAAATCAATATGGGAATACATGTTGGTTTTTTCAATTCTTTCGAAACTCGGTACTCCACTCGCCCATTTTGATCTATCCGATCCTAAAAAATAATTGTAATAAGTGGCTTGTTTTTTTTGAGGAGAACACTTCCTGAGATCTGCCTCCAGAAACTTTACTTTGTAAGAATGACAGTTAAAGCGATCTAAATCTTTCCGAGGTTCCTTGTCGTGGTGGGCATGAAAATAGCGTTCAAGTTCTCTTTCGTCATAAAAATCATAGGTAAGCCCATCATTTTCGATATACAAATATCCTCCAGAAATTTCTGATTTGAATTGTACGCTATTCTTCCATTGACCATTATTCTCAATGAAATTGAATACCCTATCTGACTGAGAAATCCCTAAAAAAGAATGGCAGATAAAAACGAATAAAAAGATGTGCTTCATGCAGTTCATAGTCTGCTAAATATACGATAAAAAATGGAGGTTAGTTGCTCTTTACCGCTTTCAACTTGGTACAATCCAGTTACAAGAGCTCCGATATGATTCGCTCCACAGAGTATCCTTCTGCTTCAGCCATGTAATTCCTCACTATTCTGTGACGAAGAATTGACTCTGCTACAGCTTGTACATCTTCAATATCTGGAGAATATTTTCCGTGAATGGCAGCATGAGTTTTTGCTCCTATTATCAAATATTGTGAGGCTCTTGGTCCTGCACCCCAAGAAAGATATTTATTTACCATCTCGTTTGAGTGAGAAGAATTTGGTCTAGTTTTGGAGACAAGTGAAACGGCATATTCCAACACATTGTCTGCCACAGGAATTTTTCTAATCAAATTTTGATAAAATAAGATTTCTTCGCCAGAAAGCACCTTATTTACTTGAACCTCAGAAGGAGAAGTAGTTGCCTTCACTATTGCAAGTTCTTCTCGATAGCTGGGGTAATCAACCCAAATATTGAACATAAATCTATCGAGCTGTGCCTCGGGCAAAGGATAAGTTCCTTCTTGCTCGATTGGATTTTGGGTCGCTAACACAAAAAATGGCTTTTCCAATGTATAAGTGGAGCCAGCGGCCGTCACTGCCCTTTCTTGCATAGCTTCCAAAAGAGCCGATTGAGTTTTGGGTGGCGTTCGATTTATCTCGTCTGCCAAGATGATGTGCGAAAACAAAGGACCTTTTACAAATTTAAAATTTCTTGATTCGTCCAAAATTTCTGAACCTACAATGTCGGAGGGCATCAAATCCGGGGTAAATTGAATACGGTTAAAACTTAAACCTAGCACATCAGATATGGTATTTACCAGCAAGGTTTTTGCTAATCCAGGCACTCCCACAAGGAGGCTGTGTCCGTTACTTAAGATGGCTATAAGGACTTTGTCTACAACATCCTCCTGACCTACTATTACTTTACTGATTTCTTTCTTAAGCTGTTCGTATTTTATTACTAAGCTGTCAATGGCTTCCGCATCAGAATTATATTGGGTCATATTCTCGGTTCTTGTGTTGATTGAGTATAAAAATAGGAAAAGAAATCACTTCGCTCAAATAAATATGAGATTGTGTTCTCATTAAGACAGCATTACAGGTAAACCTTCCTCTTTAGTTACTTTATCCAATCCTGAACAAATTCACATTGCATGTAATCAGGATGTAGTTTAATATAGGTTGATTTTGACTTTTCTTTTATCCATTTTTTTACCGCTTCAGATTTTGCATCATTCGTTGCATTCTGAAGAATTAGCTGATAATCTTCTTTCAAATTCGCTTTGTGTGGCTTTGTAATAGTTTTTAGTTTCACCATTTGATAAAACTGTCCATCTTTTCCTTGAGATAAAATGGGTCTAGAATACTCGCCCTCTTCCAAATCATCAATGATTAAGAAAATTTGTTTGTCCAGTTGATTCATTTCAAACAAGGAAGATCCTGCTTGCTGATTGTAAATAATTCCTCCGTTGTATCGAGTCTCTTTGTCATCAGAAAATTTCATGGCCGCTTCCTCAAACGTATAAACCCCTTTCTTAATTAACCCAGCAATACTGTCTAATTTGTTTTTGGCATTCAACACCTCCATATCGCTTATTTTAGGTATCAACAAAATATGTCTTCCTCGATATTGGTCTCCTCTTCTTTCAAATAATTCTAGAATATGAAATCCATATTCGGTTTCAAATACCTGCGACACCTCACCTTCTTTGATGCTAAAAGCGATACGGTCGAACTCCGGTACGAATGTTCCCCTAGAAACCCAGTCAAACTCTCCTCCCTCTCCTCTACTTCCCGGGTCGTTGGAATACAAAACAGCGGTGGTCGAAAAAGTTCGTTCTCCACTCAAAATCTCAGTCCTCCATTTATTTAACTTCTCTTTGGTGGCTTTTTTTGATTCCTCAGATACTTGAGGAGCAATCGTAATATGTGATACCTCTACTTTGGACCCTACCAAAGGTATACTATCTGGATGAAGATTATTGTAGTATTTTTTCACCTCTGACGGAGTAATATTTATTCCTGCTGTAATCTTTCCTCGCATTTGCTCGGCTTTCATCCTGTCCTCAATAGTGGTATAGAATTCGGCTTTTATTTCTTCAATTGATTTTCCATAAAATTCTTCCAATTTTTTTCTCCCTCCTATTTGGTTCTCAAAATACCTAATCCTATTTGTCAATTCTCCATTTACTTGCTCTGGAGTAATTTCGATACTATCCACTTCTGCCTGATACATTAGCAAAGATTGAAACATTACTTGTTCGTAAATGAGACATCTAGAATCTTCACCAAGGTCGAACCCCTCTTGTTTTGCCTGTACCAATTGAGATTCTATTTCGGAATGCAAAATCACCTTATTTCCAATTACCCCAATCGTTCCATCAATGAGGTTTTCTTTTTTCTGAGAGAAACAGAACGTGGTAAGTAAAAAGGTAAGTGAAGTGATGAGTATTTTATTCATAATAATCGGATACATTGTCTGATACAAAGAAACAAAACTAATTGAATTTATAGTGTTAATAATTACTAAAATAAGGGGCTATACTTTGTAAATTCGGTAATCACATTCAATTGAACCATTCATTAAATCCACCGTTCTTATTTTATTGAGATGTATTAAATCAAGTGCTTCCTTGTTTGAGCTCAATATCCCTAAGGTGTATCCTGAAAACTCTTCTTCCAGGTGTTCTCCTAGTCGCTGATACAAGATGGCTACTTCATCTTTGTAAATTCGCTCACCGTAAGGTGGATTGACTATAAGAGTTCCAGTCTTTTTAGGAGCAGAAATCTCCAACGCATCTTCCCCTTTGAACCTCACAATTCGTTTTAGGTCAGGAACGTTACCAAGGTTTTTTTGAGAAATCCTGATGGATTTCATTGCTAAGTCAGAACCGTGAATTGTAATTCCTTTTGATAATTCTATTTTGTCTTTAGCTTCATTGCGCACCTTCTTCCACAAGTCGAGGTCAAAGTCTGCCATATTAAAAAATCCAAAGCTAGTTCTGTAGTACCCTGCGGGTATGTTGCACAACATCATCCCTGCCTCGATACAAATTGTTCCTGAACCACACATAGGATCTATCAGAGTGGAATTTCTATCCCAACCCGATAGAGAGATCAATCCTGCCGCCATCACTTCATTAAGAGGAGCCATGTTTGTTTCTGTGCGATATCCTCGTTTAAACAACGCATCTCCAGATGTATCGAGCAGCAATGAGCACTTTTCCCCTCTAATAAACAGATTGAATTTTACATCGGGTTGTTTGGGATCTACACTTGGTCGAGCATTGAATTTTTCGCGAAACCTATCAACAATGGCATCTTTGGTTTTCAATGAGATGTATTGGGAATGGGTAAAAATTTCGGATCTCACAGAATGTGAAATAGCAAACGTCTTGTCCAAATCAAATAATTTTTCCCATTCAAACTCCTTCACCTTCTCGTACAATTCCTGCTCATTTCTGGCCTTAAATTGAAACAAGGGTTTCAAAATATTGATCGCTGTTCTACATAGGTAATTTGCCTGATACAGTTGCTCTTTTGTAGCATGAAACTCTATGGCTCTGTTTGTTACCCGGCACTTTTCAATACCTATTTCTGCCAATTCCTCTTTCAAGGGCTCTTCTAATCCTTTAAGGGTTTTGGCTATGTATTTTTCTTTTTCCAATGGATGTATTGTTTTGTATGGAACAAAGACTACTCGTCTTCGTCCTCTTCTACAATTTCGTATTCTGTATATCCCGCTTCTTCATCAAAAGCAGTGGGTGTTACTCCGTTTATCATTTCAGAAAACTGTTTGTAAATCAACTGAAATGAAATAAAACCTTTGATAAAGATACTGATAATAAAAAACACCCCAATTATTCCGATAACAAAACCGACAAAAAACATGTCGTACAATCCATTAATTGCTCCATACAACCAATCATTTACGCCATTTTGAACACAAGAAGGAGAATACACTGCGTACACGTAAAAAATAACGGTTAGTAGGGCAATCAATATATCATATTTCAAGTAAGAAGAATTGAACCCAACATAATCTTTATTCAATTGTAAGTTGAATTGCATCACTTTCCTTCGCTGTTCTATCTTATTAATGAGATAAAGAAATAGTACAACAGCGCCAATGCACACAAGAAGATGAAGAGAATTAAAATGTTCTCCGTAATTGATCGTAGCCAAGGCCGAAACAGACGCTAAAAAATAACTCTGGGAAACTCGTAAAATGTATTTTTCAATATTCCCAGTTTGACCCAAGACTATTTTGAGCAGGGAAGAAAATAAAAACCAAATGAGGTTAAAACAAATAAATACGATTCCCAAAAGGAAAGCAAATTGAAACATAGTTAGCTTTTAAATAGACTCAAAAATAAGATTTCTATCGCAGAACTTCAATAAAACTTGTGAAAGTTAGAGCAGAGAAATTAAAGTTTTGTATTGAGGCAGAAATAGCTCAGAATCTTTATATTTGTTTTGAAATAAAAACTAAGCTCATGAAATTAAAATCAGTCCTCTTTTTATCCCTTTTACTAGGAGCCACCTTTCCCCTATTCGCTACCGAAGGAATGTGGTTGCCCAATCTCATAAAAGCATTGAATTACAGCGATATGCAATCAAAAGGATTGATGATTTCTGCCGAAGAAATTTATTCTGTAAATCAATCGAGCATGAAAGATGCTGTTGCTCATTTCAATGGAGGATGTACCTCAGAGGTGGTCTCTAACAAAGGATTATTATTCACGAACCATCATTGTGGATATTCACAAATCGCCAACCACAGCACGGTCGAAAAAAACTATTTAAGAGATGGCTTTTGGGCACAAAACATGAACGAAGAATTACCGAATGAAGGGCTTTATGTTGATTTTATTGTAAAGATTGAAGATGTAACCTCCAAAATGCTTGGCGGAACAAAGAATGAAAATGAGAGCGAAGCTGACTTCCTAAAAAGAAAAAGCGAAGAAATCACAAGTGAATTGACAAATGGAACTGACTATCTAGCTAAAATTAAGCCTTTCAATTACGGAAACAAATATTTTGCTTTTGTCATAGAGCGTTTTACTGACATAAGATTGGTAGGGGCGCCACCTTCTGCAATAGGAAAATTTGGTTTTGATACAGACAACTGGGTATGGCCGAGACATACAGGCGATTTCTCCGTTTTTAGAATCTACGCCAGCAAAGACAATAAGCCAGCTAGCTACAGCAAAGACAATATTCCCTACACACCTAAGCATTTTTTCCCTATTTCATTAAAAGGAGTAAACGAAGGAGATTTCTCTATGGTGTATGGATTTCCTGGCAGAACCCAACAGTTCCTTACCTCCTATGCGGTAGATCAAAAAATGAACAAAACAAACCCTGCAAGAATTGACATGCGAGAAAAATCTTTGGAGGTAATAAATTCTACAATGAAGCAAAGCGAGGAATTGAGAATTAGGTATGCCTCCTATCAATCAAGCGTGAGTAATGCATGGAAAAAATGGAAAGGAGAAAATTTTGGCCTCGAGAAAGAAAATGCCCTCGAAAAAAAACAAACCAAAGAGGCTATTTACACACAACGAATAAATGATAACCCGCAATTAAAAGAACTGTACGGAGAATTGCTTCCCACCTTGAAAGAGTTATATGCCAAAAATGAGCCCTATCAAGAAGCTTTTGATTATTACATTGAAATGATTTACTCAGGTCCAAAATCGGTGAGATACCTCAACAGCTTTGTGGGAATAATTGAAAATGCCGAAGCACTCAAGAAGAAAGGCACGTTTGCCAAGGAGATTGAGAAATTGAAACAGAGCTACGAAAATTTCATTGGTTATCCTGCACAGATGGAGTTTGAAAAAAGAATGTGGAAAACCTTATATTCGTCTGCCTTGAAAGAAGTAAACGCAGATTTTCATCCAGATAATTTAATGAAAAAGACGAATTACACGCAAAACATAGAGTCTATAATAGACGACATGTTTGCTAAATCTATGTTTTTTAATGAGAGTAAATTAACCAAATACATAGAAAATCCTACCGAAAAAAACTTGTCAAAAATTAAGAAGGACAAAGGATACCGTATGGTAGAAAGTTTTTACTCAGCGTTAAGAAAAAAGGTAATTCCGGTTTATTATGCGAACGAGGATCAAATAAATGAACTAATGAAGGAATACGCGAAATCTATCCAAATTGTATTTCCGGGAGAAAAATACTGGTATGATGCAAACAGCACGCTCCGAATTTCTTACGGACAAGTAGAAGGATCGGCCCCTAGAGATGGTATGAGATACACGTACAAAACAACCGCAGAGGGAATAATGGCAAAATACATTCCTGGAAATGAAGAGTTTGATGTTCCTGAAAAGCTCCTTTCTCTCATAAAAAACAAAGAGTATGGAAGGTATGCTGAGGGAGATTCTACATCACCGGGAGCTTCTTGAACTTGTGTAATAAGCATATCTATTGATCGTTCTCTCAATGATTTTCTTTCTTCTTCTTC
>JALRIS010000163.1 GCA_023255335.1 Flavobacteriales bacterium | reverse complement strand
GAGGAAGAGCTTTTGTATATAACAGAAACAGTAAAAGAATTTAAATAAAAAATATGAAGAATATAGCAGTTATTGGAACTGGATATGTGGGCCTAGTTACAGGGACTTGTTTTGCCGAAACAGGTAATAATGTAGTTTGTGTGGATATCGATGCCAACAAAGTAGAAAGAATGAAAAATGGAGAGGTTCCCATTTATGAGCCTCAACTAGATGTATTGTTTGAAAGAAATCAGAAACAAGGAAGACTGTCTTTTTCTACTGACATGGAATCATCGATAGAAAACGCAGAAATTATTTTTTTAGCCTTACCAACACCTCCAGGAGAAGATGGCTCGGCAGATTTGAGTTACATTCTTGGGGTTGCCGATCAGCTAGGAAAGATGATCAAGGATTACAAAGTGATTATTGACAAGAGTACTGTGCCAGTAGGAACTGCTGAAAAAGTTAAGGAAGCAATAGCAAAGAATACTTCTGTAGGTTTCGATGTAGTTTCCAATCCTGAGTTTTTGAGAGAAGGTTTTGCCGTAAGTGATTTTTTGAAACCAGACAGAGTGGTTATTGGGACAGAATCAGCGAAGGCAAGGAAAATATTGGAAGAACTTTACAAGCCTTTCGTAAGACAAGGAAATCCAATTTATTTTATGGATGAAAAATCCGCGGAGCTTACTAAATATGCCGCCAACTCATTTTTGGCTACAAAAATTACATTCATGAATGAAATTGCTAATTTTTGTGAAATAGTGGGAGCAGATGTTGATATGGTGAGAAAAGGAATTGGTTCAGATGCAAGGATTGGAAATAGATTTTTATTTCCTGGAATTGGATATGGAGGAAGCTGTTTCCCAAAAGATGTAAAAGCCCTTATTAAATCCGGAAATGATAATGGATATACTTTCAAGATTATTAACTCGGTAATTGAAGTAAATGAGAGACAAAAAGTAATTATCGTTGATAAAATAAAACAATACTACGGAGGAGATCTAAAGGGTAAAAATATTGCCTTGTGGGGATTGGCATTCAAACCAGATACTGACGACATAAGAGAAGCGCCTGCGTTGTACATTATTGATGCACTATTGGCAGAAGGATGTACCATCCAAGCTTTTGATCCAGAAGCGATGGAGAATGTGAAAGAAATGTATGGAACAAAGATTTCTTTTATGGAAAATCAATACGAAGCTCTTCAAAACGCAGATTTCTTGATTATTGCTACAGAGTGGCAAGTATTTAGAACTCCAGACTTCAAAAGAATTAAAGAGACACTTTCTGAGCCTACTATCTTTGACGGAAGAAACTTGTACGATTTGGAAGAGATGAAGAAACATGGGTTTAGGTATCAAAGTATTGGAAGAGAAATAGTTTAAAAGAAAGTATGAAAAAAGTATTAATTACCGGAGCTGCTGGATTTTTAGGGTCTCATTTGTGTGATAGATTCATAAAGGACGGATACCAAGTGATTGCGATGGATAACCTAATTACGGGGCGACTAAAGAATATAGAACACCTATTTCCTTTAGAAAATTTTGAGTTTCACAACCACGACATTTCCAATTATGTTCATGTTTCGGGAGAACTAGATTATATTCTTCATTTCGCTTCCCCTGCAAGCCCTATAGATTATCTCAAGATACCTATCCAAACCTTGAAAGTGGGATCGCTTGGTACGCATAATTTGTTGGGATTAGCAAAAGCAAAAAATGCCAGAATGTTGATTGCCAGCACCTCTGAAGTATATGGAGATCCAGAAGTTCATCCACAAACGGAAGAATATTGGGGAAATGTGAACCCTATTGGACCAAGAGGCGTATACGATGAAGCAAAACGATTTCAGGAAGCTATTACGATGGCATATCACCGTTTTCATGGTGTTGAAACCAGGATTATTCGAATCTTCAATACTTATGGTCCGAGAATGAGGTTGAACGATGGAAGAGTTTTGCCTGCGTTTATTGGGCAAGCATTGAGAGGAGAAGATCTAACCGTGTTTGGAGATGGTTCTCAAACGAGATCATTTTGTTACGTAGATGATTTGGTCGAGGGAATTTGTAGACTCCTCCAATCCGATTATCCCGAACCTGTGAATATTGGAAATCCGGATGAAATTACTATTGGTGATTTTGCAGAAGAAATAATAAAGCTGACGGGGACAAGTCAAAAAGTGATTTATAAAGACTTGCCAGAGAACGACCCAAAGAAAAGACGTCCGGATATTACAAAAGCCAAAGAATTGCTCAACTGGGAGCCTAAGGTCTCGCGTCAGGAAGGATTGAAATTAACGTATGACTTTTTTAAGTCATTATCAAAAGAAGAGCTATCAGAAGTAGACCACTACAACTTTGATAAGTTCATAAAATAATAACTATGCAACAAACAGTTAGAGTACTCATTGTATCCGCTTCTATTTTACTAGTTAGCTTTTCCTATTCTCAACAATTATATAAGGTAATGATGGAAGATCCTACCTATAACTTTTATGAGGTGTGTAAAGAAGCTGACAAGTATTTTGAGAGTCATGGAAAGGGTAAGGGCTCTGGCTACAAAGGCTACCAAAGATGGAGGAACGAAAACGAAAGTAAATACGCTCCTTCAGGCGCTCGAAATAATGTGGACCCTAAATTTGTAGAAAAAGCATATCTACAATTCTTATCTTCTTCGGCACCTGCCGGAACTGCCAACAGATCGCTGTATGCCGGAGGGTGGAAAGATCTTGGACCCTACACTTTAGACAGTATTACTGGTCATTATTCTGCAGGATTAGGAAGGATAGAAACATTTTATGTAAACCCAAGGAACACTCAAATCATGTATGTAGGGTCGCGAAGTGGTGGTTTTTGGAAATCTACGAACGGAGGTGTTCTCTGGACGGGTGGTTATACCGATTCTCTTACAGCTAGTGGAGTAGAGTCGATTGGTGTTTCGCCCACAAATTCTGATTCAATTTTAATTGCTGTGCAGAATGGTGGAAATAATTATTCTCACGGAATATACAGATCGATTGATGGAGGAAACACTTGGAAACTCACAAATTTTAACCCCACAACACTAGGGAAAGGTGGACTGGGAAGTAACTTTAAAATTAATACAATTGCTTACCATCCTCGAATTGCAGATTTAATTCTGGTGGCAGCCAGTGATGGATTATACCGTTCTACGGATAACCTAACCACTTGGACCAAGGTGACAAATGGTTCTATTTCTGAAATAGAATTTCATCCAACAGATGACAACATAATCTATATTTATGATTACTACTATTGGGGCTCCAACAAAGACAAAGTTCTCTATTCATTAAATCAAGGTGTTACATTCACAGGTTCCAATACATTAGCCGGAAATAGCGGTGCTTCTGGAAAAATATCAGTCAGTAAAGATTGTCCTGATTGTGTGTTTTTTGCCTCTTCTAATGGGATATGGACTTCCAAAAATAAAGGGGTAGATTTTACTTTTATGAGCAATCCTTCCGAATCTTGTGATGGTTTTGCGGTCAATGACCTAGATACATCCATCATGATTTATGGATATTTGGATATTGTAAATTCTACTGATGGAGGGCGAACTTCTAACCAAATTACTTGGTGGAGTTTAGGAAGCTCAGCACATGGAATGGGAAATTACGAAGCAAATTTGAAGAATGGAGGAAAATATATTCATGCAGACCTACGAGTTGCTCAGTGTATTGATGGGATATTTTATGTAGGAACAGACGGTTTATTTGCCAAAAGTACCGATGATGGTGTAACATGGACCGTGTTGAGTGATGGATTGGGAATCCGAGAAAACTATAGCTTAGGAGTTAGTCAATCCAATCATTATCGAACAATGAGTGGTTCGCAAGATAACGGAACAAGTATAAAACATAAAGACGCTTGGATTGAGTTTTATGGCGCAGATGGAATGGAGGCAATTATTCATCCATTGAACGATGATTACATGATGGGAAGTGTTCAGTTTGGTTCGCGTAGAAAAACTACAAATGGAGGCCTTACTCAAAGTGGAGCTTCTCCCTCCGGGCAATCTGGCTCAGGAAATGGTGCTTGGGAAGCCCCTTTAGCTTATGACCCAAATGACCAAATGCGTGTGTACAATTTTGCAAAGGATATCTACGTAAGTGAAGAATTTGGTGGAAATTGGACGTATCGTGGAGATCCATTTGGAAATACAATAAGTGAAGCTGCCATAGCCGAGAATAATTCGGATATTATTGTTGTAGCAAGAGGAGCCGCTATCATGAAATCGACTAATGCTGGTGCAACTTTCACTTCCATAAAGACAAACCTTCCCAACTATACCATCACTGATATTGCTTTTAATCCCAACGATGACGATAATATTTTTGTTACTTACAATAGATACCAAAATGACGGAAGTAAGATATTTATGACCACCAACGGAGGAGTCAACTGGACAAACATAACGTATAATTTAGGAA
>JALRIS010000140.1 GCA_023255335.1 Flavobacteriales bacterium | reverse complement strand
CGTTGATAGCAACTCTGATTTTAGTCATGTGGGTTATTATTTTAGAAAGTAAAATTAAGAATAAGTTTCTAGATTGTTGAAACTAATTTCAGGAGTTTAAATCAAAAAAAAACTGTTCCGAAATCATCGAAACAGTTTTTTGAATAAGGTAGTGTAAGTCTTTCTTATTGCTTGATGAATTTTGAACCTTTAAATTTCATTCCATCAGCTTGTACCGTAACAAAGTAAATTCCTTTTGGAAGTGTTGAGGTATTCACTCTGTGTTTTATTGTTCCTTTTTGTCTGTTGGTTAAAGTTTCGTTAGCCACCATTTGTCCGGTTAAACTAAATACTGAAATGGTCACATCAGCATTTTTATTTAACTCCAATTCTACGTTTGTAAAGTTAGTAGCTGGGTTAGGGAATAAGTTAAAAGAAGTAACTTCTACTTTCTCTTCTTTACTATTCTCTTCTAGTGAGAGGAAATCATTACTACTCCAAATTCCTCTACCATGTGTTCCAAAGTAGATAGTACCAGAATTAGTACATTCATCCCATCCTCTGTATTGTTGTCTTACATCGTATACTGGTACTGCTCCCATTTCATCATTTTGTGCGCTCCATGAAGCTCCGGAGTTCAAAGAAACCCATGCACCAAACTCTGTTCCTGCGATAATTCTTGTAGGGTCGCTCATGTCGATTACTGCATCAAATACGGGCATAGCCGGTAAATTTCCTCTTATGCTAGAGAAAGATGAGCTACCTGTAGTACTTGCCGCAGTGGTAGATCTTAAGATATTGGTAGAAGCTCCATACCCACCTAATGCAACTACTAAGTGTTCTGGGTCGTTAGGGTCAACACCTAAACCAGCCACATATTGCGAACCATTGAGGATAGTTGTAATCTGTAATTGAGATACACCACTTCGGATGTCTGCGTAGTTGAAAGAGACACTGTCATGATCATTAATGCCGTTAATCACATCCTGAGCTTGGTCATTGTAATAAACGTTATTGAATCCTTTTACTCTGTATACTTCACCTCCAGAGGTTCCTACATACAAAACATCACCATCTTTGGAGAATTCCATTTCAGTAACTCTACCCGAAACTGAATTCATCACTTTCCACCAAACTGGTGTCGTTCCGAATCTTAAAGCTCCTCGAGTTACCCACACACCTCCAGATCCTTGAAGACCGAGAGCAAACATAGTTTGAACTCTATCTTGAACTTTTAATGTATCTCTGTATGAGTAAGAATATGCGGTATCTCCTAGTACGTCAATAGTTGTGTCAATTGTTACGGTTACGGCAGTAGGTAACACGTAAGGAAATTGGATTCCTAAGTTCTTACTTCCAACCATTACAGTAGAACCAGCCGGCAAGTTTTCTGTAGCATAATAGAACACAGAGTCTTTGCTGTTCAAATCATTCGCTGTCTCGTATAATCTTGTAACGTTGTAGAATGGTTTAACAGAACTTGGTAGAGCATCTATTTCTGTTCCAGTAAAAGTACTACCACTACCTTTTGTTGCAGAACGGTAGTTAGCACCTGTGTAAATACTAGAAAATAATACGTTAGGATCTAAATGAGAAATTTCACAATCGAATCCATCACCTCCATTCACTCTTCTAAACTCGAGAGGAGAGGTTCCTGGGTTGTTTACATCTTTGTATTGTGTACCATTGTCTTGCGCTCCTCCAATAAGATCTCCAAATTTGGAGTATCCAATTCCATAAAATTGGGTTACGTTGTACCCTCTATTTGCAGGATAATATCGAATATTGTTTGAGGTTGCGTTGTCTGAAATTCCGATTCCTCCATCGTTTCCAACATACAGTCTATTCGTGTTGTCCCATACCATTTCGTGGTGATCGGCATGAGAGTAAAATGAACTAGTTTGAGGTACTTGTGATGAAGAAACTTGCGACATTTGACCAAATGGAGCAGAAGTAGCAGATTCTATCCATCTAAACACGTTGATTCCTCCTATCAAGAATTTTTTAGGATCTCCTGGAATTGTTGTAATAATGTTGTTGTAGTTTCCTTGATACTGAAGACCATTGGCAAATGGATCCGTAGTTAGTACAGTCGTTGGATCAGTTCCATTTGGTGTTTCTGGTACAACTTCGGTCCAGGTAGCTCCATTGTCATGCGAGGCAGAAATACCAGCTAGAGAAGAATTAGTTTTCACCATTGAGGCGTAAATTGAATACTTTCCGTTTGGATTTTTGTCATGCGAAATAGCGTATTCTATTCTTGAAATGGCAGATCCTGTTGCGGCTTCTTTTACTTGTCCAGCTCCAGAACCAGAAACTTTTGTCCAACTACCTGAACCTTCTTTTACAAAAGTTCGATTACCTAATCCAGCAACGATTACATTTCCATCGTTCGAAATTTTCAGGTCCGTTACAGAACCAGTGATTCCCGGTTCAGCGGTAAAAGTAGTTTTGTTTGTAACCTTGTACAATCTAATAGGGAAATTTCCCCCTACATAAATAACATCTGTTTCGTTAGGATCAGCTACAATCGCATTTACAGCGGCAGTTCCCCAACTTGGAGAAGGTGCAAGTTTGTTCCATGTTGTACCTCCGTCTGTGGTGTAATATACACCATCAGCTCTGTGTCCTCCACTACCACCGTTGGCAATACTAGATTCGTGGGTAGATCCCGTTCCTACGTAAATGGTTCCATCAGAAGTTTGAGCCATGGACGATACAGACAGTACATCTGTAAAAGCATCAACTCGAGACCAAGTATTTCCTCTATTCAGTGATTTAAATAACCCTCCTGACACACTACCTGCGTAAACAATGTTATTGTTCGAGTTGTCTACCAAAATAGCTCTTGTTCGACCCCCAACGTTGTCGGGTCCTTCGTCTACAAGAGTGAGGATAGAGCTTCTGCTTGCACTTGCTGCTTTCACAGCTTGCCAGGCCGCAGAAAAATCACTCGCTTCCATTTTGCCAGTACGGATGTTTTTTCTCATTTCTTCATACAAACCAATACCGTGTTGGGCACTTGTTTTGTTGAAAGAAACCGAGTTTTCTCTCGGAGTATATGCGGTTATTCCACTTTCGCAGTTTCCACATGTGAGATATGATCCTATTCCCATTCCTGAGAGTAAAAGTCCACCTAATAGTAGTTTAGTAGTGTTTTTCATAAGCTATTATTTTCCTGTTGTAGGTAAATTATATGGTAGTTAATACAAGCAAAAAAAATGATTTTTACTTTTTATTAGCACTAAAATTAAGAATTTTTAAAACTAATTTGTTTGAATTTTAAATAAAATTTATACACTTCTATTTCGTGAGAATTAAAACAGATGTTTTTCAGCGTGGTAACTTGATCTCACAAGTGGTCCACTTTCTACAAATCTGAATCCTTTTTCCAAACCTATTTCTTTGTAGTAAGCAAATTTTTCTGGCGTTACGAATTCGGCAACGGGTAAATGCTCTTTGGTAGGCTGAAGGTATTGTCCTAATGTCAGGATATCTACATTCACGGCTCTCAAATCATCCATGGTTTCCAGGACTTCTTCTTCACTTTCACCTAATCCAAGCATCACACCAGATTTGGTTTTCATACCGCCTTCCTTGAGTCTTCGCAATAATTCTAGACTTCTGTTGTATTTAGCTTGGATACGAACTTCTTTCGTCAATCTTCTTACTGTTTCAAGGTTGTGTGATACAATTTCGGGTGCCACGTCAATAATTTTCTGAAGATTCTCCCATTTTCCCATAAAATCTGGAATAAGAGTTTCCATAGTGGTAGTAGGCGATTTTCTTCGGATAGCTCTCACGGTTTGTGCCCATATTTCTGCTCCTCCATCGGGTAAATCATCTCTATCTACAGAAGTAATTACGCAATGTTTAACCTCCATCAGACTTACCGACTTGGCTATTTTAGCTGGCTCAAATACATCCACTTCGTCTGGTTTCCCGGTAGAGACATTGCAAAACCCACAAGAACGTGTGCAAGTATTTCCTAAAATCATAAAAGTAGCCGTTCCTGCTCCCCAACATTCGCCCATATTGGGGCAGTTACCACTTTGGCAAATGGTGTGAAGACCATGGTCGTCAACAATTTCGCGGACTTTCTTATATTCTTTTCCAATAGGTAATTTTACCCGAAGCCAATTTGGCTTTTTTACTTTTTCATTCACTTCCATTTAGTCGTAATACTTTTTACCAAATAATAATTTGATGTATAAATTGTATAAAATAACTTCTTCTTTCTTGAATGCCAAAATCGGTGCTCCTGAGGGATAAATATCGATTGCTACACCAGTTTCTAAGGCAAATATGTTTTCTCTTTCTTTGGCTAATTCAAATTTAAAACCTGTTTCGAAATGCCCTCCGAGGATCACATTCATTTCATTAAAACCTGCACCAAAACTTCCTTTTCCATAGATGTTAGATTCGTTGTGGATATTTGGATCGTATCGCTCTTCACTATTTACTGTAATTCCGTCTTCTTGGTTTACAATATCTAGATAAATAGGTTTTAAAAATCCAATATTGGCTCCTGTTTTCCAATTAAAATAGACACTCACCCCTTTTTCTCTTAGTTTTTCATAAATCATATATTGCTGACCGTATCCCAATCTTACGTTGTAGAGAGAGTTAAGCTTTCCAAATTTGAAGGCTCTAGAAAAACTGTTTTGTGAAACTTGATACCTTATTTTATATTCTTTGGGATCTTTGATGTTTACTATGTCCAAACTGAATACATGGTACCGTTTGTAAGTCTTGAATTTTGCATATGATAGGTTTCCTCCCCATCCATTTGTGTGCAAAATGAGTCCACCAAACCACTCGGAGCGGAAGCCAGCAAGATTTTCCTGCTTTGCCGGAAGCTGCGCATAAGAAACTGAACATATAAAGGACAGAAAAGCGATATGTAGAAAAATCTGTTTCATGGTTTCTTTACGAATAACAAATATAAGCAAAGTTTAGGTTGGATGAGTGAATTTGAAAAAATGGTCAAAAAAAAACACAACCGGTAGCGGTTGTGTTTTTCTTATGCCGGTAAAAAAAGCTTAGAATGTTTCTTCGCTTTTTGAAATTTGAATGTTGTCAGCTTCAGTTGAAGTAGTTTCCACTTCTATAGTCGAAAGTTGCCCATATGCATCACAATGTTGTTTTTTAGTTGTACAAGAACTTAAAAATACGGAAATGAAAAGGGTCGATACTGCGATGATTGTTATTTTTTTCATGGGTTACATAGTTTAATACACAAAAAAACGCATATTTCTCGGGTAGATGACGATTGCCGGATTGTAGTTACAAACAAGTTATAAACAATTTGTCGTATTGGTTTGAATGCTCTCAGTCAAAATTAGGGTTAGCAGTGTTCGCTTATTTTTTTGTTCGGTTTTACGAAATATTCCACTTGGAGTTGTAGTTTTATCCCAAATGAATGTACTAAAATCTCTTGGGTTGGTCTTGGTGGTTTTCTTTCTTGTGATGGAAGGGAAGACACAGGGATTTCTTAAATTTCAGTATAGAGATTCGGGTATGGTACTAAAGCACTTCCGCGACTCAATTCAAATTGAGGGTATAAAGAATAGGACACTTGCTCAACTTCAATCTCAAGGTTATATTACAAGTTGGTTAGAGGAAAAGGAGACCGTGAAAGACACTCTTTTTTTTCTGGTTAACAGGGGTAAGAAGTACCTTTGGAAGGAGGTGTCTTACTCCCAAGAACTAAAAAGAATTGGGGTAAGGCTAGATTGGAACAACTACTTTCAGCCTCGAGAGTTGATGGAAAATGTTACCCAGATTTTAACGCATTTTGAAGATGTGGGATTTCCTTTCGCTTCTTGTTATTTTGATTCGGTGAAAATAATGGATGATTCCATTTCGGCTCATATTGCTGTAAATAAAGGTTCGCTTATTCTTTTCGATTCTCTCGAAATCAAAGGAGACGCTTCTATTCAAGACCAAACGGTAGCACGGTTAATCAATTTTAGAAAAGGGAGAGTGTATAGTGAGGCCTATGTGCAGAATCTTACCAACGAAATATCATCTTTGAGTTTTTTGTCTAGTATAAGAGCACCTGAAGTGTATTTTTCTCCCGGAAAGGCCACGCTGGTGCTCTATCTCACGTCTAAAAAAAACAATCGATTTGATGGAGTAGTGGGGTTGAACCCTAATGAAAATGGAGAAGGTGTAGAAATAGTGGGTGAGGTTAACATTCAGTTAAAGAATGTGCTAAAACGTGCTGAAATAATTGGTTTAAGTTGGGAAAAAATAAAAGAAAATTCTCAACGGTTTAAATTGGGGGTTTCCTATCCTTTCTTGTTTGGGTCCAAATTTGGTTTGGACACGAAGCTCGATTATTTTCGTCAGGACACCGCATTTGCTACTCTCGCTTTTCAAGCAGGGATTTCTTATTCTATTGATAATAACCAAACTTTTGGAGTTGGTTGGTCGGCAGAAAATTCAAATTCTTTGGTTGCTAATTCCCAATTATCTGAGATACCAGAATCCAATTCTTTTTCTTCTCACTACGTGAGTTTTAAGTTTCTTAATAGGCAGTTGGATTATGTGTTTAACCCCAGAAGAGGGTATGACTTGGAGTTTGAAATTAATTCAGGCATCAAAACAATTGAGAAACAAGAAGGGGCAACCAATGATTCCTACCAAGGACTAATGGAACGCACAAGACAGTTTAAATTCAAAGCTGAGTTTTCTCAATTTATTCCTTTATTTAAGAAAGCTACTGCGCTTTTTCATTTTTCTGGTGGTAGTTTGCTAGGAGAGAATATTTTTGTCAATGAATTATACCAGTTAGGCGGACTCAATTCGCTAAGAGGGTTTAATCAGCAATCCCTGTTTGCTTCCAATTATTATTTTGCAACAGCCGAATTTCGTTATTTATTTGATAGAAACTCCGCGGTATTCTCCTTTATCGAAGGTGGGTTTTATGAAAGTAATCAATTAAATAATTACCAGAATGGTTTTCCAATTGGGGCTGGTCTTGGAGTTAATTTTGCCACAAAGAGTGGCATCTTTACTCTTACTTACGCCATAGGAAAGCAAAATAATAATCCGCTCTTGTTCAGGAATGGAAAAGTACATTTTGGATATGTGAGTGTTTTTTAAACAAAAAAAAGCCCCAAGTTGATTTACCACATGGAGCTTCTAAAATACTACGTTGAGAGTTTATTGTTTTATAAATTTAAGCTGTGATTCAAATGTGCTTCCAGTAACTTTTACCTGGTAGATTCCCTCTGATAAATTTGAAACATCGATTGATTCAAACCCTCTTTCAAGACCTTTTACTTCCATTGATTTTATTCTTTTGCCCACCGAGTTAAATATAGAAATTGTCATTTTTTCTGCATTTTTCATCTCATACTGAAGATTCAAGATGTTTTGAGTGGGATTTGGAAAAGCAATTAATTCGATCAAAGAAGATTGTTCTTCTAAGCTAATTGAGTTTGTTAAACAGGGAGAGGCGTTAGTCTCCTTATTCATTGTGGTAAAGTCAATGTAGCAGGCAAAGTTCATGCTGTCTATAAAAGGGTTTCTGTTGTTTTGAATAGATTCGATGTAATCGTTTCTTGCCATTTCTTCCTCGTCTACTGGATCCATCCAATGCCATTGTTTCAAGATGGTTTCTTCTTGTCCGTAAGGCACGGTAAAAGCATCGATAGGATCTGGAATAGACCAGTTGTTTCCGTCTATTGAGTTGTAGGCTGTGGCCATATAAAATATTGCTCTAGCTGCATTTCCTTTGTGCGAATCTCTTGGTTCATACACTTGTTTTCCTCGTGAATCTAAACCGTATTTGGCACCGCCATAAGAACTAATCACTGTGATTACTTTGCCAAGTGGTTTGTTGCTTCTCACGGCATTCGCATTGTTTTGATTTACTGGATACAAATTATGATAATCGTTGTATTCAGGTTTTGTTTGGTCACCAAAAGTGGGCATCCAACTTTGAGGATAGGTGTGTTCTCTTGAAATTACGCTAAAATTAAACGGTGCAGAATAAATATATTCCTCACCAGAGTATGCACAAGTAACTACTTTTTCATTATTCACCGTATCTCGATGCACAAAATCTTGGATGTACGTATCATCAAAATCACTGTAGAACATCAAGGTGTGAGGATTTATTTTTGAATGCAGTTGAGTGACAAAATTAGGGCTCGAAACCGAAATTCCGTTGTAGTACGTAGGTGACTGCATTGATATCGGTGTAACTACTGAATTTATTCTGGGTGTAGAGTTGTAGTTACTGTAGATACCAGATCCGCTAAAGGCGAATACTGCCACGTGGTAGGTTGAGTTGGCATGCGTCTCTTTCGATAAATAAGACAAGTTTTTTCCTACGTAAGCAACCTTAGCATTTCCTATGCTTTCACCGGCAGAGTATTCAACTCCATCAGTCGGAACTCCAGTGGGTGCACTTCCTCTTTTAAATAAGACCAAATAGCTTTCATCACTCAGTGGGGTTGTCGGCACAAAGTTCACCTCGTATTTGTATGTTTTTACATTTGAAAATGAGACAGACGAAGGGGTGGCTGGTTCTGTAGCCAATCCATTTCCATATCCCACAAAGTTGATAATATAGGGGTTTTCGCTGGTATCATTATTCGAAATCGAAATAGTAGAAGTTCGTGTACCTGCAGCCGAGGGTGTAAAGTCTATACGTATAGTATCATTCGATAAGCTGTCCACCGTGGAAGGAAAAGAAACGACCGAAAATTCAGTTGCGTTACTACTTGTTACTCCCGAGATTCTTAGGGTGCTATCAGTTCCTTGATTTTCCACAATGAGGTTGATTCTTCTTGTTGAGCCAAGCGTTTCAGACGTGAAATAACTAGCTCCGCTAAATACGGTATCGTTGTCAATTAGTGCATTTATTTCTGCTTCTGGTGTAGCCAGAGGAACTCCAATTGCTATATCATCCAATGAAATGTTTACTCCGCTTACTTTATTGGTGTAGTAAAATCGGATAAAACGCGTATTAGGCAGACAAGTATCTTTAAATTGCGTGTAAGCTGAGGTGCTAATCGCTGAATTAATCAAAGTTCTGGTGCTTGTCCAGGTAGTTCCATTCGGTGAGAACTCAATATCAAGGGTTCCTTGAAAAGGTGCTCCACCCACATTTTGACCTTTCAGGAAATAAGAAATTTCTCCTGCTTCTGCAGCAATTTCTATTTCGAGCCACTGGCCAGTTCCATTGAGTTTGAAACTAGGAGCAGCAATGTTTCCGTTACTCGCATAAAATGAGGGAGGATAACTACCTCCACCTAGCGTAAATCCAGTGGGTAAAATAGTGTTGGGAAAGGCCCATGAAAATGGAACGGGTGCTTGCGAAATGGCAGCGGTACTCAACACCAGGCTGAGAAAAATGATGATTGATTTTTTCATTGTCGTTTGGTTAAAATTTAATTTGTAATGAAGCATTGTATCTACGTCCTAATCCGTAAAAAACAGCGGCAGATTGTGCGTCAAAACTATTGGTGGTTTGTCCGGTAAACCGATCGTTGTTTTGTGCATCAGAAATATATCGTGTGTCTAGCAGGTTTAAAATACTCATACGAATACTGAGCATCGGTTGTTTCTTTTTTGCTCCAATTCCTTTCAGTCTAAATGAGTATCCAGCATGAAGGTCCATTAGTCCGTAAGAAGGGATTCGCCAAGATTCTCTTCCTGCATTTTCGCCATCAAGTCCTCCTGGTTCAAAATCTGCATAATACCTATCAAACCAAGTATACTGAGATTTGATGTAGAGTTTTTTCGTCAAATTGATTCGGATTTTTGCTCCCATTTGAGTTTGAGCGGCATCTCCCACGTGTACTCCTCGGGCATCAAAAGAAGCATACTGAATATTTCCAGTGGCATCAGTAATGGTTGCCCCATTGTCGTTTAAGAATGTGATACTATCTTTTTTACTCATCCATTTCCATTCTCCTAGAGAAAGCATTCCTTCTAAGGTTATATACTTATTCATTTTATAAGCAACTTCAAATTCAGCTCCCATATGCAAAGCATCCATTTGAATGTTTGCATTAAAAGATTCATTATCCTCTCCTGTTCTTCTCACCGTATAGGGCCGATCTTTCCAATTCGTTACATAAGTATTTATGTTAATAGCAACTTTGTTTTTCTTGAATGCATATCCTAGCTCTGCAGCTTGTACCTTTTCGTTTACAATATTTTTTACTACTTCATTGTTTTGATCGATTACATTGGCAAATTTTGGGACATTAGAAAGGTAACCGAGATTTACAAAAACGTTAGAGAATTCATCGAAGATGTAATTTGCTCCCGTTTTGATTGTAAATCCTGGTCTTGTCACCCATTTTGTTTTATAGGTTTCAAGTTCTTCAGAGTCTCGCGTGTATTCAGTTCCATTTACATTTACTGTGTCGTAATAGCCAACAGCATATTGCTCACCATCAACTGTTACTGTCTTTTTTCTAAAATAATCTACGCCTTGATACCCCGATGCAGAAACAGAAGCACTTCCAAAAATGGACCACAGTTGTTTTTTGTATTCCACTTGTCCAAAGGCACCTCCCCATCTTACTTTACCCAGGTCATGGTAAAAATATTTGTCACCTTCTCTATATACTCTTTGGTTGGTGTTTTGGTTTCCTCCTAATTCCTTGGCATAATCCGCATCTAATAAATCATACACTTGTCTGTAGTGTTCTCCTTCATAACTTCGTAAGTCGATACCTCCAGAGTATGTTACGTGATCATTTTTTACGTAAGTTGCTGTAGAAAGCAAACCGTACCAAAAGTGATTGTTTACGCTTTGATAGATGTTAGAGTTTGCAAATCTTTCGGTAGGATGATAGGCAGGATCGATGTTAGGACCAAAATCTCCACTTGTGTTTTGGTCATAAATGAATTGGGCATCTAAACCTCCTGTTACAGGATTAATCGAGGCATTTCTCATTCCTGTTCCTCCACCTCTCCCTATGGAAAGATAGGCTACGTTTGTCAAGTAAAACTTCTTATTGATTTGCCAAAAATCTCTTAAAGTGATTTGAGGTTTAAAATACTTGTTCTCCTGCTGATACATGATTCTCTCTTCGCCATTTTTGTCCACATATTCTCCCCAAAACTGATTGAATTTTATTCCGTGGTCTTTTCCTGCGCCTGCGGCAAATTGCGCAATCGCATCATCAGGCACACCGAGGTCTCGTGCTTGCTGCTCGTCATAGAATGAGATGGGTTGCTTGAAGGATCTCTGACCATGACTCTGAGGCGCGCCAAAAGCAGATAAACTTATGAGATGTTTTTTTATTCTTTTTTCAGCTTTTAAGTAAAAAAAATATCCGTCAGTGTATGTAGCATCTACATATCCTTCTCCTTTTTTTCGTGAGAATGCTCCAGTAAATCCCCATCCACTTTTTAGTTTTCCAGAATTAAAACTAAAGGACTGACGCTGAAACATTCCTGTTCCAATTTCAGTTTTTACACTAAGTTCAGGCTTGGAGTCAATTCCTTTGGTAAAAATATTCATTGTACCTCCCACAGAAGGGACTGCTAGCTTAGAGACACCAAGTCCACGTTGAACTTGAATGGTTTGAGTTACC
This sequence comes from Flavobacteriales bacterium, assembly GCA_023255335.1. Lineage (GTDB taxonomy): Bacteria > Bacteroidota > Bacteroidia > Flavobacteriales_D > CAJJDF01 > CAJJDF01. The sequence goes on along the minus strand of JALRIS010000140.1, from coordinate 4,306 downwards.
ATGTCTAATCCAAACCAATTGGACCAATATACCCAGCCATTTTCCATGTCATTTACTGGAACTCCATCAATCATTACCGCGAGGTTTCGTTGGCTAAATCCACGGATAGTAATTCGTGCATCTCCGTCACCCCCTCCACTTTGTGTGGCATACACACTAGGTGTCGAATTCAACACCATTGGGATGTCTTGAGAAGCCAATTCTTCATTCAGTTTTTCCCTCGAAATATTCGTAAAGGCTACAGGAGTTTCTCTTTCCTTTGCAATGTCCGCAACAATCTCAACCTCTCGCATTTTTTTTGTTGAAAGTTTTACATCCAAGAACTGTATACCTTTTTTAACAGTAATTTTTTTTTCTTTAGGTAGCATTCCTACGTAAGAAAAAGTAATTGTTTGGAGGCCTAAAGGCAAGTCCAACTGATAATTACCGTCAATGTCAGTGGTGGTTCCTTTTCCATTTCCATAAATGACTGAGGCTCCAATAAGAGTTTCTCCGGTTATTTCGTCTGTTAGGGTTCCTTTCAAGGTTCCTGTTTGAGCAAAAAATCCTATCCCTGAGAACAGAGATAGGATTAGTAAGATTGTTGATTTTGTCATTGTTATGTGACTGTTAGTTTAGTACAATTTTTTTAGTAAGTCTTTGGCCGTTTTCGAATGTCAAGGCTACAAAATAAACTCCTTTTGGCAGTGTTGATGTGTTAATTCTTGTCGTAGTGGAATTCGTTGTAGTTTGAATTACTTTGCTTCCAAGAATCGAGATAATTTCGATATTGGTTGGCACAGAAGAGGTGCTTATGTTTACTATCCCCGAATTGGATGGGTTTGGATAAGCTCTAAAAGCCTCTTCTCTTTGAAGTTCGTCTGTTCCTGTCAAACCTGAGCAGTTACAACTGTGGAAGCCAAGGTTGCTAAAGTTTAAGGGAGATAATGTATCCCATTCAGTTCTGGGGTCAAAAATATCCAGAGCATTCACATCACCTTGAGTCACATTGAATTTTCTCACCATTACGTGATCTTTTGTCCAAGCAGTGGAGTCTCCCGAAACCGAGATTAATGGCCACCCGTAAGAACGGTGATTACTTGGTACTCCATTTACCGCTCCTGGATCTTCGCTAACTTTTCCAATTACGTCAATTGGAGTTGTTCCTTTGAACAAGGCTACAACATCGTTTCCGTTGAAGTACATTACATTGTTTACGTTGTAATCTGGGCAGGCAAATATATCTGCTCTCCCTTGTAAGGTATCCCACACCGGAGCTTCTTGCCCTGTTCCAGTAGAATCTCTTTTGTCAATGACAATAACAAAAGTACTTTTTGCACCAATTGCCCCAGAAAGAGCTAGTCTTTTTTTACTGTCAGCCGAAGAAGATCCGTTTGAATATCTTCTCAATTCGTATTGAGAAAGATCGATTTGGGCATTTGTTGGGTTTACAATTTCAATAGCTTTGTTGTTCGACCATCCTTCAACATATTCAGAAATGAATAGTTCATTACATTGGCTCTTGAGAGTTAGTGTAGCGGATAGCGCCACAATTGAGAGTATAATTTTTTTCATATCGATAACTTTATGTGATAATTATGTACAAAAGTACTATTAATATTCTTTCGGTCCCAACTATCGTGTTAACAAATTATCAACTAATTTTTATTCTCTTGGGACAAAATAAATTGCCATAAAGAGAATTTTATCCTTACTTTTGTAAGGTAGTTATGCAAGAATTTAGAACCAATAACCCCAAAACACACTTTTGTTTGTTTAGCGAGTTGTCTCGTGAACAAATAGCTTCGTTGCGTCTGCAAGAAGTGGATAGAGTGTACAAAAAGGGTGAATCTCTCTTTGAAGAAGGAGGGTATCCAAAGGCTCTTTATGTGGTATACAAAGGTATTGTGAAGATTCATAAATACGGTACAAATGGCAAAGAGCAAATTACAAGACTCGCTTCTGCCGGAGACCTAATTGGGTATCGTTCTATCTTAAATGAAGAGCAATATTCGGCATCTGCCAGCGCTGTGGAAGAGACTTGCTTGTTCAAAATTCCCTCAGACGCGTTCATTACACTTATCAAAGAAAATTCAGATTTTGCTCTGAAGGTAATGAAGATGTTGGCCGAAGATTTGCGAAATGCCGAAAAACAAGTGATCGATATGGCTCAAAAATCTGTGAGGGAGAAGGTGGCAGAGGCGCTCATTTTACTCTCAGATAAATTTGGTGTCAACGAGCATACGGCTGCTCTCAATTCTATTCTTACCAGAAAAGAAATAGGAGACATTGCTGGGGTAACCACAGAAAGTGCAATTCGAACTATTTCTGATTTCAATAAAGAACAAATTATTGAAATTGAAGGAAAAAGAATCTTAATTAAAGATGTAACTAAGCTTCAAAGAGAAATTTTATAAATTTTCTTTTCTTTTTTGGCTTAATTATTGAATAAACTACCGCAAAACTGGTTTAGTTCGATTAACTTTAAGTCATGCGTATTTTTCTTTTCATAGTTGTCTTTTTCTCCTTGTCTGCCAATGCCCAATTTGGTTTTGATAAAATTGATCATGATTTTGGTGATATCTATGCCGGAAATGATAGAGTAGTGGATCTGAAATTTCGGAATACAACGCCCGATAAAATATTTCTGCTAAGAGTGAAACACGGAAGAGAAATTAAAACTCTCGTTTCTGGACAAACAATAATGCCCGATAGTTTATTAGTGATTCGCTTTAAATACAATCCTGATAAAAAAGGGAGGTTTCGTATCGAAATCCCTATTTACCTAACTAATAGTTTGGAGCCATTTATTTTTACACTTAAAGGAAATGTAAAAGAAATAGATAATTCTATGGGGTTGGCTTGTCCTAGTTTCGACAATCCCAATGCCGGAGTTCCACCCATCTTTGACTTTAAAGGATTAGTATTAGATTCCGACACAAAAGAACCTATAAATAACGCTTCAATTACTTTCGTAAACAATGGAACAATTTCTCAGATTGAAGAAACAGACAGAAACGGGAAAGTAAAAACAAAAGCAATTATCGGTTTGTACTACTTTGTGGTGGATGCGGAAGGTTACATCGGAAAAGAGTTTGCTAAGTACATGAATCGTAACAATGACTCTATTTTAGTTTTTTTACGGAAACCGTCTGTTGATCCAGAGCAAAAAGAGCCTTTGGTTGTGCAAGAAAAGACCGATACTCTCGCCAAAAGATTGTTTCAGTATGCGTTGGACACGAATGACAGTTGGGAAGTGACAGACGATACTTTTGGAAAAGACTCTGTTCTTTCTCAATCTTTCGTAGCGAAGGAAGAACAAGAGAAGAAAGCGGTTGTGAGCCAGAAGGATACGATGTTTTCTATAACGGGGAAGAACCCTCGTTACAAATCCAATAATATTGTGTTTTTGCTCGATGTCTCCACTTCTATGAATTCTGAAGGAAAGTTAGATTTGCTGAAGGCTTCATTAATTGAAATGGTGAAAAAGTTGAGCGAAAACGATACTATCACGTTGATGTCTTATTCTACTTTTTCTAAGGTGATTGTTGAAGGGATTTCTGCGAAAGAAAAACAAGTGTTGATTGAGACAATAAAGGAGATAAAAGCCCAAGGAATGACAGCTGGAGGTGATGGAATGAAGCTAGCTTACAGGCAAGGGCGGGCTCATTTTATTGAGGGAGGGAACAATCAAGTAATTATGGCGACAGACGGTAAATTCAACAAAGGAAACATGAATCTAGACAGGTTGGTAAAGAAAAACTACGAGAGAGGAATTGGACTTACTGTTTTGGGAATAAAAAATAAGCCAGAGGATGCCGAGAGTATGAGTTCGATAGCGCAAATAGGAGGTGGTCGATTTTTGTTGATTCAGAATTACGAGGACTCCAAAGAAATTCTTATCTCTGAAATAAAACGAACTTCGGTGGTTTATTCAGAGTAGTTTTTTAGAATTGTGGAGGAATATCAGTTTATTAGCTACCTTTGTTTCATAATTTATTTTCGTGATTTCAAAAGATACCATAGCGCAAATATTTGACACAGCCCGAGTAGAGGAGGTGATACAAGATTACGTGACCCTCAAGAAAAGAGGGGTAAACCTAATTGGGAATTGTCCGTTTCACGATGAAAAAACACCTTCTTTTACCGTTTCACCAACAAAAGGAATTTACAAGTGTTTTGGATGTGGAAAAGCGGGGAATTCGGTCAATTTTGTAATGGACCATGAGCAATTAACCTATCCGGAAGCTCTCCGTTATTTAGCCAATAAGTACTCAATAGAAATTGAGGAGAAAGAACAAACTCCTGCTCAAAAAGAGCAGCAATC
>JALRIS010000024.1 GCA_023255335.1 Flavobacteriales bacterium | reverse complement strand
AAGCCGTACCCGTAAAAAGGAAGTCCTAAGAAACTGACAGTATTCAAGATCGTAATCATGGTAAGGTGATGCGAAGCGATAGGATGATTCTTTCTGTTTATCCATACTCGTTCGCCAAACACAGATCTCGAGGTCCAGTTTTTGGTCGACTTAGGTGCTTTAAAAGCTCTTGGGTTGATAAAAGTCCAGACTACGATGAGCGAAACTGGAATGACGGAATACCATCCAAACCAAACTCTGCTCCAAATGGCTATCGCCAATAGAATGATAATGGGAATTCGTGTCCAAGCACTCCAAGGATTTGAATGGCGCATCCAATTAGTATTATCCAGCTTAAATATTCTTGCTAATTTTTCGGAAAAAGACATGTAAGTTTTTATATTAAAGATACAGAATTTAGAAATGTAGAAGAATGAAAACGTTTTTAAATACATAAAAATTAAATTGAATAGGAAGTTGGATGGTTTCCAATTATCTTCACAGATTGACAATTATTCTGCATTATGGAAAAAAGTAACTCATCATTTTCTACACAAAAATTTCTTCGAGAATCGGTCGACTTTTTTGTCGAATTTATACGCAGCCTCTTATTGGGACTATCCAATTTTTGGAAAACAGGAGTTTTTATTCTTGTAATCAGTACGTTACTTTTTTTACTAAGCGCCAGACAATCAACAACGTATTATCGTTCCAAAGCAAGTTTTACCTACAACTTCGTACATAAAAAAGTGTATGGTGATTTGATTTTTTATTTGGAACAACTTGTTGGTCATGCCCAACACGCAGAATTGGCAAATGTTCTTGATATCACCTTGGAACAAGCAAAGGAAATCCGAACAATTTCGGCAAAAAACATAGTGAATAGTCCTTTGCATCAAGATTTTACTTTTGAGCGAATTCCATTTTATGTTTACCTCGAGTGTGAGGATAAGAAGGACATTCAAACCATCCAAAATGGTTTGTTAAAGTATATCCTGAGCGACTCGGCTAACAATGCTGTGGCTCAAAAAGAAATAACGGATTACCAAAATACACTCTCTTTCGTAAAAGGAGATTTGGCGCGTATTGATGAGTTATTAGCTTCTTCTGCTTGCCGAGACTCAGTGAATGTTATTGAGTTATTGTACTTAGCCAAAGAGCGACAAAAAGAACTAATCTCTCTGGAGAATCGATTAAGCGACCTCAATTCTATAGCCTTATTGAAAGCATTTCAGCCAATAGAGATTACCAAGAGGGAGCAAAATAAAACGAAGCTCAAGAAATACGGAAGTGTAGCCATTTTGTTGGTTCTTTTTTCAAGTGTATTCCTTCAATGGTACAAAAACCCAACCCATGAAGTTTAACAAATTACTTACATCCCGTAATTTGCAAAATTCCATTTGGAACGTGATTGAGGTACTCTTGGGTCCCACAATTTTGTTTATTTCTATACCTGTTTTTTTGGCCCAGTTAGGAGCCGAAGATTACGGAATTTGGATGTTGGTAAATTCTATCGTTATAGTTATGCAAGCCTTTAATTTGGGGCTAAATTTTTCCACTTACAAGCATATTTCCATAGCAATAGCCAAACAAGATAATCGACAGATTTCTGATACACTCAACACCAATCTCTCTTTCACGGTTGTTATTTTGCTAGCCAGCTTGTTAGTTGCTTCGGGGCTTTGTGTGGGTGTTTATTTTTACGATTGGTTTGTCGAGAATCCAGTGGTCAAATCCAGACTTATTGTGTCCATCCTGATAGGAATGATTCTTTTGTTTGGGAAACTTACGGAGCAAATTTTGTACAATGTTTATCGAGCTTTTGAGGACTTTAAGTACGTGACAATACTTTCAATTCTTCTCAAAATCATCACGGTTTTAGGAAGTATTGTTATTGCCTTTACTACTCACAATGTCGTATTTGTTTTGTGTTTTAATGCAAGTATCATCTTGGTAGGAATTGTTGCAAACTACAAGCTTTTAGCAAGATTTATTCCGTTTTACAAGTTTAGCTTTTCGCTCAATCGTACTTTGATAAAACACGAGATTAGCTATTCGCTATTTATTTGGTTTCAAAGTATTGCCATCATCATTGTATACCAGGGAGACCGTCTGTTGGTTTCGTACAAATTTGGTTTGGCTGCTCTCTCTTTTTATGCCATTGTCGCAACTTTATTCAATCACATTCACATGGCATTTGGGGCCATAACCTCCTGGATATTTCCTCAAGTGGCAAAGAATAAAGATGACGAATCTCTGGTATTTGATTTGTATCTCCGGACTCGAAATGTATCTCTCGTCATTTCGTTCACCCTCCTCGCTATTTTTAGTCTTATTTCCAAACCATTTTTTACCATGTGGCTAGGTCAAGAGAACTACCTTGAAATAGAGCAATACGTAAAATGGTTTTCGGTTTTCGAGTTTTTCTTGATATTCTCTACAATCCCCAATTTATTTTTAAACGCATCTGGGCATGAGAAATTTGGATTGAGAATGGTGCTGATCTTTACGGGCCTCAATTTTGTCGGAATTTTAGTAGGATTGTTTGTCTTCAATTCTCTTATTTCTATGGTTATCGGGCTAGCAGTTTCCATAATTCCGGGAATGTTTTGGCTACATTATTCGGTCTCCAAAAGATTTGATAAAACTCGGCCATCTGCCCTGTCGGTTGCCATTCTTTTCCTCCCGGCAGTTTGGGGAAGCGGAATCGCCATACTGGATGATTGGCTCATTAAAATACTCTGCTTTACCCTTTGCTTGTTCAGTATTTTTCTTGTTTATTTCAAACACCAAACAACCAGCTTTAAAATCCTGACAGAATGAAAAAAATAATTGATTCAACTCTTGGGATTATCTTCCTTATATTCTTTTTCAACAGGGTTGGTCTGCCTTATGGATTGAAATTCTCAATCATTTTGGCTCCATTTTTTGCTTTTTATTTATTGAAAAACAACAAGTTGTTGAGGTTGTTTTTGCCTTTCTATTTTTTTGTTACTTATACTCTCATTCATTTTTATCAAGGAGTGGTTTTCAAAGATTTTATTGTCTCAACTTTGGTTCTTTTTACCCTACTCATTTTTCTTGTTTCCTTTTATTCGTTTTACAAAAGATCCTCTGATATTTCTGCTTTTGTCCAAAGAATTACTGAAGTCAACTTTGGACTAACAATACTCGCATTCATTTCTCTGCTTTCGGGCTTCCAACTTTCTCATTTTTGGTATTTGGAGCCTTTTACTCCAGGCTATGAGGTTTTGCCTCGACTCAAGATGTTTGAACTTGAAGCTTCACATTATTCCTTTTTGATTTTACCGCTGTTTTACTACTACTTTTGGACCTTGTTAAAAGAGTGGTCTGTCAAAAACTTCTTTTACTTACTCTCGTTGATGTTTAGTTTACTCTTTTCCTTTTCACTAGGTATTCTCGCAGTAATTGTCATTTCATTAGGGATGGTATTGGTTGTTCATTCAGTAAAATTAATGAGATTGAAACCTACGAGAAATAAATTGATAATTGTGATGCTAGTAGGAAGTATAGCTTTACTAGGCTTGTTCGTTTTTTTTCCAGAGAATCCATTGGCTTTTCGAATTCAAAATTTGCTAGCTGGCAATGATACATCAGGAAGAGGAAGAACCTACGAGGCGTTTGAAATTGGCTGGCAGGTACTCAATAAGCACAATCCATTGGTTGGCATTGGACTTGGTCAGTTCAAGATTGTAGGAAGAGAAACTCTCATTTATTACTATAAATTTGCGAATATGCCAGAAGTTGCCAGATTACCCAATGCAATGGCAGAAACAATGGTCGTTTATGGAATTGTTGGGTTTAGCTTGAAATTGTTAGTACAAATAGGTCTTTTTATCAGACTGAAAGTCTACCAAAATATGTTCCAATTTAGCTTATTTGTGAGCCTTTTTGTCTATCAATTTACGGGGAGTTACTTATTCAATGAAAAGGAATATGTTTTTTGGATTATGGCATTTGTACCGAAACTGCACGCATTTAGAACCTCTAACTATTTTATGAAATGAGAATATTATTTATAAGTAGAAAAACGATTTTTTCGGTTCCCGGTGGAGATACAGTTCAGATGGTAGAAACTGCCAAAGAACTCAAGAAAATAGGTGTAGAAGTAGATATTTTTGATCAGCAAAAAGAGGTGCACTATATGAACTATGACCTCCTTCATTTTTTTAATCTTACTCGCCCCGCAGACATCTTATTTCATACCACTAAATCGGATGTGCCTTACGTGGTATCAACCATTTTTGTTCAGTATGATTTTTACAAATATCTGAGTCCATATTCCAGAATGGGATTAGCGACTAGGTTGGTTGGACTAGATGGAATAGAATATTTAAAAACTACGTTGAAACATGGGTTGGGAAAGGAAAAACTAACTTACTTTCCTTACGTTTGGAAAGGTCAAAAAAAATCAATTCGGGAGGTATTAATACATGCCAAGGCGATTTTGCCAAACTCTGCAAGTGAGGCAAAAAGAGTATCAAAGAGTTATGGAATAGAGGTGGCAGAATATCTTGTGCCCAATGGAATTAATACCCAGGAATTTCGTTCCACAGAAGATACGGAAAGGGTGTCAAATCAGTTGATTTGTGTAGGGCAAATAGAGCCTAGAAAGAATCAGCTAAACTTGATACGTGCAGCAAACCAGTTGGATGTTTCCTTGATGATTATTGGAAATCCAGCTCCCAATCATAAGTCATATTTCGAGGAGTGTAAAAAAATAGCTTCGGAGAAAGTGACTTTTGTTACTAGGGTGAAGCAAAAGCAATTGATTCCTTATTACTTGAGCTCAGCCATTCATATTTTACCTAGTTGGTTCGAAACAACTGGTCTCTCTTCGCTGGAGGCAGCTTACTTGGGGTGTAAAATTGTCGTTTCTCCCAACGGTGATACCAAGGATTACTTTGGAAATTATGCCAACTATTGCGAACCGCAATCCGTTCAATCTATAAAAGAAGCAATAATTGGAGCACTCAAGAGAGAATTTTCAGATGAGTTAAAACAAGTGATTGAATCCAACTACACATGGAGAAAAGCAGCAGAAAGGACCAAAGAGTGTTATCAATCCATACTAGCAAAACTATGAGGATCGGAATAATGGGTACAAGAGGAATCCCCAATGAATATGGAGGTTTTGAGCAATTTGCAATGCACTTTGCGCAGTTTTTGGTGGAGGAAGGTGTGGAAGTTGTGGTCTATAATTCTTCTTCTCATCCTTTCAAGGAGAGTTCGTGGAAAGGTGTCGAAATTGTGAGATGTTGGGATCCAGAAAAATGGATAGGAAGTGCCGGACAGTTTGTGTATGATTTGGGCGCGGTGATTCATGCAAGAAAACAACAATTTGATGTATTATTTCAATTGGGGTATACAAGTAGTTCTATTTGGGGATTTTTGTTTCCAAAAAAAACAATAATTATTACAAATATGGATGGCCAGGAATGGAAACGAGCCAAATATGGCAAGCTAGTTAAAAAGTTTTTGAAAAGAGCGGAAAAGTGGGCGGTAAATCAAAGCGACATTCTCATCGCTGATTCTAGAGGGATTCAGGAATACTTGAGCGAAGAATATGCAATAGACTCACAGTTTATCGCTTATGGGGCAAATTTGATTCAACAATTTGATAGCAACGTACCCAAAAAGTACAAATTGATACCCAAAAAGTACAACCTAGTAATTGCCCGAATGGAACCCGAAAACAACATTGAAACAATTATTAGAGGGCACAGAAAAAACAGAGATGAAAAACTGGTTGTTGTTGGGAATATGAATACACCGTATGGAAAATATCTTTCTAAACTGTATGCCGATTCAGTTGTATTTTTGGGACCTAACTATAATTTCGAAGAACTAAATTCGCTCCGATATTATTCTAACCTTTATTTTCACGGACATTCGGTAGGTGGAACTAACCCTTCTTTACTAGAAGCAATGGCTTGTGGATGCCAAATTGTAGCCCACAACAACCCGTTTAATCGAGATGTGCTGGAAGATAATGCGCTTTACTTTTCATCATATCAAGAACTACGAGATTTATTGGATTCAGGACTAAGACCACACGAAAATTCTGTGAACAAGAATAAAGAAAAACTCGAACAAGTGTATAGTTTTAAGCACGTTCATCATTCATTAAAAGAACTTATAGACAATGCATAAAGGATATAATAAAATAGACTTTACGAGCGCTGCGTTGTCATTTTTGGTAATGTTTAGCCTTGCATTTCCCTCTAAGTTTAATGCTCTTAGCATTTATCTGTTGTGTGGTTTTTCTCTTTTTTATGGTATCAAAAGAAGAGAGTTCAAATGGAAAAACACCTTTGTTGTTCTGTCCATAGCTTACTTTTGTCTTCATGCGATTTACCTATTAGTTGATGACAACTTAGGGAGAACAAGTTTCGAAATCGAAAAAAAACTAGGGTTTTTACTGCTTCCTTTGTTTTGGTACAATTTGCCGATGTCCGATCCCAAAAAAACAATGGAACAGGCATTAGGGTGGTATTCCATCGGAATGTCTGGTTTTGGGTTGTTTTTGCTTGGTTACGCTACTATTTCCTCCAATTTTTTTGATACTTCTGAGCCTTTTTTCTATCACAATTTAGTGAGTGTTTTTGAGGGAAATGCTATTTATTACTCACTACTTTATATGGTTTCGTTGCTTGTTCTTATTGAGAAAAACAGGAAGACTCCAGCAATATCCAATCTGGTTCAAATTGGATTTACAACACTTATTCTGATGTTACTTTCCTCTAAGATATTCTTGATTTTACTCCTTTTTTTAACTCTTTATTTTATTTCTACGGTTCAAAAAAAACTGCTGACGCTTGGGGTGCTAATTCTTATAGTGAGTGTAGGGTTTTTGGTAAACCAACAATCAATCACAACTCGATTTCAGGATGTAAATCTCGAGTCTTTTTTTTCGATTCAAAAACAAGTGACACCCGGAACCTATTTTGACGGATTTACATTGAGAAAAGAGTTGTGGAACATAAGTTTGAAACTGATTGAAGAAGATAGAACCAAATTTTTATTTGGGGTTGGCCCAGGAGATGCGCAAGATGAAATTGACAATCAATTGATAGTTCGAAATTTTTATACAGGTAAGCCAGGTAAAAAAAATTCTGGATATTTGGGGTATAATTCACACAACCAATACATACAAAGTCTCTTAGAGACAGGTTTCTTTGGATTGTTTCTTCTGATTGTGCTCTTCTACCATAATTTGTTGGTTGGATGGAAATCTGGAAATCGCTTGCTGGTGATTTTTTCTCTCATCTTGTTAGTCTCATTTTTTACCGAAAGTTATTTGAACAGACAGATTGGAATAATTGCCTTTGTGGGATTCAATTCCATGATGCTTTTTTTGGAACCATATCCGTTTAGTTTTACTAGAACCATAAAAAGAGGATTGGATATTATCATTTCTTCTCTAGTTATTTTGCTTATTTTGTGGTGGTTATTGCCTCTTCTTGGATTTTTTATCTACCTTGATACACGCTCATTTCCACTTTTTGTACAAAATAGAGTAGGACAGAACTACCGTGTTTTTAAATGTTTTAAACTCAGAACAATGGTTCACAATTCTGAAGCAAACTATTTACCCGCCATAGATGGAGACACCCGAATCACGAGGTTTGGAGCGATCTTAAGAAAATATTCCATTGATGAATTACCTCAATTTATCAATGTGTTGTTAGGAGAAATGAGTGTGGTAGGTCCAAGACCACTTATGGTAAGCGAAGAAGAAGAGTGGAACAAAAAAATGGATGGATTCTCCGAACGATTAAGTATCAAACCTGGGTTGACAGGTTTGGCGCAAGCAAACGGATACAAAGGAATAATACATCATCCAGCCGATTTGACTATTCGGTTTAGATTAGATAAACTCTATGCCGAGAAGCAAAGTGTTTGGCTAGATATCAAAATAATTGTCCGAACTATTTTCTATATATTTACGTGAATTGACAAACTCAACAAACATACGAACCGAGATAACCAAAGTACTAGGCTACTTTGATTACTTCAAATTTCCTTTGACTCTTGTTGAGATTCAAAAATTCTTGGAGATAAAAGTTGAGGAAACTGAGTTAAAAAAAGAGCTGAATGCAATGACCTCAGAAGGTCTAATTTTCTGTTTCAAAGATTGTTTTCTGCTCCATAATCTTCCCGAGAGAGTAGACCGCAAATTGCAGGGGATGAAGTATGCACAAAAGCGCATGAAAAGAGCTCAGTTTATTTCTTGGTTTATTATGTGTTTTCCGTTCGTTCGTATGGTGGCAATTTCGGGGTCATTATCAAAATATTATGCAGACAAGACCACCGACATTGATTTTTTTGTGATTACCACAGAAAATCAATTGTGGACCTCCAGAACTTTACTTCATTTATTGAAAAAACTCACCTTTCTAGTCCGGCTTCAACATAGTTTTTGTATGAATTATTTTCTTTCCGAAAATCATTTGAACATCGAAGAAAATAATTATTTCACTGCTGTGGAATTGGCCACTTTGATTCCAAATAAAGGAAGGTGGTACTACCAAGAGTTACTCGCCCAAAATGACTGGGTTCATTCTTATTTACCCAATTTCACATTTGAAAGAAAACAGATTTCTAAACAACGCCCCTCCTTCCTAAAAAGAATAATGGAGTTCTGTTTGGGTTCGAACTGGTTGAATACCTCCTTGATGAAACTTACTGACAGGAGATGGCAAAACAAATGGAAGAAAAAAGGATACGATCCACAAGACTATGACCTTGCATTCAAAACACAGCTTTATGTTTCTAAAAACCATCCAGGAAACTATCAGAAAAAAATTTTGAATCACCTCGAAAGTATTCACATTCAAGCCAGTAATAAGCTAGATAAAAATTAAATTCCTCTATGATTGACGTATTATTTAGCCACAGTTATTATTACCAAATGGATCCCAAACAATGGGAAATAGGAATGCCTTATCCACCATTAGGAACAATTTATGCTGCCAGTTTTTTAAGAGAAAACAATGTGAAAGTAAGTTTGTTTGATGTAGGACTAAGGGAAGGACCGGCCGAAATAGTACCTGTTCTGAAAGAAATGAAGCCTAAATTTTTGGTTCTGTATGACGATGGATTCAATTACTTAACAAAAATGTGCCTGACCAACATGAGGGAAGCAGCTTTTGAAATGATTCGAATTGCCAAGGCGGAAGGGTGCACAGTGATTGTATCTAGTTCTGATTCCACAGATCATTTTGCTCACTACATACAAAAAGGTGCCGATGTAGTGTTGCTTGGAGAAGGTGAAATTTCATTGCTCGAGACAATCAATCAGTTAAAGCAAAATGCGACACTTGAAACTGTACAGGGTATCGCGTACTCCTACAAGGGAGAGGTGAAGAACAATGGAAGAAGACCAGTAATAAGAGACCTCGATACATTGCCACAGCCTGCTTGGGACTTAATTGATGTGGAGGCATACAAGCGAGCTTGGACAAGTAAACTTCCCTTTGCATTGAATATTGCCACTACGAGAGGTTGCCCTTACAAATGCAATTGGTGTGCAAAACCTATTTATGGAAATCGCTACAATTCCAGATCTCCCGAAAGAGTTGTTCAGGAAATAAAGTTACTGGTTGAATCCCATGGTGTGACTAATTTTTGGATGTGTGACGACATTTTTGGATTAAAACCAAATTGGGTTCAAAACTTTGATCTGTCGCTTAAAGAAGAATCCCTTAAAATTGAGTTTAAAATTCAGAGCCGGGCAGATTTATTACTTAAAGAAAATACTATAGATGCGCTTGTTAGTTCAGGATTGAGAGAGGTTTGGCTCGGAGCCGAGAGTGGCTCGCAATCTATTTTGGATGCGATGGATAAAGGTACTACCATTCATCAAATTGAAGAATCAACTAAGTTACTTCAGCAAAAAGGGGTGCGTGTTGCTTTCTTTATTCAATACGGGTACCTGGGCGAAACAAAGGAAGATATCAATAAAACGATTGATTTAATAAAAAGAGCAAAACCCGATGATATTGGAATTTCAGTATCTTATCCATTGCCAGGAACTAAGTTTTACGAAACGGTGAAGGCGCAACTCACAGATAAAACAAACTGGACAGATTCTAATGATTTAGCGATGATGTTTTCAGGGACTTTCAATCAGAATTTTTATAAAAAACTACACAGTTACACACACAAAATTTTTCAGAGTACGAAAGGTGTCCAAGCTCTAAAGAAGGGGTTAAAAACTCCCAAAGAATTTAGTAAAAATCAATTGAAATTAATTGGAAAGTTACCCTACAACTGGATAATGGGAGTAAAAGAAGGAAGGCAACTAGTCAAAATGGAAAATAGCAATGAAAGCAAATTCTGAGAAAGTAGACAGAGGCTTCTCTTCTATTTATCAGGAGTATGAAGACCTTCATTTAGGGAATAACAAAACGGTATGGCAGCGCAATTTGGTGTATCGTCATTTGCTCAAATTTGTTGACAAAGGTACGGAGATATTAGAAATAAATGCAGGTTCGGGAATTGATGCAGTGTTTTTGGCAAAACAGGGTTTTACTGTCTTAGCCACCGATTTGTCTCAGGGTTCAGAGGTGTTTTTTAAGAAAAAAATTACCTTCAATGATTATGGTGGGAGATTAACTTTTAATAGGCTCTCTTACGATTCTTTAAAAACGCTTCAACCCAGAAAATTTGACCATGTCTTTTCCAATTTTGGAGGGCTTAATTGTGTTGAAAACCCCGAAAAAACTCTTAATTCTCTCTCACACTTACTAAGAGCAAAAGGAAAGGTGACTGTCGTGATTATGCCAAAGCTATATCCGGGCGAATGGATTCTGGGATTGAAAAACAGAAAAAAAGCATTCAGAAGGCTGTCAGGCGGTCCTGTTTTGGCTAATGTGGAAGGAGAGAAGATTTCTGTATGGTACCATTCCTTGAAGAAATTGAAGAAGAATCTTTCCTTGCAATTTGATTTTGTAAAAGCGGAGAGCTTGGGAATCTTTCTTCCTCAAAACGATAACTTTGGCATCCAAAGACCTAGAATTTTTAGCGTTATTTTAAGGCTCAACTCTTTCCTTCGATTATTCATTTCTCCGGGAATAGGAGATTACTACATTGCTACTTTTCAAAAAAAATCAAATGAAATCGATTAGAATTTTCACCCCAGTTGACGCTCATTTTTCAACCCTCTATTTAGCCGCAAGAAAGAAAGAAGGTTTTGTGGTTTCTGACGAGATAGTTCGACTTCTTCCTTATCCACCAAAAAGTCATCCTCAATACGCGCAATGGCGGTTTAGGCGGATAAATAGCCAAAAGTTTTGCAGCTATTTGCAGAAAATGAATTCAATCGAGCATGTTTTGGAACTTGGATGCGGCAACGGATGGTTTTCGAATGAAATAGCCCAAGTAACCTCGGCTCAGGTGTTGGGTCTTGACATTAATTTTCCGGAACTGGAGCAAGCAAATAGAGTCTTTGTTCGTGAGAACTTAGAGTTTGGGTACGGAGATATCTTTCGTGCGGTTTTTGCGAACAAATTTGATGTTATCGTATTAAACGCTTCGGCTCACTACTTCCCAAATTTTGACCAATTAATGTCTAGGCTGAAAAGTTTGATTAGTGATACGGGAGAAATTCATCTTTTGGACACGCACTTTTATTCCAATAAGCTAGAAGCAAATTATGCAAAACAGCGTACCGAAAGGTATTATAATGAGTTAGATGAAAGAGAAATGAGTGAGTTTTATTTCCATCATACACAAAAGGACCTAAAAGGGTTTGAAAGGGTACAGTATGGAAAAAAATTGTTAACTCCTCTTTGGAAGAGAAATTCACCTTTTGGTTGGTACCGATGGCGCCTTAACTCAATATAAAAGCTGAGATTTCCATTCCCCAAGCTACCCCTAAATGGACGATCAATCCACCATAAATATTTTTGGATTCGTAAGCTAAAACTCCCAATCCAAACCCACCAAAAACTGAACCGATTGTTTCCCACATAGGTTTGCCAAAATGTAAAAATGCGTAGCACGCTACCATTGGCAAAATGGCATTTTTTTCTAAATATCGAGAAAGTCCAACTACCATAAATCCACGAAAAAATAGCTCTACTGAAAAAAAATCAAAACCGTAGCAGAGTTCGTAAATAAGCACAGTTAAAGGTTGAGAAAGACCTGTAGCCTCGGCCGCTCGTGCATTATAGCTGGGATAGTAGGACAAAAAATTTGAATCAAAAAAAGCTGAGAAAAAGACCAAAGGTACCATCAGTAAAAGAAGGACTGCGTAGGGCTTCAAATTGGCTTCCTTTGGATTTAACCCGTAAAACCCTGGACGCAATCTTTGAGTTAAGTAATAAAGAATAGTAAGCGGAAGTATAATGGAAAATAAACTAATGATATTGGCAAGACAAGAATATACAAAACCATTAATTTCGATCATTTCGCCCAAGAGTCGTACAAATTTCAACAGATAATAAGAGGCATCAATCGCCATAAAAAGTAGGCCTAATACACCGAGAATCAAATAGGTAAGATTTGACTTACGAGAACTAAAAGCAAGGATACTAACAGGAACAAGGAAGGCGAAAACATACATTCCCCATAGTTTAATTACTCCCAAATGGTTGTAATTTACCACTCGAAAATACGTAGCGTACAAGTCGTACGAATAGTTGAGCGCAATTGAGATTGCAATAAATAAGCCTATAAACACATGGCTCAATACATGAAAGTCTTGAGTAAAATAGCGCTTAAAATAGCTTAAAAATTGTGTCATGTTATCTAATCAAAGTGATATCACCTTTTCTGGTGATTTTTCCAAATTGTTTTGTAGTCGAAGATAAGTAAAATACGTATACTCCTGCTTGTGCAGGCTTTCCTTTGTAATTCCCGTCCCATCCAATGGCTGGGTCATTGGTTTCAAAAACTTTTTCTCCCCATCGGTTGTATTTAACAAAAAAGAAGAATTCGTTGTACGAATTTCTCCTCAGCTTAGCTTCAGTGAACGAGGAAATATCAACTCGTACTGTGTCAGAATCACCGCATGTAATCAGTGAGGAGGGAACAGAATTATTAAAAATGCTAGTTTGTGACCATCCTCCCGTTGTCATCAAGAAGAGGGAAAATAGAACCAGCACAGAACCGTATAATTTTCTGAACATAATAGATACTTTAGTAGTTTGCTGCAAAACTAAAAATAAAATGTTAAGTAAAAGAAAATCAAGCACTTATCTATCAACTAGTCATTGTTGACAGGGAGTTTTTTATAAATGCTTTTTGAGAATCAAAGTAGCGTTGTGTCCACCAAAACCAAAAGTATTAGAAAGAGCATAGTTTACTGTTCTTTCTTGAGCTTTATTGAAGGTAAAGTTCAGTTTTTCGTCCAATTCAGGATCTACTTCGGTATGATTGATTGTAGGTGGTACAATATTTTCGGTAACAGCCATTACACAAGCAAGAGCTTCAATAACTCCGGCAGCACCAAGTAGGTGACCTGTCATTGATTTGGTAGAGCTAATGTTTAGGTTGTAAGCATGGTCTCCAAAAACTTGTTGAATGGCTTTTGCTTCTGCTACATCTCCGAGAGGAGTGGAAGTTCCGTGTACATTGATATAATCGATGGCGCTTGGTTCAATACCTGCATCTCTTAAGGCTTCTTTCATAGCATTTCTTGCCCCTAACCCTTCGGGATGCGGAGCGGTAATATGGTGAGCGTCACCAGAAGCACCACCTCCAACAACTTCAGCATATATTTTGGCACCTCGTGCAACTGCATGTTCGTATTCTTCCAGCATTAAAGCACCAGCACCTTCGCCTAGTACAAATCCATTTCTGTTTTTATCGAAAGGGCGCGAAGCCTTTTCTGGAGCGTGATTGTCTTGTGATAAGGCATGGAGAGCATTAAAACCTCCAATTCCAGTTTCGGTCACGGCTGCTTCAGAACCTCCGGTAAGAATAGCGTTGGCTTTTCCTAATCTGATATAGTTGAAAGCATCAATTAAGGCATTCGTAGAGGAAGCGCACGCAGAAACAGTTGCGAAGTTGGGACCTCTAAAACCATATTTAATTGAGATGTGACCTGCTGCAATATCAGCAATCATTTTTGGGATAAAAAACGGGTTAAATTTAGGAGTGCCGTCTCCCGAGAAAAAGCTCTCACATTCGTCTTGAAGTGTTTTTAATCCTCCAATACCAGCTCCCCAAATTACTCCGATTCTATCTGTATCTATTGTTTCAAGATCCATTCCCGAATCTTTTACAGCCTCTTCGGCTGTTACAAGTGCGTATTGCGAAAACACATCCAACCTTCGGGCTTCCCTTCGGTCTATGTAGTCTTCCGCTTTGAAATTTTTAATTTCACACGCAAATTGTGTTTTAAATTTTTCAGCGTTAAATTTTGTGATTGGTGCACCGCCAGACACCCCTTTTTTTAGCGAATCAAAATAATCGGCAGCACTATTACCTATAGGCGTTAGTGCTCCGATTCCAGTTATTACAACTCTTTTTAATTCCATAGAGTGGCTAATTTTTATTTAGCGTCATTAATAAATGATACTGCGTCTCCAACTGTTGCGATTTTTTCAGCTTGATCGTCTGGGATAGCAATATTGAATTCCTTTTCGAATTCCATAATTAATTCAACAGTATCCAAAGAATCTGCTCCTAAATCGTTTGTGAAGTTAGACTCCAACGTTACTTCTGATGCGTCAACTCCTAATTTATCAACGATTATCTCTACTACTTTTGACTGTATTTCTGCCATTTTTTTATTTTTTTAATGTTTAGATTGTGCAAATAAAATTAATTTTCAGTTATAAAACAAAAATATATCCTTCACTTTGTACACAATCTAACGATTGTAACTAGTTTAAATGCTAGATTTCAGGAACTCTCGGTTCATTCTAGCGATATTATCCAAAGAGATTCCTTTTGGACATTCTACCTCACAGGCACCTGTGTTTGTGCAGTTTCCAAATCCTTCATTGTCCATTTGATTTACCATATTTATAACTCGGTCCTTGGCTTCTACTCTTCCTTGAGGGAGTAAAGCATACTGTGATACTTTAGCAGAAACAAATAACATGGCCGATGAGTTTTTACAACTTGCTACACAAGCACCACATCCAATACAAGTGGCTGCATCCATTGCCAAATCAGCGTCTGCTTTTGGAATAGGTAAGGCGTTGGCATCTTGTGTATTTCCCGAGGTGTTAACTGAAATGTAACCACCAGCTTGTTGAATTCTGTCAAAAGCACTTCTATCTACCATTAAATCTTTAACTACTGGAAACGAGTTCGCTCTAAATGGTTCGATATGAATAGTTTCTCCGTCTTTGAACATTCTCATGTGGAGTTGACAGGTTGTTACACGTCTATCTGGACCATGTGCTTCACCATTAATGTACATCGAACACATTCCACAGATTCCTTCTCTACAATCGTGGTCAAAGGCAACTGGGTCTTCTCCTTTTTCAATTAGTTCATCATTTAATATGTCCATCATTTCTAAGAAAGACATGTGCCCTTCGATATTAGAAATAGGGTAAGTAACCATTTTTCCTGGTGATTTTGCGTCTTTCTGACGCCATATTTTTAGTGTTAAATTCATAGCGATTTATTTATAAGATCTTTGCTTTAACTCAATATTCTCGTAATTCAATTCTTCCTTGTGCAATTTAGCTTCAGAAGGCAAACCTTGGTATTCCCAAGCAGATACAAAGGTGTAATTTTCATCGTCTCTCTTTGCTTCTCCTTTTTGCTCACCGTCTAATTCAACAGATTCTTCTCTAAAATGTCCTCCACAAGACTCTTCTCTTGTGAGAGCATCTTGAGCAAATAATTCTCCTAGCTCAAGAAAGTCAGCAACTCTCAAGGCTTTTTCTAGTTCTCTGTTTACTTCGTTAGTTTGTCCAGGAACTCTCACGTTTTTCCAGAAATCAGCTCTTAATTCTTGAATCTCCTTAATTGCTTCTTTCAATCCTTTTTCATTTCTAGACATTCCTACTTTGTTCCACATGATAAGTCCTAGTTTCTTATGGAAATAGTCTACAGGTTTAGATCCTCCAGTTCCTATCAATTTGTTCAGCGTTTCTTTCACTGAATTTTCTGCTTCTTCAAATTCGGGTGTATCGGTTGGAATTTTGCCGGTTCGAATGTCATTGGATAGGTAATCTCCAATGGTGTAGGGGAGTACAAAATATCCATCTGCAAGTCCTTGCATTAGGGCTGAGGCTCCCAATCTATTTGCACCGTGGTCAGAGAAGTTGGCCTCTCCTATTGCATAGCAACCTTCGATTGTCGTCATCAAGTTGTAATCCACCCATAATCCACCCATTGTATAGTGCGTGGCAGGATATATCATCATTGGCGTTTCGTATGGATTCTCATCTACAATTTTTTCATACATCTGAAACAAGTTTCCGTACTTGGCTTCCACTATTTTTTTACCTAATTCGTAGATTCTAGCCGGAGACGCATTGTCTTCGTTATGAATTTTTGCTTGCTCTTTTCCGTATCGCTCTATGGCTGATTGAAAATCTAAATAAACAGCTTCTCCTGTTTTGTTTACGCCAAATCCAGCGTCACATCTTTCTTTTGCGGCCCGAGATGCAACATCTCTAGGCACAAGGTTTCCAAAGGCAGGATACCTTCTTTCTAAGTAATAATCTCTTTCGTCTTCACTTAGCTCAGTAGGTTTTTTCTTTCCTTCTCGTATTGCTTTCGCATCTTCTAGTGATTTCGGAACCCAAATTCGTCCATCGTTTCTCAAAGACTCTGACATGAGTGTCAGTTTCGACTGGTAATCTCCCGATCTTGGGATACAAGTAGGGTGAATTTGTGTGAAACAAGGGTTCGCAAAGAAAGCTCCTTTTTTATGAGTTTTCCATGCAGCGGTTACGTTACTCCCCATTGCATTTGTGGATAAGAAATAAACATTTCCATACCCTCCGGAGGCAATCACAACCGCATGAGCAGAATGTCTTTCTAGTTCTCCTGTAACGAGGTTTCGTGCAATAATTCCTCTTGCTTTTCCGTCAATTTTTACAACATCTAACATTTCGTGTCTGTTGTACATCTCGATTTTTCCTCTTGCAATTTGTCTGTTCATCGCAGAATAGGCTCCGAGTAGCAACTGTTGTCCAGTTTGACCTTTTGCGTAAAAGGTTCTTGACACCAACACTCCTCCAAAAGAACGATTATCAAGTAATCCTCCATAATCTCTTGCAAAAGGTACTCCTTGAGCAACGCACTGATCGATGATGTTCACCGATACTTCGGCAAGTCTATACACGTTAGCCTCTCGAGATCGATAATCTCCACCTTTTACGGTATCGTAAAAAAGCCTGTATGTTGAGTCACCATCTCCTTGGTAATTTTTGGCGGCATTAATACCTCCTTGAGCAGCAATCGAATGCGCTCTTCGTGGAGAATCTTGGTAGCAAAATGCTTTTACATTATACCCTTGTTCTGCCAGTGTAGCTGCAGCTGAACCTCCAGCTAAACCAGTTCCAATAACTATCACATCGATGTGACGCTTATTGGCAGGGTTCACCAAGTTAATTTTGTCTTTATAAGTTGTCCATTTATCTTTTAATGGACCTTCTGGTACTTTAGAATCAAGTGTGCTCATACTCTAATTAATGTTGTAAGTAATGAAAAATTGCAATGAATACAAATCCCGCAGGAACTGTAATCGCGAATATGTTACCAAACTTTTTGATATTATTTTTTCCTTTTGAAACTCCTACAGACTGAAAAGAAGACTGAAATCCGTGTAAAAGGTGAAGTGCCAATAAAACGAATGACACAATATAAAGGATGACTCTTACCGGATCGGCAAACTTTTCAACTAAATGATGGTGGAAGTCTTTCCCAATTTGACTGTCGCCAACAATATACTTTTCTCTGATTTCTGGAATCCAAAAGTCGTAGAAATGCAATCCAAGGAAGGCCAAAATTACCAATCCTGAATAGATCATGTTCCGAGAAACCCAAGAAGAGTTTTCACTTGGTCGGTTGTAGGCGTAATTAATAGAACGTGCTCCTCTGTTTTTTGCTTCAAGTACAAATCCCATAATAAAATGGAAAAAGACTGCGAAGATAAGTATCGGTTGTAACGCGAATTGAACAACAGGATTATTTCCCATGAAGTAAGATACTTCGTTGAATGCATCTACATTTATAACTGATAAGAGGTTTATCGTTAAATGTTGCAGCAAGAAAATCATTAAAAAGAATCCGGAGAAAGCCATTAAAAATTTTCTACCTACGGTTGTAAATTTAGATTTAGACATGTTTGAGTTTAGTTTTTTCTTTATGGTCGTAAAAGTAATTCTTGCAATAATCTAAAGCAAGTATTGAATACAAAAATAGCTTATTTATAAGTATTCTTGATAATTAATTTATCTTTATATCCATGAATTTTATAGATGTTTTTATTGCGGCCCTCTTACTTTGGTTCGGCTACAAGGGGTTTAAAAAGGGATTGGTTTTTGAATTAGTAAGTATTGTGGCCCTGTCTTTGGGTATTTATGGAGGGCTGAAATTTTCGGATCGAACTGCTGAGCTCATTATGGAATATGTTGATTCTCAGTACTTGCCCATTTTGGCTTTTACTCTCACTTTTTTGATAATTCTAGTATTGGTGTTTGCTGCTGGTAAAGTGGCAGAGAAGATTGTGAATTTAGCTGCTCTAAAATTGGTAAACAAATCTCTTGGCGCAGCTTTTGGGGTTGTAAAAACGTTGCTCATTTTATCCGTTTTGCTTGTGATTATCGAGTCCTACGACAAGAAATTAGGCTTTGTGCCAACGGAGACTAAAAGTTCTTCTTTATTATATATTCCATTGTTAAATTTTGCAAACCAAGTGTTGCCAGAAATTGAAAAAAATAACCTTTATAAAAATTTAACAACAAGTTCAGACCAAGAATCAGAATAAGTTAGGTTGTTTTTCGTAAATTTATGTTTCATGAAAATAAGGGGATTTTATATTGCTGTTTTCTTCTTGTGTGGGTTGTTTTTATCAAAACAATCTGCTTCGCAGTTCTACACAGGTTCTTTTCAGGAATTCGGAAAAAACAGAGTGCAGGAGGTAACTTTTTTTTGGCAGTATTACGATTTTCAGAGATTCAGAGTGTTTTTTTATGGAAATGGTCAGGAGCATGCCGAGTACGTAGCCAAGGCTGTTCATAAACACCTCGGTGAGTTAGAGGCTTTTTTTGAGACCGAATTGGACGGAAAACTAGATATTTTAGTCTTTAATAGACAATCTGATTTTCGACAAAGCAATATTGGCTTAACGAATGATCTTACCTCAAATGTAGGAGGGAAAAATAACATAGTGGGAAACAAAATGTTTCTTTATTTTGAGGGTACTCACAATCAGCTAGACGAGCAAATTCGTGCTTCGCTTTGCGAAGTGTTGGTAAACAAATTGGTATATCAAGGTAATTGGAAAAAAGTAGTGAGAGGGTCAGCCAAAATTGATTTGCCTTCTTGGTTCGCAGATGGCTTATATTCTTATAAATCAAAAGATTGGGACGCAGAAATAAGCACGATTGTGAAAGATAATGTGCTGAACGATAAGTACAACAGCTTAGGGCGTATACCAAATGATCAGGCCAAATATGCAGGGCATGCTCTTTGGAATTACATCGCTCAGGTGTACGGAAAAGAGATGATACCTCAAATTATCTATTTAGTAAGTATTTCTCGAAGTTTCGAATCTAGTTTTAGGTTCGTTTTGGGGAAAACAACTAAATCACTTAACGCGGATATGATTCGCTACTACAAGAATCAATACAGCAAAGAGGATGAAGCAAAAAAAATGCCTCTCCAGGAAGAAATTGTCCTGAAGAAGAGGAAAAGCAAAGGACGAATTACTCAATACAAACTGAGTCCGGATGGAAATAAAATAGCTTACACGACCAATGAACTTGGTAAGTACTATTTGTGGATCTACGATCTCAAAGAAAATAAGTATACAAAAGTCCTGAGAAGAGGTTATAAAATAGACAGGAAAGAAGACGAGTCTTTCCCGCTTATTGACTGGCACCCAAACAACACAACCTTAGCCTATATTGAAGAAAGAGAAGGGGCTGTTTTCTTCAATTTTTATGACCTAGAGGAAAAATCCACTTCCAAAATTCAAGTTCAGAAAATAGACAAAATAACAAGTTTTAGCTACAATGAGTCAGGGACGCAATTTGTGTTTTCTGGTATCCAAAACGGCAAGGTCGATTTGTTTCTGTACACAATTTTAGGAAATGGATACTTGAAGTTGACAGACGATTTTTATGATGAGGTTCATCCAAGTTTTATCGACAATTCGTCCAAAATCATTTTTTCATCTAACAGAAAAACAGATTCGCTTTATGCAAAAGTTGAGAAAAAGCCAGTAGACCAGAGTTTTGATATTTTTATTTATGACCTCACAAATAAATTTCAACGAAGGCTAAAAAGAGTGACAAATACTCCAAATTTATCGGAAGAATATCCCTATGAGATTGGGAACAAAGAATTCACTTACGTGGCGTACGATCAAGGGATCAAAAATAGATATTTGGCAGTTTTTGATAGTACTATTAATTCTGTAGATACTGTAGTTTCGTATAGATATTTTTCTAAAACATCCCTCCTAACCGATTACAAAAGGAGTATTTCTAAATTGGATTATAATCCACAAACCAAAGAGGTAGGAATGATTGTTTACAATGAAGGCCAATACCGAATTTTTAAAGGAAATGCCAACATGGATAAAATGATGTCGGGGTTAATGATTACAGACTTTGACAAACAAAATGAAAATTTTTGGAAGAATAAAAAACAAAGTACGGTAGAAATTATTTCAGTTTCTCCCAAGGTAGAAAAACAAAATAGGATTAACACCAATAGTTATAAATTTGAAAGTGAGGAAAAGAAAGAGGAAGTGAAGAAACAAGAACCTCCTACCGAAGTGAAGAAATCGGACAACAAAGACAAGAACGAAATGGTGTTTATGAATCCGACAAATTCAATATCAACCCAAAAGTCGGTGGTAAGCGATGAATTCGAATTACCTACAAGAAAACTATATACCATTAATTTTTCTTTGGATGAAGTGGTGAGTCAATTGGACAATAATTTCATCAACAACAGTTACCAAGTTTTTAATGCCTCTCAGCCAGCATTCAATAATCCTAGTGTAAATGTTTTTAACATGGTTCAAATGAAGGACTTAATGGAAGATTATCGACTCATTGGAGGTGTGAACCTGAGTTTCAATCTTCAAGACAATGATTACCTTTTGGCTTTTGAGGATTTGTCTCAACGGATAGACAAAAAATACATGTTTACCCGTCAAGTGTACACCAACGAAAATGGGGTGTATCCAATCAGAACAATGATTCATGAGCTTAAGTATAGGCTTAAGTATCCTTTCTCGGAGGTTGCCTCCTTGGGAGTAACTTTTAATCTAAGAAATGATATGACCATTGTCTCCTCTGTAAACCGAGCGAGCTTAGAAAGTCCGGATACCTACCGGAACATGGGTGGAATGAAATTAGAATACATCTATGACAACACCTTTGATATGGGACTTAACCTATACGAAGGAACAAGATTGAAACTTTTTGGCGAGTTTTACAATGAACTCACCGAGAGTGAAACTGATTTTTTTGTTTTGGGAGCTGATATTCGAAACTATCAAAAAATTCATCGTGAATTAATTTTTGCCACTCGATTCGCGGCAAGCACGTCATTTGGTAACAGAAAATTAGTGTATTACATGGGAGGAGTAGATGGTGCATTTGCTCCTAAGTTCAACAATGACAATATTATACCTACCGATCAAGGATTTGCTTTTCAAACAATTGCCACTCCTATGAGAGGGTTTATTCAAAACACTAGGTTTGGTAACAGCTTTGCCGTTGTAAATACCGAAATGAGATGGCCAATTATCAGATATTTTAGTCAATATCCGGTGCAGAGTAAGTTTTTGTCTTCGTTTCAAGTTGTAGGATTTGCAGATGCCGGAACGGCATGGACAGGACCAGACCCATACTCTTTAGAGAACTCCTTCAACAAAAGAGAAGTTACCCAAAAACCAATTACCGTAATTCTCGAAAACCAAAGAGAGCCCATTATTTTTGGTTACGGATTTGGATTGAGGGCCGAGGTTTTTGGGTACTTTGTTCGCTACGATTGGTCGTGGGGAATCGAAGACGGTGTAAACCAAGGTCGTATCAGTTACTTTTCGTTATCTTTGGATTTTTAAACTAATAAATTAACATGTCTCTGGATTTTCAAACACTTTTTGTACTTGTTTTAATCGGATTAACTGCAGGGATTTTATCGGGGTTTATAGGGATTGGTGGTGGAATAATTATCGTTCCAGGACTTATTTATTTACTCGGATTTACTCAGATTCAAGCACAAGGTACAAGTCTGGCTCTCATGCTTCCACCCATTGGTATTTTGGCCTTTATGCATTATTACAAAGCCGGAAATGTAGATCTTAAAGTTGCGGGGGTTGTGGCAGCGACTTTCGTGGTAGGAGGTTTTTTTGGAGCCAAATTGGCCCACAAATTAGATCAAAACATTGTCAAAATTGCTTTTGGTGTAATTATGCTTCTTATTTCTATTAAGTTAATTGTTAGCGGGTTTAAATTATATTTTGGAAAATAATGAGCAATAGTTTAGTAGAGAAAATAAAACAAATTACCGCCAATAATCACTCTTCGGTAGTACAGAATAGAAGGTGGCTCCATCAGCACCCAGAACTCTCTTTCGAAGAAATACACACCTCGCAGTTTATTCAAAATAGATTAAACGAATTGGGTATAGAGTTTACCAAGGGCATTGTGAAGACCGGAATAGTAGCCTTCATTAAAGGTAGAAATCCAGAGAAAAAAACGATAGCCTTGAGAGCGGATATGGATGCATTGCCAATATTGGAAGAAAATGATATATCCTATAAATCTCAAAATGACGGAGTCATGCACGCTTGCGGACATGATGTTCATTCTGCTTCCTTACTGGGAGTAGCGGAGGTTCTTTCTCAGCTCACTCAAGAATTTGAAGGAACTCTAAAGTTGATTTTTCAGCCAGGAGAGGAGAAACTCCCGGGCGGTGCCTCACTTATGATTAAAGAAGGAGTTTTGGAAAACCCTACTCCTCAGGCCATTCTTGGTCAGCACGTTTTTCCTGATTTACCAGCGGGCAAAGTAGGATTTAGATCTGGAATGTACATGGCTTCTTGTGATGAGCTTTACCTAACAGTAAAAGGGAAAGGTGGTCATGCAGCGCTGCCACATAAGTTTACCGACACTGTTTTGATTGCTTGCGAAATAATAAGTTCCTTGCAACAAATTGTGAGTAGAAAAGCCAGGCCCGATATCCCAAGTGTTTTATCTTTTGGGAAAATAAATTCCACAGGAGGTGCAACCAATATTATTCCAGATGAAGTAAAAATAGAAGGGACTTTTAGAACCATGAACGAAGAATGGCGAACAGAGGCGCATGAAGCCATGGTGGAACTAGCGCAAGGAATAGCCAAATCTATGGGAGGAACTTGTGAATTTGAAGTGCGAAAGGGGTACCCATTTCTAAAGAATGACGAAACATTGACCGGTCGAGCCAAAGAGGCTGCCATTCAATATATAGGAAAAGAAAATGTTGTAGAGCTGGACTTACGAATGACGGGTGAAGACTTTTCCTACTACACTCAATCTCTTCCCGGATGCTTTTATCGCCTGGGTACAGGTGATAGTTCAGGACTTCACACTCCCACATTTAATGTAGATGAATCTTCTTTGGAGTTGGGTGTTGGCCTCATGAGTTGGATTGCAATAAACTTATTGAATGAACAATAGACACAAGGGTGTTATCGTTCACACAGAAACTGAATCTATGAAGAGTAAAATTGTTTGGAGTTTTTTGCTTGTAATCACAACAGTACGTTCTTTCTCTCAAGGGGTGCCTATTGGCCATTGGAAAAGTTACTTCCCTTTCAATGATGTTATCGATATCACCTATAATCGAGGGGTTGCATACGGGATCACGGCCAATGCGCTGATCATCCATGATTATAGTGACAATACCATAGAAAGACTAACCGAGGTAGACGCATTGTCTGATATTGGGCTTTCGGCAGTTGGGTTCAACACTTCCAACAATGGTCTTGTGATTGGGTATGTAAATGGAAACGTAGATTTAATTCAAGGAAACGAGACGAGCAACTTGTTTCAGATTAGAGAAAGCACCATTACTGGAGATAAAAAAGTAAACCACATTTACAACAAAGGAGACTTTGCTTACCTTTCGTGTGGTTTTGGAATTGTTGTGTACAACATCAAGAAGAAAGAAGTAAAAGACACCTATATTATCGGTCCCGGAGGCTCTCAAGTTAGGGTCAATCAGCTCACTATTCAAGGTGGTAAGATTTATGCGGCAACCGAGAACGGCCTCTACGAGGCGCCAGAAAATAGTGCTTTTTTAACCGATTTCAATTCGTGGACGAGGGTTGCTTCTTTCCCCAATTTTTTAAATGAAATAAAGCACGTGGGCGCGACACAAAATACACTGATAATGAATGTTGCTCAGTCACCAACTTCCGACTCAGTGTATGTTTTCAAAAACGGTAATTGGAGTTCCTTGGTCGCTTACGGAGGAAGAAAAATCTATTCAGTTTCGGCATCTAATGGGAAGTTAATGGTGAATCATTTTGATACGGTATACGCCTTTGATACCTCATTAAATCTTACTCATACCATGACAAATTATGATGGTTTCTGGAAGCCACGATGTAATGCAATTACTTATGATGGGACTTATTTTTACATAGCCGACAAACAAAATGCAAATGTTCGATTCAAAAATAATTTTGTGGCAAATTGGAAAACACCAGAGTTTATGTATAGCACCAATGTGCTAGACATTGAAATCGAGGACGGTAATTTATGGGGGTCTACTGGTTCACTTGTAGGGGGAGGATGGAACAAAACGTACAACAACGATGGCGCATTTCACTACGATATTAGAGAAGATAAGTGGAGGATTTACAATGCTGCTTATCAGTATAATGGATATAATTTTTCTAACGGAAGTATGAATGACTTTGTTGGCATGGTAGTCAATCCAAATGAGCCAACTAAAGGATATGTGTGCTCGTTTTCGGCCAAAGGAGTTGCAGAATTATCTGATAATAAGGTGGTGACTGCTTATGACACTACCAATTCGGAATTGAGAATAAGTACTTCTCACAATGACAGGATTGCAGTAAAAGATGGAGACTTTGATGAAAACGAAAGTTTATGGTTAGCTAATTCTTGGGTGAAAAACCCGTTAGTTCTCAAAACCAAAAGTGGCGTTTGGAAATCCTTCTTTTGTGGTTCGGCCTTTCAAAATAGGTTGACAACTTCCGTCACTGTAGACAAGCAAAATGGCTATAAGTGGATGGTATTCAAGGATTATAAGGTTCTCGTATACAACGACAACGGAACTCCGCTGGACGAAACAGACGACCAATACAAAGAGATATCGAATGGTGCAGCCAATGGAAATTTAAATTCCACTCCAATCTGTATTGCGGAGGACAAAGAAGGTGAAATATGGATAGGAACGGATGAAGGGATTTATGTGTTTTACACCCCTTCGGAGCTATTCAGTTCTTCTAGTTTTGAAGTGCAAAAAATTAAAGTTACGCTAGATGGAAACGTTGAGTTACTCTTAGACAGTGAACGAGTGACGTGTATCACCATTGACGGAGCAAATAGAAAGTGGATAGGAACAGAAGGTGCAGGGATTTTCGTTTTGTCATCGGATGGTACCGAACAAGAATTAGGATTTACGGAAGAAAACAGCCCTTTGTTGTCCAATAATATCCACGATATCGCAATCGATGATGAAACGGGAGAGGTCTTTATTTCAACCGACAAAGGATTAATTTCTTACAAAGGAGAGGCAACCGAAGGAAAACCAGCCTACGAAGATGTATATGCCTATCCAAATCCAGTTCCTCCAGGATATCAAGGAAAAATCGCAGTAAAAGGCCTTGTGGCAGATTCTGAGGTGCGCATAACAGATATTTATGGAAATGTAGTGTTCACCTCAAAATCAATTGGAGGACAAGCAATTTGGGAAGGAAAAAAATTGAATGGGGAGAGGGCCAGCTCTGGCGTTTATTTAGTCTTTATGACCTCACCTGAGGGAACTTCTACACAAGTAAGCAAAATTCTTTTCATGAAATAGGAATTAATTCTGTCGTAATTCTTGTAAGTTAGCGACAAATTATTCAACCAAAATGAATTACTTCTTTTCACATTTCACAAGTTCTTTGTCCTTTCGGACTCTGTTGTTTTTGTGTTCACTTATTTTGGTTTTTAGGCTGTGCAATATTTCCGAGAAAGAAACATCGTGGGATGTGCTTGGCTACTATCTTCCGTTACCCGCAACTTTTATTTATGAGGATCCTCTCATGGAAAACAGAGAGTGGATACAACAAGTGAATGAAAAAAGACAACTAACGGATACCTTGTATCAATTATCTTCCACTCCGGACGGAAGACCAATGTATTTCTTTCTCTTGGGAATGGCAATGCTTTTTCTACCTTTCTTTTTACTGGGTCATGGATGTGCCTTTGTGTTGGATTACCCCATGGATGGATTCAGTATGCCTTATCAAGTGGCAATGGTGGTTGGCGGATTAGTATATACCTTTGTTGGACTTTATTTTTTGAGAAAAATTTTACTGCATTTCTTTCCAGAAAAACTAAGCTCAATCGTTTTACTGATTCTTGTTCTAGCCACGAATTATTCACATCATTTGACCCTGAAAAATCTTGAAACAGTGAACGTATTGTTCCTGTTTGTCTCTATTTTAATCTGGAATACGATCCAATGGCATAAAAACCAGAGGTTGGTCAACTTGATGGGGATAGGAATATCAATAACCTTTATGTCCTTGGTGAAACCCAGCGAAATACTCATTCTACTACTCCCGTTTTTTTTCGGAGTGTACAACAAAGCCACGCTGAAGGAAAAATTGAAAATAATCAACCAGAATAAAAACCAATTTTTCTGGACTATTTTGATGTGTATTCTTATTGCATCTCCCCAGATGAGTTATTGGTATGTAAAAACTGGATCCCTGTTTTACGACAGTTATATTAATCCTGGAGTAGGCTTAGATGTGTTTTCTCCGTACGTAATAGACTCTTTGTTTAGTTTCAAAAAAGGTTGGTTTGTGTATACACCGGTTATGTTGTTTTCGGTAATTGGGTTTTACTTTTTCCTCAAGAAAAGAAGAGAAATAGCACTCTCGTTTTTTCTCTATTTCATCTTTACTTCGTACATCATATTTAGCTGGACAGAATGGTGGTATGGTGCAGCTTTTTCCAACCGTCCGTTGATTACAGTGTATCCCATTTTGGCAGTTTCTTTGGGGTTTTTTCTTCAGTTCCTTGGGACCAAAAGCACAGCGATAAAAGTGCTTTTTACCCTCTTTATTTCTGCAGCTACTTTGTTGAATCAATTTCAATGGTGGCAACTGAGAAATGGAATTTTAGATCCCTACCGAATGACCAAAGAATACTACCTAGCAACATTTCTTAAAACTTCTGTGAAAGAGGAAGATAGGGCGCTTTTGTCAGTATATCGAAATTTTGATGGACAACATGAATTCACTCAAAAGGATCAGTATAACCTGATAGCTACTTTTCCTATAGCTTCCACCACTGCCTCAGCTGGATTTACACTAAATCCAACCAGGGAGTTTTCACCAACATTTGAAAAATCATTCAAGACTCTCACCAACAAAGACCATATTTGGGTTGAGGTTTTGGTGAGGTACAAAAATCAAGAGTCAGACCCTAATAATCTTCCTCTTGTAGTCACTCACATGAACCGAAAAGAAGGTGCTTACGGATATGCTAGTTCGCGATTGGCAGTAGACAGTGATGCGGCAACAAATGTGATCGAACACAAGTCGTATTACATGACTCCTCATATCCGAAATGGCAAAGACGGATTGAAGATCTATCTTTGGAACAAGGAAAAAATTGACATAGAAATCCAACAGATGGTAGTGAAAATCTATGAACATAAATAAGATGAAGAACTTTGTACAAGCATATTGGGAGTTTTTGCTCATATCAATAGGTTTAAGCCTGTTAGTAGTGTGTTCGTTGAACCATATTTTCTTTTGGGACACGGTTCAGCTTGGCGCTAAACATGCTACTTTTTTTTACGAAAATGATCTAGCGATCAGTTTTTTGCCCAACCATATCGACAGTGGTCATATTCCTACTTTTGGATATTTATTGGCAGTGCTATGGACAATTTTTGGAAAAAGTTTATGGATAAGTCACCTCTTTATTTTGCCTTTTGCTCTTGGAATAGCCTGGCAGCTTCAGTTGTTAGTTCTTCATTTTTTTCAAAGAAAATACTTGATTTGGGTATTAATTATTATTTTTTTGGATACGACTCTATTGAGTCAAATAAGTTTGGTTTCACCGGATGTTCCACTTCTTTTTTTCTTTCTACTGGCTATTAATTCTATAGTAAAACGGAGTAAATGGAGAATTGCATTCGCTTTTAGTTGCTTGTTTCTGATTAGTTTAAGAGGAATGATTCTCACAGTTCCTTTATTTTTGTTTGAAGTGATTTGGTTTTGGAACAAACAAGAAAACGCAAAAAATAGACTTGTTCAGCTTATAAAAACTGGAATTCCTTACCTGCCTGCAGCTTTTATTTTTTTAGTATTTAGTTACTATCATTTTCTTCAAAAAGGGTGGATAGGATATCACGAAAATTCCCCATGGGCTTTGTTTTTTGAAAAAGAAAGCTTCCAAGGAATGATAAAAAATACGTTCATTTTTGGTTGGCGAATTATTGATTTTGGTCGACTATTTGTTTGGCTTGTAGGATTAATCACCCTAGTTATTGTTGGAGTTTCTCAGTTAAGAAAATCCACTCAATTTAAACAACTATTGCTCCTGTTTGGTTTGATAGTTAGTTTTTTGGCAATTCCCGCAATTATTTACACCGATCTCAAAGGTCACCGATACTTCATGCCCGTTTACATTGCTTTTTCTCTTTTGGTACTCTTTGTGTTGTTGGAATTGAATAATTCAACAAGATGGAAGAGAGCGGGGGTTTCAATCCTAATTGTAGGACTTATTTCGGGAAGTTTTTGGGTGTATCCAAAATCAGTAGCTCAAGGATGGGACTCAACTTTGGCGCATCTCCCTTACTATTCATTGCGGCAATCAATGGTAAATTACATGGATAAAAATAAGATGGATAAAAAAAGTATTGGCTTTGATTTTCCTGGTGCTTACTCACAAAAATACTTGGATCTTTCGGAAAATAATTGGTCTTTTCCTGAGGTAGACTTTGTGAATCAAGAGTATATTCTTTATTCAAATGTGGTCAATGAATTTACAGATAATGAACTGACGGAACTGGAAACAAAATGGGAAGTGGTACACGAAGAAAGCTACCTTACAGTCCAGTTGATTTTGTACCGAAAAAAGCAAGAATAAAGAGCATCAGGTACTTAACTCTTTTTTTTGTATTTTTGTTTTGATATCCACTTTAACCAACGACCGAATGTCAAGACTAATTTCGTGCATAATCGTTGATGATGATGAAACTTCAAGGTTTATTCTCACCAACCTAGTGAAAAAAAATGGATCCCTCAATTTAGTAAAAGCCTGTTCAAATGCCATAGAGGCAAGAGAAACAATAGAAAGGACTGATATTGAGCTCATGTTGCTAGATATTGAAATGCCTTATGAAAACGGGGTAGATATGCTAGAAAAGTTAGAGGTAAAACCGAATGTAATTTTTATCACGTCTCAAACAAAACATGCTATCAAAGCTTTTGAGTTTGACGCCATTGATTATATCGTAAAGCCCGTAGATTTGGAAAGGCTAACGAGTGCAGTAGATAAAGCAAAACGAAGAATATTTGGAACTCCAAATCCCGATGCAATACTCGAAAAAGAAGACGAATTTATTTTAATCAAAAAGAATAGAGAAACTCAAAAAGTGCCGTACCGAAATATTGGCTATATAGAAGGATCGAGTAGTTACATAACATATTGTACAACAGAAGGAAAAATAACCACTACCGGAATACTAAAACAAATAGAGGAAACACTTGATCCGGCAGTATTTGTTAGGGTGCATAGGTCTTACATTGTAAATCTTCGAAAGATTAATAAAATAACTTCACAAGAGGTTGTAATTAGAAATTCTACCATTCCTCTTTCTAGGAAATACAAAAAAGATGTAAAGGAAAAATTTGACGAACTGAACAAAACCAAACATGAGAATAGCGTTAATTGATGATGATGTAACAACCAATTTCATCAATAAAAGGAAGCTCACCAAAGAAATTGAAGGTTGTGAGGTTATTCCTTTTTTTAATGGAAAAGAGGCATTGGATTATTTGAACTCCAGTGAGAAAGTTAATATTGCCCTGTTGGACATGAATATGCCGGTTATGAACGGATTAGAGTTTTTAAAGAACCATAGTGAACTCCCAGTTGAAAAGAAGATAGACAAGATTTTCTTGTTTGCAGAGCAGGGGGTAGACGAGGAGTTTTTTAAAAAACACGAACTTTTTCAGGTGCTGAAAAAACCATTGACAAACGAAATAATAGAACTAATTACCCGTGATTAAAAAAAGCGTAGAAAAGGAATTAGGTAGCGACATTTATGTGCAGGCACTGGAAATATTCTTGAGCAATGCAGAGAAAGATTTTGTTCTGATGAACTTGTACATCGAAGCCCAAGATTTTTTAAACGCGAAGCAGCTAAGTCATAAACTTTTAGGTAGTTGTGAGGCTGTGGGAATTAAAAGGCTACCAAAATTATTAAGGGAATTAGATACTAATCTAAAGACACGTTATGTGAGGAGAGATAATTTAAGTGAAATTAATTCCATGTACGAGGACTTGAAACTATTTCTACAGAAAGAATATTTAATTGAAATTCAGAGATAGTTTTAGGTTTAACCCATAAAATTTTATTTACTTTGACTTTCAAAAAAACATCCAACCATCCATTATGGCAAGAATACTTACCGGTATACAAAGTACAGGAACTCCCCACCTAGGAAATTTATTGGGAGCCATCATCCCAGCCATCCAATTGTCCGAAAACACCGACAATGAATCGTTTTTGTTCATTGCCAACCTGCATACCTTAACTCAGATAAAGGATGCGGAGACCCTCAAAACCAACACCCTGAATACTGCTGCAGCTTGGCTCGCTTGTGGATTGGATGTAAACAAAACAGTGTTTTATCGCCAAAGTGATATTCCGCAAGTGACCGAACTTACTTGGTATCTAAATTGTTTTTTTCCCTACCAACGGCTCAAACTGGCTCACTCATTCAAAGACAAAGCAGACCGATTGGATGATGTGAATGCCGGATTGTTTGATTACCCAATGCTCATGGCTGCGGATATTTTGCTCTACGATTCGGAGGTGATTCCTGTAGGAAAAGACCAGCTTCAGCACATCGAAATGACGAGAGATGTAGCTAGCCGATTCAACAATCAAATGGGAGAAACACTTGTGCTGCCTGAGCCAAAAATACAAGAAAACACCATGTTAATTCCGGGTACGGATGGATCCAAAATGAGTAAATCCAAGAACAATGTGATCAATATTTTCTTGCCGGATAAAAAACTCCGAAAACAAATCATGTCTATCGAGACGGATAGCACACCACTCGAAGACCCCAAAAACCCAGACACCTGCAATTGTTTTGCGATTTACAGTTTGCTAGCCAACGAGGAGCAAATTGCCCAGATGAGCGCCAATTACGCAGCAGGCGGATATGGGTATGGCCATGCCAAGCAAGCGTTGTTTGAGTTGATTACCGAAAAATTCAAAACAGAGAGAGAAAAATTCAATTACTACACCGAAAACCCTCACTTGATAGAAGAACAGCTAAAAATCGGAGCCGAAAAAGCATCCAATATTGCCAATGAAGTACTAGCAAAAGTTAGAGCCAAATTGGGATATTAATGTTAAGTTCCCGACTTGAAGAGGCACAGGAAGGTGATTTTTATCAGTCATTCCACACCTAATGCTGAATCTATATTTGATACTGAAGGAGCTTCTAATCAACAACATCTGAATCAAGTTCAGATTGACTGATTTGCTTTATTGAACTGTTGTGCAACATGCAATAAAAGACTATGAAACTGAAATCAATTGTACTCATACTGACTTGTTTGACAATTTTGTCTTTTACTAAAAAGGATGAAACAAAATGGATTTCTATCAAATGGGTCGATAATATCGAAAACGACTTTTCATTCAAAGAGAGATGGAGTTATCATGAAGGTGTTTACAAGAATAAATTTGGGCAATTAAGTTGCGATGGAATTTGTCCACCTGAAATAGACCAAATGAAAAATGAAGAAGGGAAAATATATCCTGACTCATTAAAAGCGTTCTACGCAATTGTCGATACAACCCATTTGTTTCACTCAATTAAATCTGAAGCTTCGACTTATGAATGGGCGGGTACAAACTTTATGACTTTTAAAAAGCAAGCAAACAATTCTATGCTTGGGCAATCGGCTTGCAATGTTTCTACACATAGTAGTTTGAACATTGAAATCAAGAATGATTCTTTTAGTGCATGGATTGATTACAATAGTATTACTGACCTTGGGAAACAAATATTTCGAATGAAAGAAGGGCAAATTAGAATTGATAAACAACTGTTCAACAAAGGGATAATTAAAGCCGAATTTGATTTGAAATTTGTAAACACCTTGGACGCAGAAAAAGAAATGTATTGGAAAGGATTGGTTTACAGTAATATTGAAAAATAAAAGAACGAAAGCACAACACAGTGCATAGTGTACAACCTTCGGGATACGCATCATACACAAACCATTACTCAATTCAAGATTTCCGCTTTTCTCGAGAATGACAAAGCGTTTTATTGATTAAAAGTTCTTAAAACAACCCATTTTCCTCTTTCTGAGAATCTTCGTACCCTTGATCTACCATTAAGTTTTTGCCATGGGCGGCTGCTACCGCTAGCTGATCGCACACCTCGTTGTATTTGTTTCCTGCATGGCCTTTTACCCACACAAATTCTACTTGGTGCTTGGGATAAATCGCCAAAAAACGCTTCCACAAATCAGCATTTTTTTTGCCTTTAAAATTCTTTTTTACCCAACCAAACACCCATTTTTTTTCTATCGAATCTACCACGTATTTACTATCCGAAAATATCCGAACCTTGTACCCTGGTTTTTTCAATTGCTCCAGTGCTACAATCACGCTCAGCAGCTCCATGCGGTTGTTAGTGGTGTGCCGATAACCTTCGCTCAGTTCTTTGTAATGCTTGCCTGCCATTAGCACTATGCCGTAGCCTCCTGGCCCAGGGTTTCCGAGGGCAGATCCATCTGTATATATGTAAATATGGCTCATTGGGCAAGTAGTTTTTCTACCACACTCGGAAAATGAGTATGCTCCAATTGTTGTATTTTTTGTTGTAATGTTTCTACCTTTTCGGTGGGTGCGATTGGGCATTCAAACTGAGCAATGATGTTGCCCTCGTCATAGTGTTCGTTTACAAAATGAAACGTAATACCCGACTTTGTTTCTCCTGCTGCTATCACTGCTTTGTGCACGTGTTTTCCGTACATTCCTTTCCCTCCAAATTTTGGCAGTAATGAAGGATGAACGTTCAGGATTTTGCCTTCAAACGTGGCAGTAAATTCTTTGGGAATTTTGAGTAAAAACCCTGCCAACACAATCAAATCGGGATTGAGTAGCTGAGCCAATTCGGCTACTCTTCCAGAGTGAAGCTCTTCGGGAGTAAAAGCTATGGTGTTTATCCCCGCTTTTTGCGCATTGATGATTCCTACACAGGCTGGTTTGTTCGAAAAAACCGCTTCAACCGATACCTCGGGATTGGAATCAAAATGCTCGATGAGATTGCTCATGTTAGAGCCATTTCCAGACACAAAAATGAGGATGTTTTTTACTTTTTTCATAACAATCAGTCGGCAAAAATGATTTTTTGATTAGGGAGTTATTTTGTAACTTTACCGCCCAAAGATAAGGGATTATTCACATTCTGCCCAAGGTCGGAATACAAATAAATACAAACATGTCAGGACATAGTAAATGGTCAACCATTAAGCACAAAAAAGGAGCAAAAGATGCCAAACGAGGAAAAATATTTACTCGTATCATCAAAGAAATCACAATTGCTGCCAGAGATGGCGGTGCCGATCCAGATTCTAACCCTTCGCTGCGATTGGCTATCCAAAACGCCAAAGGTGCCAACATGCCCAAAGACACGATGGAACGAGCCATCAAAAAAGGTTCGGGAGACGATGCGGCAGACTTGCAGGAGTACACTTTTGAGGGATATGCCACCAATGGAATTGCGGTGTTTGTAGAAGCTACATCGGACAACAACAATCGGGTAGTTGCCAATGTAAGAGCTGTTTTTAGCAAGTATGGCGGAGAATTGGGGACTCACGGTTCGCTTTCGTTTATGTTTGACCGAAAAGGAGTGTTTACCATCGCTCGCGAATTACTAAAAGACTGGGAGCTAGAAGATTTGGAGTTTGAATTGATAGATGCAGGGCTAGAAGAAATAGACGTGCAAGAAGAGGATGTATTGATTTACACTTCGTTTGATAGCTACGGAGACATGCAAAAGAAATTGGCCGAAATGAAAATTGAGGTAAAAACTACCGAGCTTCAGCGAATCCCAACCACCACCATGGCACTGGAAGTGGAAAAAGCCAAACAAGTACTAAAATTGATCGAAAAAATGGAGGAAGATGACGATGTAAATGTCGTGTACCACACCCTCGAAATGACCGATGAATTGGCAGCAGCGCTTGAGGCGGAAGGGTGATAGCAAATAAAACTTTGGATCATGCTGAATTTATTTTAGCACCTCTATTCACTGAAATTTTGCCAACGTAAACGTGAAATATTCTCTGCAAGATCCTGGATCAAGTTCAGGATGACAGATGGAAAGTTGGTTTAACCTAACTTTTACTTCAACTCATCAAAAACCTCACAAATCACTCCACATACCTTTCGGATTTCTTCCATAGAAATGGTAAGCGGTGGCGCTAACCTAAAACTTGCTGGGCAAGACAAAAACCAAAATGTGATAATGCCTCTTGCCATGCAGCCTTCTACAACTTTTTGGGTTATTTCTTCGTTCTCGAGGTCAATGGCTAACATCAGTCCTATTTGTCTTATTTCCTTCACCACAGAATGAGAGAGCAGCTCCTTCACCAAAGCTCCTTTTTTGTGAACATCAGCCACCAGGTGTTCTTCCTGAATGACTTGAATATTTGCCACAGCAGCGGCACAATTTACTGGATGTCCGCCAAACGTGGTAATGTGACCCAGCATGGGATTGTGAGTGAGGCAATCCATTATTTTTTTGCTCGAGACAAAAGCCCCGATTGGCATTCCGCCACCTAAGGCTTTGGCAATAACCAAAATATCGGGCGAAATTCCGTACTGCTCAAAGGCAAACAAAGTGCCCGTTCGACCGAATCCTGTTTGGATTTCGTCCAGAATGAGCAAAGTGCCAGTTTTGGTGCATTTTTCACGTAATTGTTGTAGGTAGCACAAGTCGGCAATTCGAACTCCTGCATCGCCTTGCACGGTTTCGATAATCACACAAGCTGTATGTTCGGTAATCTTGGACAAATCTGCCAATTCGTTGAACGTAATGAAGTTCACCTCGGGCAACAGGGGTTTGAAAGCCGATTGTTTTACAGGATTTCCCGACACGCTCAATGCTCCGTGGGTGCTTCCATGATACGATTTGTGGCAGGCAATTATTTCTCGTTTTCCGGTATATCTTTTGGCGAGTTTCAATGCTCCTTCCACAGCTTCGGCTCCCGAATTTACAAAATAGCTCGTAGTCAAGTTTTCGGGCAGAATCTCGTTGAGTTTTTCTGCCAATTCCAATTGTGGAGTTTGGATAAACTCCCCGTAAGGCATTACGTGCAAGTGGGTATCGACTTGTTTTTTTATCGCTTCTACCACTTTTGGGTGACGGTGCCCAATGTTGGTCACGGCCAATCCCGAAACCAAATCATAATACGCTTTTCCGTGCTGATCGTAAATCAACAAACCCTCAGCTCGCGCTATTTCCAACCCTATCGGAAAAGGCGTGGTTTGTGCTTGCAACGTATGAAATATTTCTTTGCTTTCCATACTTCAAAAGTAAAACTATTTTTTTGATTGTTGAGCTATTTTGATTGCCATTGCAGACCAAAAACCGAGAATATTTTAGTTGTTTTGGTAATTATCAAAGAAAGGAATTTCGTCTTTTCCAAGTTCACAGAAAACTGGCAAAAACCTTAATTTTTATTCAAAAAAAAATCCCTGAACATGCTCGAGAATGTTCAGGGATAGAATTTCATGGTTTTACGGTTAGTGCCTTCCTTTTCCTTTGTGGTGACCTTTTCGCGAAAACATGCGCTTTTCGATGTGGTAAAACTTGGCGAGTTTCTTCATCGGCAGTGTTTTTTTGAATCGTTCGTGGTAGCTTTTTTGGATGTCCAAATCGCCTTGTTTGAATGCAAATCGATTGGTAATAATCTCATTGAGTTCGGCATCGGTCAGCTCGTCCATTTTTTTCTTGCCTTTTCGTTCCGAAGTCAGGTATTTCTTTCGGTTTTCTTTTTTTGCTTTCACATATTCGTGATACAGTGGCAAAAAATTGGCTTGTTCGGTGGCTGTTAATTCCAACTCAGCTATCAGAATACTGTCGGCTTTTGCCAAACGATGATTCATTCTGTCTTCGCTTTTTTGAGCCATTCCTGTTACTCCAATTAGGGTAAAAAGGGCGATAAGGGCTATGTTTATTGTTTTCATGAGTTTAAAATTTTTGGTTGTTACTACGTGTCGTTTTGTTTTGGATTAGTTCATTGCCATTTCGTCAAATTCCAATGTTTCGTCCAGTTCTAGGTCCACCCCAGAAACCTCCTCAAAGTACTCGTTTACGGTAAGTTGCCCAAATTCGTCAAGGGAGGATTGATCATTTCTTCCCAAAAAAAACACAGAGGCAACACCCACAATTACTACTACTGAGGCTGCGTATCCCAACACTCGGTACATCGAAAATACGCTGGGTGCTTTTTGGGTCTCGGTCGTTTGGCTCAGGATGGAGCGCTGGAGCGAGTTAAAATATCCCTCGGGAGTGGTAAATCCCGATTTTCCTTTCAGTTGTTCCAAGGTCGGAAATTCGTTTTTGGTATGTTCGTCAGTCGTTTTCATGGTGTGTTGTTTCTTTGACAATTCTTCTTCTCAATGGTTTAATTTCTATTTTCCTTCTCAATCATAGGTCGTGAGGTGTGCTTCTATTTTTTTTTGAGCGTGATGGTATGAGGCTTTCAGCGAGCCCACCGTTCCACCCACAATCTCCGCAATTTCGGTGTACTTCAGTTCGTCAAAATACTTCATATTGAATACCAATTTTTGTTTGTCGGGCAAGGTAGCTATTGCTTGATAGAGTCTGGCTTCTATTTCGTCCCCTGTAAAAAACGAATCGTCTTTTCTGTTTTCTATCTGAATGTCTTCGATGGATTGTGTCACTCGTTTTTTGTTGGCTTTGATAAAGTTTAGGGTTTCGTTGGTGGCAATTCGGTACATCCAAGTAAATAGGTTCGACTCTTTTTTGAAACCTGACAATCCTTTCCACACTTTCACAAAGGTATTTTGGGTCACGTCATTGGCATCTTCGTGGTTGATGACCATTTTGCGGATGTACCAATATATTCGCTGTTGATATTTTTCGACCAATTTTCCAAACGCCACTTCCTCTTTGCCCGCAGTGGTGAACAGTTGCAATATGTCTTGGTCGTGTAGGTGCAATGTGTGGTAAATTATTGTTACGGTTCTTAGACTTGTGAAAGGACAAAAGGTTTATTATCAAATTTTTTTTTATCACGTAATGATCCAAGAGAAATTCTTATCAGCAGGGATGGAATTAAACTTCAAGAGATAAAAACTAATTCAATAATAGGCACCTCATCTTTTAGAAGAG
>JALRIS010000182.1 GCA_023255335.1 Flavobacteriales bacterium | reverse complement strand
CATTGGGCACAAAGACTTGTATGTAACCTCAGGCCACTACGAAAAGTATGGAGAAGACTCGTTTCAATCAATAAAAACACCCAACGAAGGAGAAGAGTTTCTCTTGAAACCGATGAACTGCCCTCACCACTGTGAAATATATAATTCCTCCCCAAAATCCTATAAAGATTTGCCTGTGCGTTTTGCAGAATTTGGTACTGTTTACAGGTATGAGCAAAGTGGAGAGTTACATGGATTAACTCGAGTGAGAGGGTTTACGCAAGATGATGCACACATATTTTGTATGCAAGATCAAGTGGAAGAAGAATTTTCGAAGGTGATTGATTTAATCAAATTTGTATTCAAAGCCCTAGATTTTCAGGATTACACTGCTCAAATTTC
Source organism: Flavobacteriales bacterium (assembly GCA_023255335.1). Lineage (GTDB taxonomy): Bacteria > Bacteroidota > Bacteroidia > Flavobacteriales_D > CAJJDF01 > CAJJDF01. Next base: position 9,916 of record JALRIS010000182.1, on the reverse strand, counting down.
TTTACGAGACAAAACTAATCGTGAGAAGTATATTGGGAGTGACGAAAATTGGGAAAAGGCGGAGCAAGCCATTATTAATACAACCAAAGAAGCTGGACTGAATACGGTAATCGAATATGGTGAAGCGGCTTTTTATGGCCCTAAGTTGGATTTTATGGTAAAAGACGCCATAGGAAGAAGCTGGCAGCTTGGAACAATACAGGTAGATTATAATTTGCCAGAAAGATTTGAACTAGAATATACAGGAGCTGACAATCAGAAACATAGGCCAGTTATGATTCATAGAGCACCGTTTGGTTCGTTGGAACGATTTGTGGCTGTATTGATAGAACATTGTGCAGGAAAGTTTCCTTTGTGGTTGGTTCCAACCCAAGTCGCAATATTACCATTAAGTGAAAAATACAATGATTATTGTAAAAATCTTTCTAAATCTCTAAAAAATTACGATATTCGTGCCCTTGTAGACTCTAGAAATGAGAAAATAGGGAAGAAAATTAGAGATACAGAGCTTGAAAAAACTCCATATATGCTTATTGTGGGGGAGAAGGAAGCCAATGAAAACGTGGTTTCTGTAAGAAAACAAGGAGAAGGAGATTTAGGTAGTTTTAGCCTAAAGGACTTCGCAGAATTAGTAAATAAAGAAGTAGAAGAACAAATAAAATATTAACTAAAACTAAAGGTCATAGCTTTAAGAAACAACAATAGAAACAGAAGGTACGAGAAAAAAGAGGACCCTCATAAAATCAACGAAAAGATTCGTGCTAGGGAAGTGCGTCTTGTTGGTGACAATGTAGAACCCCAAGTTGTATCTATTGACAAAGCCAGAAAAATGGCGGAGGAAATGGAATTGGACTTGGTAGAAATATCACCAAAAGCCATTCCACCGGTATGTAAAATCATTGATTATAAAAAGTTTTTGTATGACCAGAAGAAGAAGCAAAAGGCGCTTAAGTCTAAGCAAACGAAGGTTGTGATAAAAGAGATACGTTTTGGTCCAAACACCGATGAACACGATTTTAACTTTAAGTTAAATCATGCCAAAAAATTCCTTGAAGAAGGGGCAAAAGTGAAAGCTTATGTTTTTTTCAAAGGAAGAACGATAGTGTTTAAAGAAAGAGGAGAAGTATTGCTTCTTAAATTCGTAAGCGAGCTCGAAGAATACGGATTGCCAGAAGCCATGCCTAAGATGGAAGGTAAAAAAATGATAGTAAACTTAGTTCCAAAGAAAAAATAAACCATAAAAAATTTTAGCAGTATGCCAAAAATGAAAACAAAATCTAGTGCCAAGAAGAGATTCAAGGTAACTGGTTCAGGAAAACTGAAAAGAAAACACGCATTCAAAAGTCATATTTTGACTAAGAAAGCACACAAAAGAAAGAAAAACTTGACAAAAGCCACTTTGGTAGACAAAGCTGACGTAGCCAACATCAAGCAACAATTGTGTATCTAACACAAAGAAAAGTAGGTTCAATTATTAACACCAAGTATTCAGTAAACAAAGAAAAGACTCGCAAGAGCACTGACTACTAAAAAATTAACAACATGCCAAGAACGACATATAGCGTAGCTTCACGTAAAAGAAGAAAAAAAATCATTAAAGCTGCCAAAGGATACTTTGGGAAAAGAAAAAATGTATACACTGTTGCGAAAAACGCAGTAGAAAAAGGAATGGCTTATTCTTACATTCACAGAAAACAAAAGAAAAGAAACTTTAGAAAATTGTGGATATTAAGAATAAATGCTGCTGCAAGACTAAACGGAATGAGTTACTCATCTTTTATGGGTGCGTATAACAAATCTGGAATGGTTATGAACAGAAAAGTATTGGCTGATTTAGCAATGAATCACCCAGAAGCTTTCAAAGCAGTAGTAGATCAATTAAAAAAATAAGGAATATTTCTTTCTTTGGAACAGAAAGTAAAAAAGCCCTCAACATGCGTTGAGGGCTTTTTTTATGCTTATAATCTCGCTGATATCCTTATATTTGTTTTTATCTATGGGTTCAAAAATTTTATACTATTTAGTGATAAAACCCTTATCATTTTTGCCGCATTTTTTGCTTTACGGTATTGCCAATTTGGTGTTTCTTGTAACCTTTTACGGAGTAGGATACCGAAAAAAAGTAATTAGAGCGAATATTTTTTCTGCCTTTCCGAATAAAACAATAAAGGAGAAGAATACCATTGTTCGTAGGTTTTATCTTCATTTTTGTGATTTGATTGTAGAATCAATAAAGAATTTCTCTATTACCTCGAGACAAGTTCAGAAAAGAATGAGATTCGAGAACATTGAACTGCTTAACGACTATTACACTCAAGGAAAATCCATCATCACTATTGGAGGTCATTACGGAAATTGGGAGTTGTTTGCTGTGGCAGTGAGTCGTGTTTCTCAACTCAAACAAATGGCCATCTACAAGCCTTTGTCCAATCAATTTTTTGATAAAAAAATGAAAGAAAGTAGAGGGAAATATGGGTTGGAAATGATTCCGATGAAAGAAACTAAACAGTATTTTGAACGAGGAGATTCCTCGCCTCGAACAATTATTTTTGGATCGGATCAGTGGCCATCTAATCCGATAAGGGCACATTGGACTAATTTCTTAGGACGCGAAACACCTTTCTTGTTTGGAGCCGAAAAATACGCAAAGGAATTTGATTGGCCTGTGGTGTATTGCGAAATAATTAGAGAAAAAAGAGGGCATTTTGTCACGAGATACCATGAGTTAACCAACAATCCTAGGGAGGAGAAAGAAGGAGGGATAATTGAAAAATATGTAGAATTATTGGAGAAGACGATTGAAAGAGATCCACCTTTTTGGTTGTGGTCGCACAAACGATGGAAAAAAACCAAAGAACAAGTACTGAGCGAAGTAGAAACGAATTGATATGAAATATAAACTAGGAGCTATTCTATACTACATTCTGCTTTATCCTATTTCTAAACTGCCTTACTTTTTGTTGTACTCAGTTTCTACTTTTTTGTACGTCATGTTGTATTACGTATTGGGGTACAGAAAAAAAGTGATAGCGGAAAATATTGCTTTATCATTTCCCGAAAAAGGGGACAAAGAAATTCAACGAATTGTTCAAGATTTCTATCGACACTTTGCTGATTTGTTGGTAGAAGTATTTAAAAATTTTACGATTTCTCGTTCTCAAATAAAGAAACGAGTGAAATTTGAAAATCCTGATTTACTAGATGCTCTTTATGAGAAAGGAAAATCTGTTGTAATCGCTACAAGTCATTACGGAAATTGGGAGATGCTTGCAGTAGCGATCGGTGATTTAGCCAAACACCAACAACATGCAATTTACAAACCACTAAACAGCGAATTCTACGATAAAAAAATGAAGGAGGCCAGAGAAAAACTTGGTCTTACCATGTTTCCAATGGCAGAAACACTCAAGTATTTCAAGAAAGAACACGAATCGCCCATTGCTATTTTTTTTGCTTCCGATCAGTGGCCCTCTAACCCCACACGGGCCTATTGGACGAAGTTCTTGGGGAGAGAAACTCCTGTGCTCATGGGAGCAGAACAATACGCCAAACTATTTGATTGGCCCGTGGTGTATTGCGAAATGAAAAAAGTAAAACGAGGCTATTATTCGGTAAAATTCGAATTGATTACCGAAACACCTCAGGAATTAGAAAAGGGTGAAATTATGAACTTGTATGGAGAAAAACTGGAAACGACCATTCGCACAAAGCCGGAATATTGGCTTTGGTCGCACAGAAGATGGAAGCGAACAAAAAAGGAAATTTTTGGTTTATAGAGTCATTTTATGTTGTAATAAAACTTGTATCACATGGGAATGAATAAAACACCGTTAGCTGAAAGATTGAGGCCAACCTCATTAGAAACTTACCTGGGACAAGAAAAATTGGTAGGCGAAGGAGCCTCTTTGCGTAAAGCAATTGAGTCGGGATTCATTCCTTCTCTCATTTTATGGGGGCCACCAGGAGTGGGAAAAACTACGTTGGCAAATATTATAGCACATTCTCTCAAGAGACCTTTCTATACGCTGAGTGCCATTAATTCGGGAGTAAAAGATATTCGGGAGATAATAAATAAAGTAAAGAGCCAAGGAATGTTTGGGGGGAGTAATGCGATACTATTCATCGATGAAATTCACCGTTTCAGCAAATCGCAACAAGATTCACTTTTGGGAGCGGTAGAGAAAGGTATAATCACCCTCATTGGAGCGACTACAGAAAACCCATCTTTTGAAGTAATTCCTGCCTTGCTCTCTAGAAGTCAAGTCTATGTATTGGAACACTTTACGAAGAAAAATCTTGACGATTTGATACGGAAAGCCGTGAGGGAAGACAAAGAACTTGCTCAATTAGACATTGAGGTAAAGGAAACGGAGGAACTTATCAAATTATCTGGTGGAGACGCGCGAAAATTATTGAATCTATTGGAATTAGTAATCAGTAGCGCGGAGAAGGGAAAAATACAATTGACCAACGAATTGGTTCACAGTTTGATTAAAGACAAAACAATCCTTTACGACAAATCTGGGGAGCAACATTATGACATTGTCTCGGCTTTTATAAAATCCATTAGAGGGAGTGATCCCAATGCAGCTTTGTATTATTTGGCTCGGATGATAGAAGGAGGAGAGGACCCAAAATTTATCGCCAGAAGATTACTTATTTTATCCTCAGAAGATATAGGAAATGCAAATCCTACCGCTTTGGTGATGGCAACAAATTGTTTTCAAGCTGTCTCCATCATAGGATTTCCCGAATCTCGAATCATATTGGCTCAATGTGTCACTTACTTAGCTTGCTCAGCCAAAAGTAATGCAAGTTATGCAGCCATTGCAAGCGCTCAAGCATTGGTAGCCGAAACAGGAAATTTACCCGTTCCGCTCCATTTGCGTAATGCTCCCACAAAACTCATGAAAGAATTAAACTACGGCAAAGAGTATCAATATGCTCACAATCATGAAGGGAATTTTGTGGAACAAGAATTCTTTCCTGAAGAAATAGCTGGAAAAAAATTATTTGAACCAGGAAATAACGCCAGGGAGAATGAAATGAGAAAAAAACTTCAGGCGATTTGGAAAGAGAAATACGGGTATTAATGAAACTCAAAAAATCACATTGTGTAGCAACAGGGATTGTTTTTATTTCATTTGTTAATGGCTAAAACCAGAATGATTCTCGTTATACGGATTCCTGCCTACGCAGGAATGACAAATTTTTAAAAATAATCCTTAACAACAAGAAGCTCCTTCGCGATTACTTGTATCGGAGGTAAAAGGAATATTTCCTCCGCATCCTTCAAATATTCCGTAATGCGTGTCCCATGTTCCATAAAAATCAAAGTAGTTTTTAAACCGAGTTTCTTGCAACATTTTGTACGTATTTCCACAAACTGGCAGTATTTTTCCTTTTGGAAACACGTGGTGATCGTCTAGCTTAAAGCTCAGTAATTCTTCTGGAATTTCTCCTTTGTAAGATACAGCTTGTCCGTAATCCTCACAGTCGGATTCAAGTCCTTCTATTTTCCATAATCGGTAGGTAACCGAGTAGAATTTGATGTCGCCCACCAATTCTTCCACTTCTTGATTTTCGATGGTGATTGGTTTGTCTTCCACGGCCCGCGGATCAGTGAATCCAGCTTGCTTTGCCAAACGTAAAAAGTCATTCCAATAGAGAGCTCCACTCAAACATTCGCCCCACAGCATTTTGTCTTGCTGAAGATTAGTAGGAATTCTTCGGTCGGAGTACACATCAGAAAAATACATTTCTCCACCAGGCTTAAGCAGATCATAAGCATCTTTCAACACCTTTTGTTTGTCAGTAGCTAAGTTGATTACGCAATTTGAAATAATTACGTCAAACGAACCTTTTTCTAGGTGTAATTCGTCCAATTTTTCAATATTTCCTTTTAGAAACTCAACATTTGAATTTTTATAGCCAAATTGATCACGGTGATAGTCGAGATGGGCTTTTGCAACAGCCAATTGCTCATCTGTCATGTCTATTCCTACCACAGAACCAGTTTCTCCAACAAGCTTTGAAGCAATGTAGCAATCTCTTCCACTTCCAGAACCTAAATCCAAAATTCGCAAACCATTAACGTGGCTCGGGATGGTGAGTCCACAACCGTAATACTTGGCTTGTACTTCGCCAGCAACTTGGTTCAATGCTTCTAGGATGTGCTTGGGTGGTTTTGTCAAGGTGCAGCAAGCATTCGTTTTTAAATCTTCAGATTTTTGAAGTTCTTTTCCGTAGTATTCCTTTACTTCTTGGTGAGTATTCGACATAGTGAGCTTATTTTTTTTAATGTAATGAATAAATTCGGTAACTTTTCTTTTCTACCACGATCGGATAAGGCAAGGTTAATTCTCTACCAAATCCTTCTTTTAAAACGACAATAAAGCGAAGACCTTTCTTTTTCAATTCAGAAATATACGGTTCTTCTTGTATTTTTTTGTTGCTTTCTACCCAGCCTTTGCGATGGGCAAAATACATGGGGGTGGGCACATTTCCGCTGTTAATTACGATCAAATCATTCTTATCGGGCAGGAGGGCTAGGTCAGATTCTAGTTCAAGTAAACTGAGGTGTGATTTGGGTATTCTGAAATCGGCTAATTGATTGAGTGTTCCCTCTGCTAGTATTCCCACTAAAAAAAGAATAGACATTTTTTTGTAGGGAAAGGAGGCTAACCCAAATCCAGCTGCAAGCGACATGGCCGGAAGAAAAGGTATCATGTAATAGGTGTGGTGAGCAAATGTCTGCCCCGATTTTAATAGAATGACAACAATTGCCAGAAAGCTAATTCCTACTACCCAATTTAGAGCATGAATCTTCTTTTTGATTGAAAAATATACACCTACCACACAAGCAATAAAACCTAAGTAGAATAATGACGTTCCATAAAATTTTTCAAGAAATTCAAGGAGATTTGAACTTAATTCTAGGAATCCTTCTGACATCGTTTTGCCCATAAAAAAGTGCCAATATCCGAAGTTGAAATTGAGGTACGGAACCCAATAAAAATACCACCAAATGGCAGGCATAGAAATTGCGAAGAAGGAAAGGAAAATGATTATTTTCTTTTTGGATGTACTGTTTTTTTCAATAAGAAAAAGAACAAATGGGGTAAGAACAACTCCGGCAGGAAGCTTTGATAAAATCCCGAGTGCAATCAATACACTGCCTAGAATAAGGTAGCGATTTTTGGTGTTGTGAACGAATACGGCAAAGTAGTACATTCCTATCAGGATGAGGGATACGGCAAACGTATCAGGCATAATTTTTCTTGAATAGCTGAACCAAATTGAAACTAAAAAAATAAGAGTAGCGAAAAAGGCTACTTTTGATTCAAAAAACCTGGAGACAAGTCGAAAGAAAAACCAGGCTCCCAAGCTAGAAATCAGTAAATTAATCAATCGGCCATACCAATGCTGATAACCAAATAGGGAAGAAACTAAATAAATAGAATAATTAAAAACAGGAAATTCCATTCCGGTAATTCCCGATTTTTCTCCCGCAATGTCTATTCTTGGATATAGAATATTGGCATCAGTTTCCAAAAAATTTCTTGCCACCATGGTGACTGTTGTTTGTCTCCAATTATGTCCAATTTCGATGGGAGGATCTGTAATTCCAATGAGCCGAATTAGGAGAGAAAGAATAATCCAAAAACGTATGTCGGAAAAGGTAGCGACTAATTTTTCTTTCACTCTACTTATAATTTTCTTGCCACCATTAAGCCATCTCTCACTGGCATCAGCACATTTACCACACGAGGATCTTCATGAATCTTTTTGTTGTACTCGTCCAGAGCTTTTGTGTCTTTGTCAGTATTCACCTCATCGGTCGTTACTTTTCCACTCCACAAAACATTGTCGGCAATAATAAATCCTCCTTTGTTTACTTTGTCTATTACCAAATCGAAATAATTTGAGTAATTGTGCTTATCGGCATCAATGAATACCAAATCAAAATTCATCGTGAGAGAAGGAACAATGTCCATGGCGTTACCAATTTTCATCTCGATTTGATTTTCGAATCCTGATTTCTTGAAATAAGAATTGGCCATTGTTTCTAATTCATGGTTGATGTCAATCGTTATCAATTTTCCATCTGGTTGCATTCCTTCCGCAAAACAAATAGCAGAATAGCCCGTGTAGGTGCCTATTTCAAGAATGTTTTTAGGTTGGATCATATGGCTAAACATACTTAATATTCTGCCCTGAATATGTCCTGACAACATTCTAGGAATGAGCACTTTAATGTGAGTTTCTCTATTTAAATCAGAAAGAGTTTTATTTTCTTCTGCGGTATATTTTCCTGCGTATTCGTCTATTTCTTTGGGTAAAAATTCCATGTTATTGTTTTATAAATCGTTTTGTAATGTGTTGAGTATTGGTTTTGATGAGAACAAAATAGATTCCATTATTCAGCTCGTTGGTGGAGAGATGAGTCTTGGAGGAAAGGTTATTTTGTTCCGCCATCACTTGGCCTTTGGCATTATACAGGGTATAATTATATACTTCGTTTGGGGCAAGGTTAGGAGTAATTTCAATAAAATGGGTAGAGGGATTCGGAGAAAGCGTAAAATCTTTCTTTTCATTTCCATCATTCAGGCTGAGTAGATTTTCAAATCGAAATTCATACAATTTGGCTCCTGGAAAAAATCGATGATTTTCTTGAGTGATGTAGAGCGAGTTGGCGGTAACAAAACTCACTCCTTCTTTTTGTGTAAGCGGAAAAAAGAAAGTAGAATTTCTTCCGCCAAAAAAATCATCTCCCGTAAATCCATCAAAAATAGAAACTCTATCTATGGAGAGAACAGCCAGTTTGCCGGAAGAGTGAAAGTCGGCAGCGGTCACCATAGGCGAGGCAAAGCTATCGATTAACTGTGCAACATGTATTCCTGCTGTATCGGGTAATTTGTAGAGTTTTGCGAAACCAGAACTGCCCCAGTTTTTGGTGATGAGATAAAGGTGATTGTTACAATGAAAGAGCGCTTCGCAGTCCGCATTTTGATTTGGGTCAGGAAACTGGGTTTGGTCTGAATACGAATATTGGATGTATTCTGGAGTAGAATTATTTCCTACTATACTGTCAGGATTAGAAATTTTGTAGATAACAAGGTCTGTTCTGTCGTGCGCATTATTTCCTATATCTCCTACATAAACATTCCCATTCTCATCTTGAGCTATGTCTTCAAAATCTTTGGCGATAACACCATTTAAGAAAAGCGAATCTAATAAAATTCCCATTGAATCAATTTTGTAGATAATAGGTCCATCACCGCTATCATTGTGCGTCCAGACTGAGTTTCTCGACTTTACAATCAATCCAGAGTTTTCGTTGAGGTAGGAGGGAAGGATGGCAATCTGTCTTAGAGTCTGTGCGTCTCCATTGATAACCACATAGAGGAAAAGAAAAGTTAGTAAATTTTTCATTATTGACTGACGAAATTATAGATAATATATCCAGAAGAAGAGTGCTCTCCTTTTAAATCGGAGCTCACTTTAGTTGTTCTTTTAGCGTAATCTAGCGCTTGTTGTAGGATACATTCGTTGGTTGTGTTTGTATTCGCTGAATTTATTTTCACTGATTTTACAGCTCCTATTTTGTCTACTTTTATATCAATTTGTACTCGTCCACCACCCTTGCAAGTATAGCTTGGAGCGATAGTGGAACACTCTCTTCCTGGCACATTGCAATAGCGAGTTACTTTTCCTGCATAGCTGTTTTCAGCTTCTTTTTCAGCATTAGTTGCATTGGTTTTTTTCTTGGTACTCGTATTTGGCTCGCTTTCGGTTCCTACCTTTTCATTTTTTTTACGTTCGTTAAGCGTTTGGTTGTTTCTTTCTGTCACCTCATTCTCAACCTGTTTACTAATTTGACTCTCGCTAAAATTTGTTCTACTCTTCTTTCGAA
>JALRIS010000143.1 GCA_023255335.1 Flavobacteriales bacterium | reverse complement strand
GTTTGCTTTTCTTCGCCTTTCGATTTTTCTGCCGTAGAATTATTGGAAGAATTAAACACTCCAATCTATAAAATAGCTTCATTCGAAATCACGGATATTCCTTTAATTGAATACACAGCAAGAAAAGGGAAACCAATGATAATTTCGACAGGAATTGCCGAAATAGAAGACATTGAGCTAGCCATTGAAACCTGCCGTAAAGCAGGCAACAACGACATTACCATTCTTAAATGTACTTCGGCATATCCTGCCGATCCAGCCGATGCCAATTTGATGACCATCCCAGACATCAAAGAGCGGTTTGGAGTAAAAGCAGGTTTATCCGACCATACCATGGGAATAGAAGGGTCGGTAGTTGCTGCGGTTTTGGGTGCCACCGTCATCGAAAAACACTTTATACTCGATAAATCCATCGGAGGACCTGATGCTCATTTTTCGCTCGATGAAAAAGAGTTTACCGAAATGGTACGAGCAGTAAGAAAAGCAGAACAAATGATAGGCGTGGCAGAATACGAAATGACTGAAAAGAAAAAGAAAAGCAGACAATTTTCGAGGTCGTTATTTGTTGTTCAGGATGTAAAAGCTGGCGAAACCATTACCCGGGACAACGTGCGAAGCATCCGTCCAGGATTTGGTATGCACCCCAAACACCTATCGGAAATAGTGGGTAAAACATTTCAACAAGACCTAGAAAAAGGAACACCACTTTCTTTTGAAATGATTAAATAGAGTAAACGAAAATCAAAGACAGGATAAAAAGATTCCTATAGATTATACCCTAATGAACTACGCATTTTTAGATATAGCACAAGAATACCAGCTGGATGCTGTGATGGAATTTTTGAACCGCACAGGTTCCAAACTTTCTTATATCAATACTGCGGTAGAAGGAAATTTTCATGGGAGTGTTTCGCACTGTATCCAGAAGGTAACCAAACTAAAGGAATCATTTCCAGAAGGTCAATTCGATACCTTAAATGATTTTTTATACCCAGATGTTTATCCTGCTTTTATTCATACTGATTGGGTGCTTTCTGAACAGGATATCTTGGACTGTAAGCATATTGAGAGTATGTCGATTCGTTTGATGGATCGATCGGCTTTGGTTCCTACTAGTGCTTTTTCGAGAAGGAGGATGTATCTATTGTTGTTGAATTACTTTTCTTTTTTGATTGATTCAAAAGACATTCAGGGGGTTGTAGTTTTTGATACTCCACATTCGTTTTTTACGCATGTGATGTATGAACTCTGTAAGTTGAAAGGACTCAAAGTGTTGAAACTTGAGTACCATTTTTTGACTGAATACTCCGTTTTACTCAACCAAGATGAATGGCCGGCACTACCCACCGAATACGCCCAAAATGAATCTACTGAATCGTTGCTGCTTAAGTTGCCGAAGAATCTAAGTGATTCAATTTTTAAAAACTCGGAGATATTGGAAGAGTACAAAAACAAGGAAACAAAAGCTATTGTAAAACAGAGCCCATTTTCTTCTTTAACACTGTACATTCGATTTGTTGTCAAAGGAATAAAGAATCTCATTATGGGATTCTTTCCATTTTTATTCAAGAAAGAAGTGCTTCATTTTGCTTCGCTCAATGGAATTAAAAATAGATTGTATTACCGAATAATTTTGACTCGTCAGCTTTTTAAGCTTATCAGATTGAATGTGAAGTACAATAAATTGGCAAATTCGAATATTTCTTTGAACCAAAATTATGTGTTTGTAGGTTTGCATATGCAGCCTGAAAAAACTAGTCAGCCGATGGGAGGCGAGTTTGATAATCAATTGATGATGATTAAAGTATTATCCGATAGTATTCCAGAAGGTTGGAAAGTGTATGTAAAAGACCATCCCAACCAATTTAATGTGAGAAAAGTTCCGAATCGTCATTATCGTAATAAGTTGTTTTACAAATGTATTGACGAACTGCCAAATGTTGAGATAGTTCCCTTAGAGATTGATTCTGAAGTTCTCATACAAAATACTCAATTGGTAGCTACACTTACAGGTACATTAGGTTGGGAGGCAATCACAAAGAATGTTCCTACCCTTGTTTTTGGAAACACGTATTACATGTCTTGCCGTGCGGCAAGAAAAGTTACTTCCGTAGAATCTTGTAAATTGGCAATTCAGGAACTAGGTGATATGAAAGATACAGACATAAAGAGAGAAATCGTGCGTTACATTTCTTATTATCATGAGCAAAAATGGTTGATTCAAACGGCAAATTGGCAAACCAATTTCACGAAAAATTCCATCTCATACGAACAGCAAATTGAGAATATAGTTGACAGAATGAACTTTTTTCATAACCAGTTTTAAACCGATGAAAAAGTATCTAATATATTCGAATACGGGTCTTAGTTCAAGACAAATTGGCTTAACTGCCGAATATTTGGAAAAGCTAAATCACGAGGAAGTGGAATTCAAAATTATTATGTGCAATGGAGTATTGGCAAACTGTTTTTTCAATCCAATGCACAATTCGGTTGCTTGTGCCTCTTGCCAGAGTCGTTCGCTACATTTGTTGAAAGAGATAGGCGTTTCTTCCAAAGATATTCTCAGTTTAAAGCAGCACGAAGTGTCCTGTGACTTGCCTTTTTTTAATAATTTGCAAGAAGTGCTTGACTATGAATTTGAGGGAATAAATATAGGCCGTGGCGTGGCTTCTTCCGTCATTTCTTATTACCGTGATTATCATATAAATTCGGAGAAGTATCAAGATGTTCTGGAGTTGGAATTTAAAAAATCCATTAATGTTTTGTTCAATTTTAAGGAATTGATTCGGGATGAATCTCCCGATAAAATCGTATTATTCAATGGAAGGTTTTCCGAAATTCACCCTCTTTTGGAGTATTGTAAATCCATTGGGTTGGATTTTGTGTCACTTGAATCAGGCTCTGTAGGAACCTATGAGTTATTCGAAAACAGTTTGCCTCATAGTATCAAATATCGTCACCAAAGTATGATGGAACTGTGGGAGAAAGGGAGTGAACTGAACAAGAAACAGGTGGCACATGATTGGTTCAAAAAGAAGAGGAATAGGGACGATTCCATAGAAATATCGTTTACGAAAAACCAGGAACATAATGCACTTCCTCCAAATTTTGATACGGAACTAAACAACGTGTTGATTCTGAACTCTTCGGAGGACGAAATGAAAGTAATTGAGGAGTTTGCTACTGACCTTTTTGATACTCAAA
>JALRIS010000132.1 GCA_023255335.1 Flavobacteriales bacterium | reverse complement strand
CCACCGCTAACAACAATAGCACCTGTAGTAGTTGATGTAGAATTTGCTACGCTTGTGGCTAAAAACTGTCCAGTAAAATGCCCTACCATCATTCCGTCTAGCTCGTTAAACTTTCCTGCTTTTTTCAAAGAATGCATCATTCTGTCGATGTTGTAGGCATATTCTCCAATGTCCTCGATTAACAGAACTTTTCCCTTAGTTTGGATGTCTGAGTTGGTTCCCAACAAGCTATATATTATTGCCAAGTTTCCGCCCACAATTTCTTTTTCTAAGAAAGTAGTTTCTAATTGATATTCTGGATCAAAAAGTGCCTGTCTGAGGCTTTCCATAGCAACCTCGGGAGTAGACAAATAACTATTTGGCATTGGCGCATGAATAGAGGCTACACCTAGCCTATTCAATTGATTGTGAAGCACAGTAACATCGCTAAACCCAACAATCCATTTGGGGTACTTTAAGAATTTGGTAAAATCTATCTCGTCAATTATTCGGACAAGCCCATAACCTCCTCTTGCACAAAACATTGCTTTTATGGTGGGGTCATCAAGAGCTGATTGTAAATCTTTTTTCCTATTTTCATCTGTACTCGCCATTTTATGGTGAGAATCAAATACATGAGAACCAAAGCTTACGTTCAGTCCCCATTCAGTCAGAAATTGAACCGACTTTCGAATTTTTTCTTCTTCTACTTTTCCAGATGGCGAAAGCACAATGACTGAATCACCACTGGCCAAATTTTGAGGTTTCATGCTGCGAGTTTTGCTCTAAATTACAAAACAAATTAAGAAACTTAATCCTCGTCAGAAATATCCTCCAAGTCCTCAGACATATCGTCTGCAAAATCTGCATCCAAATCATCCTCATCTTCTTCAAACTCAAAATCGTCCATTCTATCTTCCAGTTTCTGACTCACTTTTACAAGATAGCAGGTGTCCTCTGTTTTTAATTCAACAGCTTCTACTCTTTCACCTTTGGCATTGGTAAAAGTAATAATATCTCTGTTGTTGTAACCATTCGGATATTTTTCTACCAATTTCTGAAGTATATCTTCGGGTATTTTAATGTAATCTACAATTACTCTTTTCATCACTTAGAGAAGTTTGTTTTGGGTGTTTTTAAATTCTGGCTAATATTAGTAAAAAAAACTATTTGAAAACTATTTTTTAGTCATTAAAGTTTCAATAAATAGGCAAAAATAAGAGGCGCGACAATTGTGGCATCACTCTCCACAATAAATTTAGGAGTGTCCATGTCGAGTTTTCCCCAAGTAATTTTTTCGTTAGGTACTGCACCAGAGTAACTTCCGTAACTGGTGGTAGAATCGGATATCTGACAAAAGTAACTCCAAAAAGGTGTGTCAGTGCGTTCCATGTCTTGATATAACATGGGTACTACACAAATTGGAAAGTCTCCTGCGATTCCTCCACCAATTTGAAAAAATCCGATACCATTTTGAGAATTATCTGTGTACCAATCTGCCAAGAAAGTCATGTACTCAATTCCTGATTTCATGGTAGATGCCTTCAATTCTCCTTTCATTACGTAAGAGGCAAAAATATTCCCCATTGTGGAGTCTTCCCATCCAGGAACGACTATGGGAAGGTTCTTTTCTGCCGCAGCGTACATCCAAGAATTTTTTATATTTATTTCGTAGTATTCTTCAAGCACACCAGACAATAACATTTTATACATAAATTCATGAGGAAAATATCTTTCTCCTGCTTCTTCGGCCTCTTTCCAGAGTTTAAAAATATGTTTTTGTAACCTTCTAAACGCCTCTTCTTCAGGAATACACGTGTCGGTTACCCTGTTCAATCCTTTTTCCAACAAATCCCATTCGTCTTGGGGTGTTAGATCTCGGTAATTGGGCACTCTTTTGTAATGAGTATGAGCCACCAAATTCATTATATCTTCTTCGAGGTTAGCTCCTGTGCACGATACGATATGTACTTTGTCTTGTCGAATCATCTCGGCAAAAATTTTCCCAATTTCGGCAGTACTCATTGCTCCTGCCAAGGAAACCAGCATTTTGGATCCTTGTTCAAGTTGTGCTTCATATCCTTTGGCAGCATCCACCAAGGCTGCAGAGTTGAAATGTAAAAAGTGGTTTTCTATAAAATTTGAAATTGTCATTCTACTATTATTTGTTGTTGTACACTAATTCTTTGTCTTGATTTTTCTCAAATCAAAAATATCTTTTCTTCTATCTTTTAAGTTTTTGACTGCCCCAAACTGATTAAGCTCTCGGAGCAAATCAATGTCTACATCCGCAATCAAAATCATTTCGGTATTGGTTGTTGCCTCCGCTTTGATACCATTGGCAGGAAATGAAAAATCGCAGGGAGTAAACACCATAGATTGAGCGTATTGAATATCCATATTGTTGACTTTGGGCAGATTCCCCACACTTCCCGCAATTGCCACGTAACATTCGTTCTCAATAGCTCTAGCTTGAGCGCAATGCCTCACTCTCGAATATCCATTTTGGGTATCAGTAAGGAAGGGAACAAACAAAATATCCATTCCTTCATCTGCTAAGAGCCTACTTAACTCCGGAAACTCGGAATCATAACAAATCAACACCCCTATTTTTCCGCAATCGGTATCGTAAGTTCTTAATTCGTTTCCTCCTTGCATTCCCCATACTTTGGCTTCATCCGGAGTTACATGCAGTTTTTCGTACCGTTCGGTATTTCCATCCCTTTTGCAAATATATCCAACATTATACAGCAGTCCGTCTCGCATTTCGGGCATACTTCCTGTAATGATATTGATGTTGTAAGTAATCGCTAGTTCCGAAAACCGTTGAACAATCTCTTTGGTGTGTTTGGCTAATTCTCTGATAGCCTCAGACTCAGGCAAATGGTTGTTGTCTGCCATTAAAGGTGCGTTGAAAAACTCGGGAAACAAGGCAAAATCTGAGCGATAGGCTGAAACTGCATCCACAAAATACTCGGCTTGCTCCATCAATTCTTCCAAATCTTTGTACAATCGCATTTGCCATTGTATCAACCCCAGACGAACGTTTTTCTTTTTGGTCGCTGCTTTTTTTGACTGTTTGGTGTAATAAATATTATCCCATTCCAACAATACTGCAAACTCGCCAGAGTTCTCATCACCCTCTAAATACCCTTTCACAACTTTGGTAGGATGAAAATCATTTGACATCTGAAAATTAAGAACAGGGTCATGAATTTCTTTTCTCTTTACCTTTTCGATGTATTGTTTGGGCGAAAGTTCATGAGAATACCGGTGGTAACCTGGGATACGACCTCCAAACGCAATTCCACGCAAATTAAGTTGCTCCACGAGCTCCTTTCGGTAATCATAGAGCCTTCTTCCCAATCTCAGGCCTCTGTATTCGGATTTGATAAAAACATCTATTCCGTACAGGACATTTCCGTCATCGTTGTGCGTACTAAACGTGTAATTACCAGTAATATCGGTGTATGTGTGTACTTCATCAAATGCATCGTAGTCGACCACAATCGATAAAGCGCATCCCGCCAACTCCTGATTTATTTTAATCACAACTTGCCCTTTTGGGAACTTGTCAATCAAAGATTTGATGTGCGACTCTTTCCAATAAGAACCCGGCATACTGGGATAGGCCTGAATCATGGCTTCCTTTAGTTCTTTGTAGTCGTCCAATGTAAGATATTGGAGCTCGATATTTTCTATGTTTTCTAGCATTGCTTGGGTAAGACAACTAATTAGTCTTGGTTATTAAACTTTTTGTTTTTTCCGATTGGGACAAATGTTGTGGTGGAGGTTTCTTCTATATTCTCACCAGAATTCCCTAATTCAAATTTATAAGTGAGTAATTTATAGTAAAGTTTTGCGGCCAAAAAATCCGATGATTTCTCCGTTTCGTTTGGGCAAAGTTCTACGATATCAAATCCCACAACATTTTTTTGTTCAAATACTTTTTTGAAGAATTCTAATGATTCATACCACATTAATCCTCCTGGTTCTGGAGTTCCTGTTCCGGGACAAATAGAAGGGTCGAATCCATCCAAATCAATGGTAATATACACATTATCTGTCATTAATTCGATGGCGGCATCCATCCAAAATTCATCCTGTGCCATTTCGTGAGCAAAAAACACATTGTCGAGATTCATCACTCGCTTTTCCGAAACTTCCATGCTTCTTATTCCTACCTGAATCAAGTTGGTGGTTTCGTTTGCTTCATATAGAGCGCACGCATGGTTACAACTAGAACCTTCATATTCCTTTCTCAAATCGGCATGTGCATCAATTTGCAATACTGTTAAATTCTGAAAGACTTCATTATGTGCTCTTATCGCTCCGATAGAAATGGAGTGTTCACCTCCAAACGTAGTCACAAATTTATCTTTTAAAATGTATTCTTTCGTTAGTTTGTATACGGCTTCTGTCATGGCCTCTGGGGATGAGTTTTCTGTAATAGCATCGGGCATAAACACCCCCTGCTTGTACACTTCAGAATCGGTTTCGATGTCGTACAGCTCCATATTCTCAGAAGCATCTAAAAATGCCTGAGGACCTTTATCTGCGCCTTTTTGCCAAGTGCTAGTCCCATCGTAAGGTACTGTTGAAAGTACAATATTCGCTTTTTCTATGGTTGCAAATTCCTTTGGAATTCCTGCATATGTTTGTTTCATTTTTTGATATTAAGTAGTATTCTTTTATTTAGTAACTGGGTAGCGAAAATCCGCTAGCTCAGAATTATAATCTGTGGAGATATTCTTCTTGTTTTTGTTGGATGAGCTCATGAGCTTATTTATATCCCAAAATAGATAAAAACTGTTCTTGAGTCTGTTGTTCGTTAAACACGGATGTTTCCAGTTCTCCTTCTTCATTTTTTTGAATGATTAGGTGTTTTGGATGAGGAATGAGACAATGTTGCAATCCTCCATATCCACCCACAGTTTCTTGGTAGGCTCCTGTATTAAAAAAACCAATGTAGAGCGGTTTGTCTTTGTGATATTTGGGTAAGTAGATGGCATTTACATGTTGCTCAGAATTGTAATAGTCGTCACTGTCGCAGGTAAGCCCACCCAATAGCACTCTTTCGTATTCGTCATTCCATCGGTTTATCGGCAGCATAATAAAACGTTTGCTAATAGACCAAGAATCTGGAAGAGTCGTCATAAACGAGGAATTAATTAAGTTCCACTTCTCACGGTCATTCTGTTGTTTTTGGTACAATACTTCATAAATAACTCCTGCACTTTCCCCAACTGTAAACGAACCAAATTCTGTAAACAAATTAGGCACTTCCACCTCTGCATCGTCACAGGTTTCTTTAATAATACGAACAATTTCGCTTATCATGTAAGCATAATCGTAATCAAATCCCAACGAATTTTTTATTGGAAACCCTCCCCCAATATTCAAAGAATCTAAAGTAGGGCAAATCTTTTTTAGGTCTACATACACTTTAAGACACTTTGTCAATTCGTTCCAGTAATACGCATTATCTCTTATTCCTGTATTAATAAAAAAGTGAAGCATTTTGAGGTTTACTTTCTCGTTGTGCTCAATTTCGTTTTTGTAATACTTCAATATATTTTTGTAGCCAATTCCCAAACGCGAAGTATAAAACTCAAATTTTGGCTCTTCCTCACTCGCAATTCGTATGCCTACGTTCATGGTTCCATTCACCCCTTCGGACAATAACTTAAGCTCTTCGTAGTTATCGATAATTGGGATACAGTTTTTGAATCCATTGTTTATTATTCTGGTTATATTCTCTACATATTGAGCCCGTTTGAACCCATTACAGATGATGAAATTATCTTTGGTCAATTTGCCCTTTTCGAAAAGCGATTCTACGATATTAATATCAAAGGCCGAAGAAGTTTCTATGTGTGTTTCGTTTTTCAATACTTCATTCAGCACGTGCGAAAAATGAGAACTTTTGGTGCAATAGCAGTAGTTGTACTTTGCTTGATAATTGTGTTCTTCAAACGCATCAGAAAACCAGATTTTGGCTCTTTGAATATTCTCTGAAATCTTTGGAAGATAACTAAATTTCAAGGGAGTTCCATGTTCTTTTATTAGCTCCGAAAGGTTGATTCCGTGCCAAGACAATTGATTGTTAGTTACTGAAAATTCCTCTTGAGGAAAGTCAAATGTTTGATCTATTAAGTCGGTATATTTTGTGTTCATTGTAAATAGTATAAGTGATAAGACATAAAATGTCAATTAATTTCTCTCAAAACTGGAGTTTTGAACGAGTAAAAAAATACTTATACTATCTATACACGGATGACCACACTCACTGGAAGGAGTGCGTAAGGGGACAACCCAGAAGAGCTTGCTTTTTCAGCAATCGAAGAAATATCCTTTATTCTTTTGTCGAGTTTCCAAAACCCATTTTCTATCTTATTTCTTCGTTCAAATAGAAAATCAAAAGTCTTTAATAAGTTCAACTTTTATTAAAATTTTGCCAAATGTAGATAAAAAATTGATTCGTCAAACTTTTTTAAAAAAAAATATTACTTGTTTACACACTATTAATATTCAGATAAAATTTACGGCATAAAAAAAGCACCTTCAGCAGGGGCTGAAAGTGCTTTGAACTTTTTTTATTTATTCTTACAATCCTAACAAAACTTCCACTGGATCTTTGGCTCCAAAAAGCATTCGCTCTGGATTTTCTAGCATTTCTTTCACTTTTACCAAAAATCCTACTGATTCTTTTCCGTCAATAATTCGGTGATCATAAGAAAGAGCAACGTACATAATTGGTCTAATTACTATTTCTCCGTCTACTACTACAGGTCTTTCTACAATATTATGCATTCCCAAAATTGCCGATTGAGGCGGATTTATAATTGGGGTTGAAAGCATGGATCCAAACACTCCTCCGTTGGTAATCGTGAAAGTTCCTCCTTGCATTTCGTCAATAGAAATTTTCCCGTCTCTTGCCTTTATGGCTAGTCGCTTAATTTCTGCCTCAATTTCTGCTAAACTCATTGTTTCGGCATTTCTTACGATAGGTACCATCAATCCTTTTGGAGATGAAACAGCAATCCCAATATCAGCATAGTTGTGAAGGACCATTTCCTTCCCGTCAATCATTCCATTCACCGCGGGGTAATGATTCAAGGCTTCGGTAACCGCCTTTGTAAAAAACGACATAAACCCAAGACTTGTCCCTAATTGTTCTTTAAACTTAAGCTTGTATTTATTTCTTATGTCCATGATTGGCTTCATATCCACTTCGTTAAAAGTGGTTAGCATGGCTGTATCGTTCTTTACAGAAACTAATCTTTCTGCTACTTTTCTTCGTAGCATACTCATTTTTACTCTTTCTGTATCTCTTGTTCCTCCCCAGCCGCTAGCGTTTTCGGTGGCAAATCCACCAGCCATTGCAGCTATAACATCTTGCTTAAGCACTCGCCCATCTTTTCCTGTACCTTGTACGTTAGAAATTCCGTTCTCGTCCATTAGTTTCTTAGCCGATACCGAGGGAACATCTTTGGCATAAGTTTCTTTCTTCGCTGGTTCGGGCTGAGCTACTGGATTTGGATTAGGTGCAGGTGCAGCCTCTTCCTTTTTCTCTGGTTGAGCGGCAGTTTCTTTCGGCTTGGAAGCTCCTGCAGGTCTTTCAGCTTTTGTGTCTATCAAACACACAACAGCCCCCACAGCAACTGTGTCACCTTCTTCGGCTTTGATCGTAATAATTCCCGATTCTTCCGCTGGTAATTCTAGCGTGGCTTTGTCTGAGTCTACTTCGGCAATTGCTTGATCTTTCTCAACCCAGTCACCGGTTTCTACTAACCATTCTGCAATTTCGACTTCCGAGATTGATTCGCCAGGCGATGGCACTTTCATTTCTAA
>JALRIS010000118.1 GCA_023255335.1 Flavobacteriales bacterium | reverse complement strand
TGACGGCGAGCGAACGGTCCGACTCAGGCGTCTTGACACGCGTGCATCTTGGGTGCACGATCAGATGTCCGATTGGCCATGGCGCCAACGGAGCAAGATGTCCAAGGTTGGTAGTGGACCGTTCGGTACACGATTGGGCGTGACCAGACACCGATCTATGCTGGCGGGGATGGGTTCGACAAGCCGAAGTCCAAGCGAACACCAGAAGACAGACGCCGTAAGTACCACGAAAAGAAAGCACGTTTAAAGGAGTTAGCGTGAAAAAAAATGGCGTGATTTGCTCACAGAGGTTTCCAAAAACATGGATGAACCGCTGGATATGCAATCGCTTATTTTTATGATAGGAGTGCAGGAACTCAACCAAGGGTTTGTAAAATTATCCAAAGACCAGAAATTGGATGTGATGCACATAGCTATTTGTACACTTATGGAACCTTATGGGTTTTATGAATACACGGGCCACGATGACGATGGTTGGCCACATTTTAAACTGGTAAAAGAGTTGCCTGTATTGAAGCCAGATGAGCAGGAAACATTTATGAAAAAAGCGATTTTGGAATATTTTGACAAGGAAAAGTAAGAAGATTGTAGGGTAAAGATTGAAGCACGAAACCCAAAGCTGTAAATAGGAGATTTGTTGTTTATTTGCTAATTGAGGTAGATTTTTCTAAAAAACACAGTACAAAAAGTTCAAGCATACTATTCCCTAAATTTTTTATTTCAAACGAAACAATTAAGTCAAAAAAAATCCCGAATCTTTCGATTCAGGATTTGAAAAATTTTCATCTAATTAATCGGAACTATTCACATCGAGCTTCCAACTTGGCGCCCTTAAGGACATGTTTGGCAAACGATAGTTTGCTCATTTTCCTTTTCTTCTTCAATTTTTATCACACCAGTGGCATCGGGAGAAGTAGACCCTACTTGAGTAACTTCTACGTCTAACACCGCAAAACCGGCTTGTCCAAGTTTATAGTCTTCGGTGTAATTGAATTTCACTTTTCCACTGCTATTCGTTACATCTTCTCGATCCATGTTTTCATTAAGAGAACCTGTGGCGCAAGTAGAAGAAGGACAATACACTCTTACAGAAACTCCAGCTACGGGTTCTTGAGCAGAATTCACAACGATTACAGTGGCAGTTGTGTCTTTTTCCTTTCTACAACTGTAAAAAGAAATAGCTACGAGTGTAACCAAAAGGATAGAAAATATTTGTTTCATGTTACTTGTTTTTTACTGCTATTGAAAGAAGGTAACTCTAATTTTAGTAGTTTTATACTTTCAAAAATAAGAATAAATATGAGATTTCTCAGAAATATCGCTTTGTTTTGTGCTGTTAGTACGTTGATTCAGTGTGCAGGGTTGCGAAAAAAGCAGAATAATGACTTAGAACTTTTGGTAAAAATTACAACGCCAATGGGCGATATGTATGCAGAACTCTCTGATAAAACGCCCAAGCATAAGGCAAATTTTGTAAAACTGGTAAGCCAAGGGTTTTACGATAGTTTAATGTTTCATAGAGTGATAAATGGTTTTATGATTCAAGGAGGAGATCCAGAATCAAAAAACGCCAAGCAAGACGCTCAATTGGGAAATGGAGGGCCAGGCTATACAATTCCAGCAGAGTTTGATACCACTTTGTATCATCAAAAAGGAGCGTTGGCTGCGGCCAGACTGGGAGATGGTCAAAATCCGAAGAAAGAGTCTTCGGGATCTCAATTTTACATTGCACAGGGAAAAGTGTATTCGCCAGAACAATTGGAGCGAATTGAGCGTAGTAAACAAAAAACAACTCCCGAAATGAACATGGAAGAAATTCCGGAGTTTGGTTTTACGAAAGAACAAATTGAATCATATACTACCGTTGGTGGAATTCCGTTCTTGGACCAAAGCTATACCGTATTTGGACAGATAGTAAAAGGGATAGAAGTTATTGACAAAATAGCGAGTGTAAAAGTGAACAAAGCAAATGGAAACAGACCAGTAAACGATGTTCGAATGAAAATGGAACTGATATACTTAAGCAAAGAAGAGAAAGCAAAATTACTGAACAAACAGGAACAATAAATGAAAGAGAGAATAGAAAAGTTATTAGCTGATGTAGAGGCATTTAAAGCAGAGAAAATTGAAGAGGTTGAACAGTTAAGAATAAAAATATTGGGTAAGAAAGGGGAGCTGAATGAGTTGTTTGCCTCTTTCAAAGAAGTGGCGAATGATCAAAAAAAGGAGGTAGGTCAACTGTTGAATCAACTGAAGGTAAAAACCCAAGAGAGAATCGTGGAATTATCTTCATCATTCGCCCAAAAAGAGGAGAAAGGTGATAATTTCTTGGACTTGTCTTTGCCCATCTCGGACGACAACCTGGGGTCTCGCCATCCGCTGTCTATTGTCAAAAACGAAATCATCGATATCTTTTCGCGCATTGGATATTCCATTTCTGAAGGACCAGAAATAGAGGACGATTGGCATAATTTCTCTGCACTTAATTTCCCAAAAGAACATCCCGCACGAGACATGCAGGATACTTTTTTTATCGATAAAGAACACGCTTTGCGAACTCACACTTCAAGTGTTCAGGTTCGTGTGATGGAAAATTCTACTCCGCCAATCAGAACGATATCGCCAGGAAGAGTTTTTCGTAACGAAGCCATTTCTGCCCGAGCTCACTGCATATTTCACCAAGTAGAAGGGTTGTATATCGACAAAAATGTGTCGTTTGCCGACCTCAAACAAACTTTGCTTTACTTTGCCAAAGAAATGTTTGGGGAGAAAACAGAAATCAGGTTACGTCCTTCTTATTTTCCATTTACGGAGCCAAGCGCTGAGGTAGATGTAAGTTGTAATATTTGCTCTGGAAAAGGGTGCAATGTGTGTAAACACACAGGATTTTTAGAAATCTTGGGCTGCGGAATGGTAGATCCTAATGTGCTGGAAAACTGCGGAATAGATTCTAAAGTTTATACTGGATTTGCTTTTGGAATGGGAGTAGAGCGAATTGCTATGCTAAAATATCAAATCAATGATTTACGGATGTTTTTTGAGAATGACATACGATTTTTGAATCAATTCAAATCGACTATTTAAGATGCTAAAAAAGTGGTATTTGTTGCCAGTGTTGCTGGCGTTTTTTTCTGTAACTTCTTGTACGATTTACGAAGAAGTAGAAATGCTCGGAGTGGAAGGCTACCGGTTCGAAAAACTAGAGGGTAATCAGTCGATGGCGAGTATCGATTTTAGAATAAATAACCCAAATTTCTATTCCATAAAGCTCAAAAAATCTACGGTTGAAGTGTTTCTAGATGATAACAAATTTGGGGATGCAGCCATGGCCGAGGAAGTGTTTGTTTCCAAAAAAAAGGAAGACACTTACACGCTCGATTTATTGCTAAACGACAAGGACATTGCCAAAGCGGCCCTGCCATTGCTCGGAAAAGCCTTGTTCAAAAAAACCATCAAACTGACTATCAAAGGGAAAGCACATTGCAAAGTGTACGGAGTGCTGGGTAAGAAAATAGACATTAATGAATCCAAAGAGCTGAATTTGAAGGAGCTTTTGAGGAAAATCCAAAAATGATATCAAAGATGAAAAACGTTTTTGAACAATCAGTCACAGAGGAGTTAGTTGCCAGAATAGAAAAACTAACGCCCGACACTCGACCCAAGTGGGGTAAAATGAATGTAGGTCAAATGTTGGCACACTTGAGTGTAACGTATGAGTTTGTGTACACCGACAAACACGAAGCAACTAAAGCAAAAGGTTTCAAAAAGTTTATCTTGAAATTACTGGCAAAAAACACCGTGTGTGGAGACAAACCTTACCCCAAAAATGGACGAACTGCTCCTCAGTTTTTAATCACCGATGAAAGAGAATTTGCCACCGAAAAAGCAAGGCTAATTGAGTTTATGAACAAGGTAGTAGCCGATGGCGAAGCAAAATTTGACGGAATGGAATCTCACAGTTTTGGTGCTTTAACCAAAACAGAATGGAGCAACATGTTCTACAAACATGCCGATCATCATTTGGGGCAGTTTGGTGTGTGATATCTTCATTTCTGAAAGATGCTGAAGATGTTGTTCTTTATCGGGATTCTTTCAAGGGAGGAATTTGCTCGGTCACAGTTTTAAAACTGTAAAAGAATCAATACTTAATACACACATTCTTGGGCTCGGTAAAAAACTCCAAAGCTCTAAAACCACCTTCGCGGCCTAGTCCTGAGTTTTTTACACCACCAAATGGAGTTCGTAAATCACGCACTAGCCAGCAGTTTACCCACACAATTCCCGATTCCAATTCGTGGGATATTCGGTGTGCTCGCGACAGGTTTTCGGTCCACACAGTGGCAGCCAATCCGTATTGGGTAGAGTTTGCCATTTCCAGGACTTCTTCTTCGGTTTCAAACGGAGTAAGAGTCACCACGGGGCCAAAAATTTCTTCCTGATTGGTTCGGCAAGTGTACTCCAATCCTTCGATTACGGTGGGTTCCATGTAGTAGCCGTTTTCGCTTCCTTCAATTGTCAGTCGGTTTCCACCAAATAGAATTTTTCCATTTTCTTCTTCAGCTAGTTTTACGTAGTCCAGCACTTTGTTGAGGTGTTCTTCGGATACGATAGCTCCCATTCGGGTTTCTTTGTCAAACGGATCGCCTACGGTGTGTGTTTTTAGTTTTTCGATGAGGGAATTTTTAAACTTCTCGTAAATGGGTTTTTCGATAAAAATTCGGCTTCCACACAAGCAAATTTGTCCTTGGTTTGCAAAAGAAGAATGCATAGTGGTACTCAACATTTTGTCAAAATCACAATCTGCAAAAATGATGTTTGGGTTTTTTCCTCCTAATTCCAGCGAGGTTTTTTTGAATGATTCTGCCGCTTTTCTTCCAATGATTTTCCCGGTGGCAGTTCCACCTGTAAACGAAATGGCTTTTACTTTTGGGTGTGAAACGATGGCATCTCCGGCATGAGCTCCCAATCCATGAACGATATTCAATACTCCTTTGGGCATTCCTGCTTCGATACAGAGTTTAGAAAACAAATAAGCCGTCATGGGTGTAACTTCGGAAGGCTTGGCAACTACGGTGCATCCCGAAGCAATGGCTGGGGCGATTTTCCAAGTAAACAAATACAAAGGCAAGTTCCAAGGCGAAATACACCCCACAACACCCAGCGGATGATTGAGTGTGTAGTTAGTAAATCCTTCTTCCATGTGGTGCGATTCCGAAGCATTGTGCAAAATTGCGGTGGCAAAAAATCGAATGTTGGCGCTGGCTCGAGGAATATCTACTCGGGTTGCGAGCGAATAGGGTTTTCCGTTGTCCAGTGCTTCTGCTCTAGCTAGTTCTTCTAGGTTTTCGTCAATCAAATCGGCCAATCGAACTAGTATGTTGGAGCGGTCGTTCTTTGGCATGGTACTCCAACCAAGAAAAGCCTCCGAGGCAGCTTTTACCGCATTTTCTACATCATTAGATTGTGAATTAGGTATTTGGCTGTAAACTTCTCCTTTTGAGGGATTGTAATTGTCTATGTATTGTCCATCGGTGGGAGCGACTAGCTCTCCGTTTATGTAGTTTTCGATTGTAATCATAGGTAAAGATAGCGAGGAGTTTTGAATTATGAGTGATGAGTTTTTAGATGTATTATTTTTTCTTCAAACTATTTTTGGTTGTGAGGATAGCACTCTTTATCATTTTTAGTATCGAATTAGCATCATCTAATAGCGATTCTGACATTTCTAGTGTTAAGTAATCTGTTTCAACTAATAATTCAATCCAATAAATCGACTCATCACATTCCTTTTGAGCGATTGCTAATTTGTGAATGAAATCTTTTTTACTTTCCGCATTTTGACCCTCTCTTACAAGAGCTCCAACAGCAGTAACGCTTCGGAGTAGTTGTTTACTCATTATAAACTCTCGTTTGTCTTCAACTAAAAACTTTTAGAGATTAATTATTCTTACTGCAAGAGCATAGCTTTGATTTTGAATCGCCCCTCTATTTTTACTCATAATTAATCATTTATAACTCTTAACTCATTTTCTTTTCTTATAAACCGGCACAGCCGAACAAGCCTCACCGTACATCAAACTCTTTACCACTGGTTTCAGTAAATTTACGGCTTTTACATAGGCAGAATCTGGAATGGGAATTTCTCCACAACCTTTTATAATTACTCGTTGGTCTGTGTAATC
The DNA here is from genome assembly GCA_023255335.1 of Flavobacteriales bacterium. Classification (GTDB taxonomy): domain Bacteria; phylum Bacteroidota; class Bacteroidia; order Flavobacteriales_D; family CAJJDF01; genus CAJJDF01. The sequence goes on along the minus strand of JALRIS010000118.1, from coordinate 10,287 downwards.
TTCCGGGTGTAGATTTTTTTCCATAGAGTTGAGGAAGATAACAGTTTCTAAAGTTTCTAAATCTCCGTTTACCACCTCTTTGGCAAAAGGTTCAAGTGCCTCGGTCAAAATCATGAATGCCCAAGAAGGCACAATAGCATCTGCAGAATTGAGCAAAGCCACATATTTATCTTGATATACCGACCAATCGTTTTCTTTCACAAATTTTCTGAACTCTTTTTCTTTCAGCACAAATTCCTGCCACAAGTTTTGCTTGATGTCATAAACCACCCGCTCACCTTTTGGGTAAAACTCTGCCAAATCCAGATTGATTAATCCGCTATTGGCTACTTTATTGATGATTTCTTTTTCCATTCTTTTTCCTCTTAGGATTAAAATAAAACGTGAAATTTTCTTTGTCAGATTCCGACTCTGAGGCCGGAAAGACAATAATAAGAGTTTAAAGTGTTTTCAAAAATCCTACTTCCTCGGGGGTCAAATGCCTCCATTTACCTCTCGGAAGTCCTTTTTTATCAAGGGTAGCAAATTGAATTCTGTCTAGTTTTTTTACTTTATAATCAAAGTGTTCAAAAATTCTTCGGACAATTCTGTTTCTGCCAGAGTGAAGGGTAATTACCGCACCGCTTTTGTTGGTTCCATTATCAGCATATTGAATGTCATCTACTTTTGCAAAACCATCCTCTAATTCAATTCCTTCTAGCATCATTTTCATGTGTCCACTTTGGATTGTTTTGTCCACTTCTATTTGGTAGGTCTTTCCTATTTCGTTTCGAGGATGAGTAAGTTTTTCTGCCAGCATTCCATCGTTGGTAAACAAGAGCAATCCCAATGTATTTCTGTCTAACCTCCCAACTGGGTAAATTCGTTCGATACAAGCATTGCTCACTAGTTCCAACACAGTTTTCCTATTTTGAGGGTCTTTAGAAGTGGTGATAAAATCTTTTGGTTTGTTCAATAACACGTATTGATATTTTTCTACTTTTATCTTTTCTCCTCCGTAATGAACAACATCTTTTTGAGGGTCAATTCTTATTCCTAGCTCAGTAACTATCTTATTATTTACCTCTATCACGCCTGTTTCGATTAGTGTGTCAGCCTCTCTCCTTGAGCAAATTCCGGCTTGAGCCAAAAATCTATTCAACCTAATTTTACCGTCCAGCGATCGTTTTGCGGCAGTATTTCCACTTCTAGTTTTTGGTTTTTCAGAAAAGGGCTTGCTGGTTCCTGGTCTTGCTCCAGAACCTTTTGCACCTAGTTTTCCACTACTTTTGTAGTAGCTCCCAGCACTTTTAAATCCACTCTTCTTCGATCTGTCTTCAGCAACATGTCTGTTTTTGCTCTTAGGATTATTGGTTGTTCTCTTTTTCATGGTGTAAAGTTAGGGTATTTTGTTGATATTTTAATAAAATAGCATACCTCAAAACACTCAGTCATCCTGAACTTGATTCAGGGTTTGTCAATTGAGCGCAGTAATACCAACAAAAAGATTTTGCATCAAGTACGGAATGACTATTTTTATTGAGATTTATCGGTTGTAAGTCTAATTTTCTAAAACCTCATACCTCTCTTTTTTAACTCAATTATTCGTAACTTTGTGCAACAAAATTAAACCTATAAAAATGAGTCAAGAAGTAAGAAATTTAGAACCAAAACCATTGTGGAACAAGTTTGCGGATTTGAATGCGGTACCAAGACCTTCAAAAAAAGAAGAAAGAGTGGTGGAGTTTATGGTAGATTTTGGTAAAAACCTTGGATTGGACGTAGTGGTAGATGATGTGATGAATGTGATCATAAAAAAATCAGCTACTGCAGGAATGGAGAATAGAAAAACCATTGTGATGCAATCGCACTTGGATATGGTTCATCAAAAGAATAACGACACTGTTTTTGATTTTGAATCTGAAGGAATCAAAATGAAAATAGAAGGAGATTGGGTAAAAGCAGAGGGAACAACCCTAGGGGCTGATAATGGTTTGGGAGTTGCTACGATTATGGCAATTTTGGAATCAACTGACATTCCTCATCCGGCAATAGAAGCTTTGTTCACGATTGATGAAGAAACGGGAATGACTGGTGCTTTGGGATTGCAGGGAGGTTATTTGACTGGTGAAATTTTGCTAAACCTCGACACGGAAGATGACGATGAGTTTAGCATTGGATGTGCAGGTGGTGTTGATTTAACTGCCACTAGATCTTATTCACAAGAGGTAGCAAGAGGTACTTCGTTAAAAATCTCTGTCAAAGGGTTACAAGGTGGACATTCAGGAATGCAAATTCATGAAGGACTCGGGAATGCCAATAAACTCATGAATAGAATATTACATTCTACGAATTCCTACATGCATATTTCGGAGGTGATGGGAGGTGGATTGAGAAATGCTATTCCAAGAGAGAGTAATGCAATTGTAGTGACCGAAGACATCGAGGAGTTTAACAAAGCATTCGAAACTGTAAAAAGCGAATTGGTGGAGGAATACAAAACAATCGAACCAGACATGGTCATTACGGTAAGTCAAGCAGAAGACGTCAAAACTAGAATGTCTGCTGATAGTCAAACTGCTTTTATTCGAGCAATTTATGCAGCTCACAACGGTGTTTATCGCATGAGCCCCGATATCGAAGACTTGGTAGAAACATCAAACAACGTGGCGAGAGTTGAGGTAAAAGAGGGAAAAATAGAAGTATTGTGTTTAACTCGTTCTTCGGTAGAATCGGGAAAATGGGACTTAGCAAACAACCTTACCTCGGCTTTTGAGTTAGCAGGTTTTGAGGTAACCACCAGCGGTTCTTATCCAGGTTGGAAACCAAATAGAGATTCAGAAATTCTGACTGTATTGGAAGAAAAATATGAGTCATTGTTCAATGAAAAACCACGAGTTATGGCTTGCCATGCTGGATTGGAATGTGGTATTTTGGGAACGAATTATCCAGACATGGATATGATTTCTTTTGGACCTACTATTAAAGGAGCACACTCACCCGATGAAAGAGCAAGTATTTCTTCGGCCCAAAAATATTGGAAATTTACAATGGAGGTATTAAAGAATATTCCTGTAAAAAAATAAACAACTCACTACAAGGTAAAAAGCCGAATTGATTTTGTCAATTCGGCTTTTTTTTGGTAGTTACAATAAGTTTAAAAATAAAATAAGTACCCGATATACAAATAAAGAAAGAGACCAATTACATCATTTGTAGTGGTAATAAATGGACCAGTAGCAAGCGCTGGGTCAATTTTTCTTTTGTGCAGTAAAAGCGGAATTAAAGTCCCAAAAATTCCGGCAAAAATAATTACAGCCATCAGAGAAATACTCACAGTTAACCCGAGGGTTAAGTCTTTTTTTACAGCGAAAACAAAGCCAAGAATAAGTAAGGAGCATACGATTCCATTGAGAAGAGCTACTCGAAATTCCTTGAATAATTTGCCTGCGATTCCACTTAAATCTATGTTGTTACTTGCGATTCCCTGCACTACAATAGCCGAGGACTGCACTCCCACATTTCCGGCCATGGCGGCAATCAAAGGGATGAACATCGCCATTTGTGGAAAATCGCCTAATTGCTTTTCAAATAATCCTATTACCTCTGCGCCCAATACTCCGCCAACCAAACCTACAATAAGCCAAGGAAGACGTGCTCGAGTTAATGCCAAAACGCTATCGCTTGACTCCACATTTTCGGAAATACCACTGGCCATCTGGTAATCTTTTTCTGCTTCTTCTTGAATAATATCAACCACATCATCAATGGTAATTCTTCCAATTAAAATGTTGTCTGGATTGAGAACAGGCAGGGCGACAAAATCGTATTTCTTCATCATGGAAGCAACCTCTTCGGTACTTTCATCTGAGTTTACGTAGCGTACATTTTCGATATAGATGTCTTTTACGAGCGTCCCTTTCTTTGCAAAAAGTAAACTTTTTAACGAGAGCATTCCTGTGAGCCGTTTGTCATTGTCTACTACATACACAGTATAGATGTATTGTACGTCTTCTGCTTGAATTCTCATTTCTTCTATACACTGGTCTGTGGTCCAGTTTTCATTCACACAAATAAGCTCTGTACCCATAATTGCTCCTGCCGTATCTTCTTCGTACTGCATGAGGGAAGCAATATCTATTGCTTGCTGAGGATCTTCAATTTGTTGGATAACAGCCTCCTGTTTTTCTTCAGACATTTCTGCCATTATATCGGCCGCATCATCTGAATCCATGTTGTCCATTTGCTCGGCAATTTCTTTGGCAGAAAGTGCTTCAAGAAACTCCAGACGCACGTCTTCGTCCAGTTCTACCAATACATCCGAAGCCATTTCATCATCCAAAAGTCGGAAGATAAACTTTGCTTCGTCCATAGAAATTACGTCTAGTATTTCTGCAACATCCGCTTCGTGGAGATCTGCAATAGATTGAACAATAGACTCCCTATTTCCAGTAGCTACAAACTCCTGAATTTCCTCAATAAATTCTTTGGTAATTTTGAATTGCACATCCATCGGATAGGGTTTTTGGGAGCGCAAATATAGGTATTTTCGCTGTGATTTGCTAATCTAAGAGGCCTCATTCAAAGTCTATCGAACTCCATGAAGTCACTTTATTGCTCTCTTGCCATGAGTTTTTTAGCAAATAATTTGATTCCAGTAAGATCAACTCCTTCGATACCAGATAAACTGTCGGAAGATAATTGAAAATAGTCGGCAATCATTGCTTCGGTTTTTTCTTGAACTCCAATCTCTTCAAATAGTTCTTTTAGTTTTTCAACCCTATTTGTATCGGCAGAGTTTATGAGCGAATGTATCTTTTCTTTCTGTACTTCATTTGCCGAATTCAAACTTATTAAATATGGAATCGCTTTCTTTTTATTTAATAAATCTCCCCCTACAATTTTCCCCATTTTGGTACTTTTTGGATACAAATCCAAATAATCGTCCTGCAACTGAAAAGCAAGACCAAGATTGATTCCAAATTGGTATATTTTTTCTTGAATCTCCTTCGAAGTATTTCCTAAAATTGCTCCTGCTTCAAAACAAAATCCTATTAAGACCGAAGTTTTGTTTTTAATCATCTCCAGGTATTCTGGGATTGTGACCTCTTCTCTTTCCTCAAAATCCATGTCGTCTTGCTGACCTTCGCACAACCACAAGGCCATTTTATTGAACGCTTTGTAAATAGCTGGTTGATACTCAACAGGAATTTTTTCTATCAATTGATAGGCTTGTATCATCATGGCGTCTCCCGAAAGAATGGCATTGTTTACGTTCCACTTTTCGTGAACCGTTGGCTTTCCTCGTCTGAGTGAAGAATTATCCATGATGTCATCGTGCATCAATGTAAAGTTGTGAAATACCTCTACGGCAAGAGCAAGCGGCATTGCAGCTTCTTTATCTCCTCCAAAAAGCTCCACGGCATCCAACAAAATAATGGGCCGAATTCGTTTCCCTCCTAGATTCAGCAAATAGGAGATAGGTTTGTACAATACATGGTGTTCAAACTGCTTTAAATACTCAGTTAATTCCTTTTCAATGAGTGCTTTTCCTTCCATTTAGTTTTCCTCTTCTTCTTTGATTAATGTCATCAAAAAATCACCGTAACCACTTTTTAATAAAGGAGTTGCAATTTTTCTTAATTGTTCCTTGTCAATAAATCCCCTTGCATAAGCAACAGCCTCTATGCATCCAATTTTGAGCCCTTGTCTTTCCTCTACCACTTGCACAAACTGACTTGCCTGAATCAATGAATGAAAGGTTCCAGTGTCCAGCCATGCGGTTCCCCTGTCGAGAATCGAAACACTTAGTTTTCCTTGTTTGAGATACTCGTTGTTTACGTCTGTTATTTCGTATTCGCCTCGTGCACTTGGCTTTATTTTTTTAGCGATTTCTACTACCGAATTATCGTAAAAGTACAATCCTGGAACAGCATAATTTGATTTGGGCTTGGTGGGTTTTTCTTCGATAGAAATTGCATTCATATCGCTGTCAAACTCTACCACACCGTATCTTTCTGGATCGGATACGTGGTAGGCGAACACTACGCCACCATCGGGATTTACTTGTTCTTGTAAGTTTTTTGATAAATCACCTCCGTAAAAAATATTATCTCCCAAAATAAGAGCCACACTGTCGTTTCCAATAAATTCTTCGCCCAGCACAAATGCTTGAGCCAGACCATTAGGAACTTCTTGAACTTTGTAGGAAAAAGAACACCCAATTTGACTTCCATCACCTAATAGTTTTTCAAAATTTGGCAAATCTTGGGGAGTGGAGATAATTAAGATTTCTCGTATCCCAGAACTCATAAGGGTCGCCAAGGGATAATATATCATAGGCTTGTTGTAAACAGGCATCAATTGCTTGCTAACAGCAAGTGTTAATGGGTGCAATCTGGTTCCTGAACCTCCTGCCAAAATTATTCCTTTCATAGTAAATGCATCATATTTGAATCGCTAAAATAAGCTTTCTTTGAGGGATGTACAAACTAATTAAGGAAATGCCGTGTGTTTCCGCTGTCACTATTTCGTTTGAACAAGAACATGAAAGACAACCTCAATTTTTTTCTATTTATTTTGATATCTAATTAAAGCATGTCATAACATTGATTAATAATTAGTTATGATTTTTATGTATGACTAATTTTTTCAAGGTCGTTTTGTTATCTGAATTATCCTAGCTAGTTTCAACACTGTTAACACTATCTAATTGTTCAATATTGACTTCTTTTTAATAACCTAAAAATCAAATTACCATGAAAAAGAAATTATTACTACTAAGTCTTCTCCTTGTGGGGGGAACTTTAGGTTGGTCGCAGCAAGACCAAGAAGCTATGGAAGTAACTTATACACTTACTTCCACTACAAGCTACAATGTCAGTGAAGACGCTAAAGTCGGAATGAGTTTGTATAATAAAATTAGACTAATGCCTGTGATTACAGAGGATAATTTCTCTGAAATAATTTATATGGATGGTTCTGTAGAAAAAACAATTCTTCATTCATTTCCTATTGGATTGCCAGAAGATTGGTTGGTAAAACCTACTAAAACAGAAATCACCAAAGACAGTGCTTTTGTCTATGTTGAGAACAGTATCTTTTCAAGATTTGCTCTTCAACCTCAGGAACTAGTCTCAGCACAAGAGGCTGCACCTTATTATTTAGCCACTCCATTATGGAAACTACCATTAAGTGAAGAAGAAACACAAATATTGGAATCTGATGGAGCTTTTATTAAAACTAATTCTGAATTAATATTAGAATATAATATAGATGAGACAACATACTATTTTAACTCATCTTTATTAATTGAGGAGATCACTGTAAGTGATGGATATCAAGATATTGAAAAGACTACAATTGCATATAAAAGAGATTCTATCGGACACATTGTGATGGATTATGAAGTAAACAGAACTTTAGAGTATGACTCAAACCTTAATGATTATTTGGAAACAGTATACACAACAGATTACAAAAATATTATTAGGAACTTTATTGACCCTAATCTAGAACCAGAGGTTGAATATGTAGGAGAAGAAATAAGTTCTTGTATCTCAGCAAGTCAATTAGGAGGTACACAAGAAATACTTCTCACTTTTGAAGAAAGCTGCCCTGATGGATACTTTATTATTAGAGTGTTGGATATGCAAGGAAATGTGAAGATGGAGAATATCCAAATTTCGGCTGCTAACCCTCTGTTTTTTGCCCAAAACTTACAATTTGGAATACATATTATTGAAGTGTTGAACCAAACGGTTCCCTCTTGCACCTTTATGTACATACCTTAATTACTCAATTTTATTCACTAAATTAAAACTATACGTTATGAAAACTATAAAACTAATAACCAGCATACTCTTGCTGAGTGTTTCAAACATGCTTGTTGCACAAATACAAATTGAACACAAAAAAATAAACGAGCCTATGGAGGCAGAAACTATAAACACAACTATTCGACCAATATTGGATTCTGCTGTTCATGATTGGACTAATGGGTTGAGGGATGATACTGCTTTGTATTTTTCTTCTGGAACAAATCGGTCAGGAAGTGGAGATTCAATTAGAGCTATCTATTTTATTCATGGTCTTGGTGGAGATGAAACTTCTTGGGGAGCAACTTACAATGCCCATGTGAATGAATTTCGTTATAAACCCTATAAAATAGATTATTATGGAAATCAGCATAGTTTTTTAAATGCTACTGACGAAGCACATACTGATATGGGCGTGAAATTTAGTTCATACAAAATTAATTACCCTAGTAGATTTGATACTATTTCAAAGCCTTATGCAATAGGACATAGCTTGGGAGGTTTGGTAGCAAGAGATATGGATATGAAACATGACTCTTTGGATTTAATTGACAGAACATTGAACCCAGGAAATAGAAGGTTTTGGGGATTAGTAACTTTTGGAACTTCTCATGCTGGAGCTCATATTGTTGGAAATCAACAAGAATTAGCACAACTTGGTTCTGATTTAGCTGGGAAAATAATTACAGCTAATTTAAGTCCAATTATAGATAATATGATTGGTAACCTTCCATTTGTTGCACAAACTTTTATTGGAACTAGTGCTTTAAGCTCTGCTCCAAGTAAAATAGGTGCATATTTTGGAGATTCTTTAGGTGCTAAAATTCTTACACAATTTACTAAAGACCAGACAGATCCAATTGGAAAACAATTTACACCAACCTCTACCTATTTAGTTGATACATTAAATCAGTATATTAATCCTAAACTCGCAAAAGCTTTATTTTGGGGAGAAGAAGAGGACCCTATTCTTTGGAGAATGGCATATTACTTAGTAAATGGGCCAAATACTTTTTCTACCTTTGGAGCCAATGAGGATGGTAAATTAGCAACAACCATGGAAAAAATGAGAGTGGATGCTAAAGCTTGGTCGGATGTTTATAGAGGACATGCAAATTGGCATAGATCTCAAGCAAGTAAATGGTGGAACGTTTGCAGATGGTGTGGTAAATCAAATAGTCATATGCAAAGGTATGGAGTAACCTCAGCTATTTCAAGAGATTTAAAAGCACTAGAAGAAGAGTTAAGTAAGGTTAATTTAAAATATAAGGCAATTATTGGCGCTATAGACGAAAATAATTTTAGAATCGATACAATATACATAGGATGTAAAGAAAATATTACGGTTAATATATATAAAAGGAGTAACAATCAATTATTACAAACAAACTATTATTCTAAGAGGTCTAGAAGTTTATCTTTATGTGGTACTACTACAACTAGAACTGTTAACTCTTGGATGTTTAGAATAGAATATATAACTGATTATGTTCATCAGTATAGATATCTAAAGAGATTAATTGAATCTCCAAGTGATGCAACAGTTCTTGCCTCATCTGCTATAGCTTTTCCAGGCTGCCTAGATAACAATAAAAATTTCATGGGTCCTGTGCCTCTTTCAGGAGGAGGAATGTCAAGTGGTAGAGTAAACCATTTGCAAATGAGAAATTGCTCCGAAACTGATGCTGCTTTACGAAAAATATACGAAGGTGATGGACTTAACATGCCGGCATTTTTCAGACTTCATAAATGGTAAAAATTAAAATTATGAAACCAATGACAACAATACTAACAATACTTTTCTTTTTGCAACTCACCCCGAGTTGCAAAAAAGAGAAATCAATAGAGCCTTGCACTAATTCTGAAACACCAACAACAAAAACCAATGAAAATTTCACTAAAATATGGGATGTAAAAGCTAATGAAAGTTTTAATTGTATGGCTACCATAGTAACAACTAACGAAGTGATATATTGGACATGGAAGGGAGCAGGACACAATGACTTTATGGTTGCTTTTGATAAAGCTACAGGAGATACTCTTTGGAGTAAAGATGCTACGGGTGGCACAAGAAATCATAGGCTTATAGGCAATTACGTTTATTATGATTTAGATGAAAGATTAGTTTGTATTGACCCGTATAATGGGAATGAAATCTGGCGATTTAGCCCAGCATATCTATCAGATTATGTATTTGGAAATGGAAATATTTATGCTTTTTTTGACCAAGGAAATTCAGCAGATAGTACCGCACTATATAGAATAAATCCAATATTAGGTTCAGCTATTCATATCTACTCAGTATATACTTCAGATAGAGGAGGATATAGCCAATCACCAAGAGGGTTAGCCTATTGGAAGCACCCTAATGGGAATGAAATTATTTTTGCGCAAAGTGCCGGACTAAATGTAAGTGTAGGTAGAGGAGAATATTTTGCCATAGATATTACAGGGGATAGTATGTATTGGGATTTACAAGATTTTTTTAATT
>JALRIS010000076.1 GCA_023255335.1 Flavobacteriales bacterium | reverse complement strand
CTTCGCACAAGATAAGCGACACTTGTTGGAGCGTTTTTACCGCTCTAAAAGTCATGTCGTCTAAATTTCCAATTGGGGTTGGAACCAAAAATAATTTTCCTGCCATAATGTTTTATCTCGTTAGCACAATGTAGTCTTTTAATAGGGTAGCAAGAAACTTTGTTTTGTTTTTAGGGAGTTCTTCAATTTGAAGAAGCTCAGCAGACTTTTTTACAAGTTCGAGTGCTACCTTTTTGTTTTCCGAATTCGGATTTTTCTTGATGGTATCCAACGTGTTTTTTATCAATAACATATCTTCATCGGAGAGTAATGTAACATTCAAATAAGTAGGCGTGTAGTTTGAATTGCTCCCTATTTTTAGAATATCTTGAATGGAATAGCTCGACTCGGGGTTGAGCCGGATAAGTGTTGTATTAGCCGAGATATCGCCCAATCGTTGTCCTTTGTCCGAGGAAGAAATAAAAATAGCTGCCAATGCTCCGGCACACAACCAGATATCAATTACGCGATAGGTCCAACGGATAAAATAATCATTGAGTGTAGGAGTTTCTCCGGTGAGTTTTATCACACGAATTCCCAAGGCAGCTTTTCCAATAGTTTGCCCATTGAAATTGATTTCGCTGAATAAATTATAAAAGAAAAATACAGGGAAGAATAGGAGGTAAGTGAAAATTGAAGCCAACGAAGAGTCGTTGTATGACACTCCTGTAAGTAGTAAAAGTAAAATGAAGTAATACACCGATAAAATAACACCATCTAGCAAAAATGCCAAAATTCGTTGAACGAGGCTTGCCATTTCGTATTGAATGGTAACGTTGTTGGCGGTGAGTATTTCAGCTTTTTTCATGGTTGTGTAAAAATAAAGAAATCAATTGAAATTCCTACCGTAGAGAATTCTATATTTGCACGTGGAAAATTTGAACCCTTTTACGCTAACCAATTCGATAAGATGCATTCACCAGCAGGTGGACAATTCGGAGGTTTCTCACTTTGGGATTACCATCAAAGCGGGTTCTAGGGATGAGAATGACCAAGAGCAGGGATTGGCCCACTACATCGAGCATTGTATTTTTAAAGGCACCAACAAAAGAAAGCCTTTTCACATACTAAGTAGGTTAGATGCTGTGGGAGGAGAAATAAATGCTTACACAACCAAAGAAGAGACTTGTATTTACGGATCTTTTTTGAATGTGTATTATGAAAGAGCCATTGAGCTTATTGCCGATATTGTGTTCAATTCCACGTTTCCTACTCACGAGATACAAAAAGAAAAAGACGTCATTATTGATGAAATAAATTCTTACATGGATTCTCCTTCCGAACAAATTTTTGATGATTTTGAAGATCAAATATTTAATGGTCATCCTATTGGTAGAAATATATTAGGCACAATTGAGAGTGTAAATTCCCTGAAAAAGGCAGACATAGAAAGTTTTATCAAACGAAATTACACGCCTGATAATATTGCGATTAGCTCAGTAGGAAATATCAAAACGGCCAAACTTATCAAATTGTGTGAAAAATATTTTGATAGAGAATTCACAAAATCTCAAGGTCAAGAAAGGTTTCCTTTTGTTCAGTATGTTCCCTCTCACAATCAACTAGAGCGCGACACGCATCAGGTTCATACCATGATCGGAAACATGGCATACGACATGCACAATGACAAGCGAAGAGCTCTTATTTTGTTAAATAATGTGTTGGGTGGGCAAGGATTAAACAATCGTCTCAATCTCAATATTAGAGAGAAATTTGGGTTGACTTACAGCATAGAATCCAATTATGTTCCCTATTCAGATTCGGGAGTGTTTCAGGTGTATTTTAGTGGCGAAAAGAAAACCAACGCACGAATTGTAAAACTGATTTACAAGGAACTGAAAAAATTTCGAGAAACAAAACTGGGAGTAAATCAATTGCATTTGGCAAAACAGCAACTCAAAGGGCACATTGCGTTGGCTCAAGAAAATAGAGCTGGGCTTATGCTTGCGTTAGGAAAATCCTTGTTGCTGTTTGATAAAGTGGATACGAACCAAGAGATCTTTGACCAAATTGAGTCAATTACGAGTGAAGATGTAATTGAAATAGCCAACGAAATATTTGTTGAGGATCAATTTAGTTCCCTCACTTTCATTTAGTCACAACTATCTTTTTTGAAATAAGTTGGTGGTCAGTTTGTATCCTTACTACATAGATTCCGCTGTCCCAATTGGTGGTGTTAATTTTAGTCACCTTATTGATTTTTTCGTTGTACACCAGTTTACCTTCTTTGGTAAAGATACTCATCTCCAAATTTGAGAGGGATTCGTTGAGAGAAACGGTAAATTCTTCGGTGGTTGGATTGGGAAAAATATTGAGAGAAACAGCAGGGGAAATCTCCGTCACTGAGGTGTAATCGTTTTGGAAGGAAATACTATTGAAAAACGGGAGAGGCCAGTTGAGAGTGGAATCCAGTTTAATTAGATAAATACTGGCTTGACTGGTATCAAAAAACTCTCCAGTGCAAGCAATGATTACACCCTTGTCGCTAGTAACTTTAGCATCGTAGGCAATGTCTTTTCCTCGACTGATAAATTTTTGAAAATCAGAAATAAACCCGCTAGGAAATGATAGGTTTTGTGTGTATCGATACAAGAATACATTTCCCTCTTCGGAGGATTCATAGCTTCTCGTACCTCCCACGAGGAGAGTATCGTTACGGACGATAACGAATTGGTTCCAATCGTTGTTTTGAACGACCGGTGTCGTGGCAGTAAAATCGTAAACAATTTCTTGTTGAAGGAGTGTTCCGCTGCTACTGAGCTTAACGGCCCAACCGTCTAAATCTGGATAAGGAACAGTGTTTGTTGCTCCCGAAAACACAATTTCGCCCGAACTTAATTCTGCAATGGACTTGGCGAAATCTTCACCAGGGTTTCCAAAGTTTGCTTGCCAAATGATACTTCCACTGGTGTCTGTTTTTGCCAAGTAGGCTTGTTTTCCATTCCCATAGGAAGTTGAGTAACCAGCCATAAGGTAATCGCCACTGGAAAGAATGAGGATGTCTTCGAAAACACTCTCTTGAGATCCACCAAAGGTTTTTTCCCAACGGATAGTTCCCACTGAATCGAGTTTTACCAAATATGCCTTACTTTTTCCGCTTACTACACTGCTACCCGCCAAGATAAAACCTCTGTCTGATGTGGGTTGAAGAGAGTATCCAAAATCCCAATCTGCTCCGCCAATTTGTTTGGTAAAGAGGGTGTCGCCTTGAGCATTGGTTCGGATAAAAAGCAAGTCGTAACTTCCGTTTGATTGAGTGTAACCCACAAGACCAAAACCGCTATCACTTAATTCAATGATATCCTCGCCACCATCAAGTCCGAGTCCTCCAAATCTTTTTGCCCACAAAAAAGTACCATTGGCATCTGTTTTCATTACATACACATCTGTACTGGCACTGTAATTTACTGTGGAACCAATTACGGCATATCCATTGTCCTTGCATTGGGTAACAGCTCTTGCTTGGTCATTTCGGCCAGTGCTGTAGGCATATTCAAAAGTATGTTGAGAGAAGAGCCCCTCCGCACACATCAACAAAAAAATGGGAAAGAAAATAAAATTCTTCATAGTTCTATTAAAATAAAAAAGTTCCAAAAGCAGAAAACCCGTTTCCGTTTCCATTTTGAAAAAACATTCCCGAAAGGTTGGTGGACTGAATCCCTGCTTGTATTCTTTTTGTGTGGTAAAAAGCGCCAACCCCAAGTCTTAGTCCTGAATAGCCGCCCCACGTTATATCACCTCTCACCACAAATTTTGAGCTTAATTGTTGCTGGATACCGCCATAGAGTTGAGGGAGGTAATTTGAAAAAAACTTGTATCTAATTCCGTAGATGGGTTGTGATTGTAATTCAGGATTTGTTTTTTTGTGAAGTTCAATAATGGTAGGAAGAAGTGTGACAAATCCTTGGTCAGTCATTTCTGGAAGAAGGCCATTGGCATTTTCCAAAAACTCTTCTTGGGAGGTAGAAAACACATTACTAATTTCAACTCCATCAAACTCTTTTGTTTCTTGAGTATGAGAAAACGAGGTATTTCGTTTCCAAAAAGCTACTCCCAGATTGGTCACCTTTAACCGAAACATTTTTTTGTACACAAGCGTTTCAAAATCTATTCCTATTCCAGCTCCGCTAAAAGCCATAAAGCCTCTTCTTTCTGGGTCGCTCAATCTTATCTTTCCGTCATACTCCAAAGAAAGGTCTGTGCCATCCGTGAACGTAAATAAGTCTGCTTGTTTGAAATTGAATCCACTGTATTGATCTCCCACAATAAGAGAAATTCCAAAAGAAGTAGATTCGTTTTGATGCCTAAGCCCAAAGGTAATTTTTTCGAACTTGTAGGAGGTAAAGTTTGATTTTCCTAATTGTGCTGTTTCATTTTCGAATTGAGTATTGCCATAAAACGCTAGTTTGTACAAGTCTTTTGTGAAGGAGGCACTGAGGTTGGTATAACTTCCAAAACCGATATAATATCTGTATGCGGGAAGTGAAGGAAATAAGGTGTCTGTGAGTTCCGTAAATTTTATTTCGTAATTCAGTTCAACCCCAAATCGGTTTCTGTTGTTCGTTCTTTTCAGTACTTTGTCTTTCAATTCAGGAGTTATTTGTCCTCCAAATAACAGTTTATCAATAAACTCATTATTGAGGTCGGTAGATCCATAATTTGCCTCGAATTCTGCTTCAATTTTGTAGGAAGGACTCCATTCTTTTTTGCTTTGAGAGGCAGTATCCAATTGGCCTTGTGACGAAAGGGAAAAGAAAGTAAGTATCAATATGCTTGTAATTGCTCTCATTATCTATAGTTAATCTCAGCATTCATATCTGTTACTAGTTTGAGATCCATGTAGTAATCTCTGTAAATAGTGGTGTGAGGCAGGGAATTGGTATTAAAAATTATTTGCAACATTACTTCAGAGTTCTTCGTGTTCAAAAACTCCATTTTGTTTTCTGGAATGGCAATTTTCACTACTGAATTAACGGGTGAAGTCACTTTGTTTTGGGCGTCTGTATTGGCGGATTGTATCCTTCCCGTAACAACCAAAGAATCATAAAACCCTCCCCATTCATCCAACAGATACAACTGAACTTCGGCATCAAAGGGAAATCCATTTTCGGCATAAATAGAAACAAGAGCATCATGAACAGGGTTGGACTCTTCGTTAATTTGTAAGTCTATTTTTTGCTGAAACTTAAGGTTATTCGCTACCAAACGCAACGGTAATTTAATATGAAAATCTGCTTCTACTACTTGATCAAAATACAAGAAATCGTTCCCACTTGAAATATTGCCCAGAGGATTTAATCTTGTTTCTACTTGGGTCACCATCTCATCGGATAGGTTTTCTATCACCAGATCAATGTTTGAATTGCGGGTCGTGTAATCAATTCGGGTTTTCCCAGGAAATATAGAGGTACCTACATCTATTCCTCTATTTAGGTTTACCCAATTTCCTATTGAGCTGTGCGACAACGCTACACTGTTACCTGTTTGTGTATTCACGGATAAAAGTTGATTCAGTTTCAGTTGTGCCTCTGCACCTACGAAGTTTCTCACTTCGGTGAAAATTTCGAGAGAGTCAATATCCACAGTACCACTTTTAATTTGGTCAAAAATGGTGAAATTATTTCTCGTTGGTCCATCCAAAAATGAGGATTTTCCTATGTAACCTCGCACATACTTGGGTTTGATCGAAATAAGTTTGTTTTCGATGTAAACACTGTCTAGATTAGAAACAGTGACGGAACTACCTGCCGGATCAACATTAACTAGTACTTCGGATTCAAAGGTGTTGAATTTAGTTCCAGAATTTCCTGTGAGGTCAAAAGATACTCCATCCAATTTGAAAGAACCAATGGCAGTTGTTGGATTGGAGCGAGTTCCAGCCGGCACCGAAATTGTTTTGGTAAACACATTGCCTCTTTTGTCTTTTGTTTTAAAAATTGTGTAGGTGTAAAAGGTTCTCTCTGGAATTTCGCTTGTGATTTTGTAGGCTATTTCTCCCGATTGAATTTCCATGTAGTCAATTTTGGCATCGTTTAGGTTAAACTCATTTTCGGAAGGATCGCTTATAAATTGAAATCCTGGGGCCAGAGTAACAGGAGTAAGAAACGGAAAACCGTAAGAAGCGGTAATAGTCGTATCAGGGATTTCGAAAAAGAATTCTTCATCAATAGGAGATAGGCCAAATGTGTAATCCAACGTGACCGAGTTGTCTGGGTTGATAGAGAGAATGGAATCTCCTACCAAATCATCAATAGTAAGGCGTGTTTTCACTACGGGGGTTAATAATTCCACATCCCAACGGGTGTCCTCTTTTCTCTTACAAGAAAAAAGAACCAGTAAGGCGATAGTACAAGTGAGTAGGTTGCGAATCATAAGGTCTGTCTAAACAAAATTAACGAATTATGTCGAATAAAATCATGGGTTCTACCAGTGAGTTTTCAATCTTTCGGAGGGTTAATATACAACAAAAAGACGTATAAAATGTTAGAGAGTTGTGAATCAGTTTTTAACATTGTGTAAAATTCTATTTTAGTCAACACACTACCCTTAAAAACTTTCTGTGTGAGCGAAGCCGACAAGGTTGGTCAAAACCTTATATTTGTTAAATATGTCCCAACAATAGCATGACGAAAAGAAAAAATATATTTAAAGCCAAAGAAGAGAAATCCTCTAAAGCCGCTGACAAAAAGCAAAAGAAAGAAAGAAAGTCAATCACGTTATCCCCTAAGTCTAAAAGAATTATTGGATTATTTTTGGGTTTATTGTGTGTGTATTTGACGATTGCTTTTGTGTCGTATCTAGCTACGTGGCAAATGGATCAAGACAAAGTAGAAGGTGCGAATTTCATGGAGTTTGTATTTACCAAACAGCCTTTCGCGATAGAAAATTGGTTGGGTAAATTAGGCGCTATTATGTCTCATCGTTTTATCTATAATGGATTTGGTATTTCTTCCTTTGTAATCCCGTTTTTTTTATTCATTGTCTCGGTAAAAATACTTACCGGAGTGCAACTTCTTCCTCTTAAGAAAACGGTCAAAGTATCTGTCGTTATTTTGGTTTGGGGATCTATATTTTTTGGTTTTTTCTTTTCAACCCACTTGTTGTTTATGGGAGGAAACTTCGGATATCAATTGAATGATTGGTTGGCAGGCTCCATAGGAAGTGTAGGAACATTTTTTCTGTTGGTATTTTCATTCTTCGCTCTTACTGGAGCGATGTTCAAGAATTTCTTGACTAGTACAATAGGTTTCGTAACATCATTTTTCCCCTCAAAAATGGGGAATGAGACGAAAAAAACTGCTCCTGTGGAGGATAAGTATGAGGTGGAAATGGATGATACCGAAATAGAAGTGGAAGCACCTATCAATTCTCCGAAAGATGAAGACGAAAAAGAGCAAGAGGACGACTCATTGACTCTTGACACTGAACCTACCGTTCATTTGAAAGAACCAGAAAAAGAGAAACAACCAACTAGTGTAGATTTATCTACCGATGTGCCAGAGACAGAAAATGAAGAGTCGGATGATTTTGAGATTGAAGTAGAAACGGTGAATGAAGAAGTATTGACGGAGAAGGAAATTAATAGCAAAGTAAAGGAATTTGGCGAATACGATCCAGAATTGGATTTGTCTTCTTACAAATTGCCTCCAATTGATTTGCTCGAAACACATGGACAAACGACCGGAATCAACATTAACAAAGAAGAACTAGAGGCCAATAAAAACAGAATTGTTGAGACTTTATCTAACTATAAAATAGATATTGATAAAATAAAAGCAACTGTCGGTCCCACTGTTACTTTGTATGAAGTAGTGCCAGCTGCGGGAGTTAGAATTTCCAAAATCAAGAATTTGGAAGATGATATTGCGTTGAGTTTATCTGCCTTAGGGATTCGGATAATCGCCCCAATTCCCGGGAAGGGAACGATTGGGATAGAAGTGCCAAACTCCAATCCTCAAATTGTCTCAATGAAAGCTTTGATTAGTTCGGATAAATTTCAGAACTCTAAATTTGAGCTGCCAGTTGCCCTAGGGAAAACCATTTCCAACGAAACATTGATTGCAGACCTTACCAAAATGCCTCACCTCTTGATGGCTGGTGCAACCGGGCAAGGTAAATCAGTAGGGTTGAATGCGATACTCGTTTCTATCTTGTACAAAAAACATCCATCTCAAGTAAAATTTGTCTTGGTAGATCCCAAAAAAGTGGAACTCACACTTTTCAATAAAATTGAAAGGCATTTCTTGGCTAAATTGCCTGATGAAGAGGAAGCGATTATCACCGATACGAGTAAAGTAGTAGCTACCTTGAATTCGTTGTGTATTGAAATGGACAACCGATACGATTTATTGAAGGATGCTCAAGTAAGAAATATAAAAGAGTACAACGCGAAGTTTGTTCAAAGAAAACTGAATCCCGAACAAGGCCACCAGTTCTTGCCTTACATTGTGTTGGTAATTGATGAGTTTGCTGATTTGATTATGACAGCAGGAAAAGAAGTGGAAACTCCAATCGCGCGAATTGCACAGCTTGCCCGAGCAATTGGGATACACTTGATTGTGGCTACTCAAAGACCTTCCGTAAACGTAATTACCGGGGTGATAAAAGCGAACTTCCCTGGAAGAATTGCATTCCGTGTTACATCTAAGATCGATTCGAGAACAATTCTAGATACAGGTGGTGCGGATCAACTTATAGGAAGAGGAGATATGATTTACTCTACTGGTAGCGATATTATCAGGCTTCAGTGTGGATTTGTAGATACACCCGAAGTAGAAAAAATTTGTGACTTCATAGGAGAACAAAGAGGTTATCCTAATGCACTGTTATTGCCAGAATATATTGATGAATCGGCTTCCACCAAAGGTTCGTTTGACGATGAAGATAGAGACGATAAATTTGAAGAGGCTGCCCGCATCATTGTGATACATCAGCAGGGTTCGGCATCGTTGTTACAACGAAAATTAAAACTGGGATACAACCGAGCAGGAAGAATTGTAGATCAACTAGAGTCTGCTGGCATTATTGGTCCGTTCGAAGGAAGTAAAGCCAGAAAAGTTTTGGTGCCAGATGAAATTAGTTTGGAACGGTTATTGGAAGAGCTGTAATAGGCAAGAAACAGAGAAGGGAAAACTATTTCAATGACCGAAAGTTATCCTTTTGTTATGCTGGTTTTTCTTCCTCAGATATTATATTAATTTTACCTCACAATAAATGAGGTTACAAAAAAACAGAATGAAAAAAATATTTTTAATTGCGAGCCTAGCCTTGTTTTCAATGGCGGCTCACTCACAAGAAACTTACCAAGAAAAAGATCCTAAAGCAAAAGGGATTTTGGACAAATTGAGTAAAAAGCACCAATCACTGGATAATATCGTAATTGATTTTACCGCCACCTTTTCGGGAGCGAGAATCAAGAAACAAGTGCTCAAAGGAACTGCCTACAAAGCAGGTAAAAAATATGCGTACTACACGCCTGATTACATCGTAGTAAATAACGGAAGATACAATTGGTTGTTTGTGAAAAGCGAGAATGAAGTAACGATTACGAGTAACGAAGATGCAGAGGAAGAAAACGGATTGATAAGTCCTTCTAAATTGATGTCGATTTGGGAAAAGGGATTTAAGTATCAGTTTATTGGAGAAGGAAAGGTAGGAAACAAAACCTTGCAAGAGGTGAGATTATTTCCAGACAATCCAAAAAAATCAAAGTATCACACAATTACGTTGATCATCGATAAAGTTCAAAACGAACTGAGCGAAGTAACCATAAAAGGAAGAGATGGAGTGAACATGAATTACGACATCAATAGTTTCAAATCTTCTCAAAGTATTTCTTCCTCCAAATTTACTTTTGATAAATCTAAGTACCCTAATTGTACCGAGAACGACCAAAGATTTTAAACGTAAGTCAACTTAATCCATAAAAAAAAGCCTCTCAGTTTTCTGAGAGGCTTTTTTTTGTTTTAATCTTCATCATCGTCAGATGGAATTCTTTCGAGTTTGATTTCTTGGAGCTTGGTAATGGTATACTCCTCGTACTCGTAACCCTCTTCGTCTTTCAACATTTTTGTTGTATACGTCACCAAAAATGCTTTTCCTACTAATTTATCAGATTGCAAAGCGAACTTGGTTAATACTTCTTTCTCTACGTGATTAAACACTAGGTAATCTCCATTTGCTTCCTCAAAAGCGTAAGTAGAAGATTCTGAGTCATACTCCGCAAAAAATGCTTTGGCGGTTTTTGCTTGGCTCATCCCTGTCAAAGAGAGTAAAAATATAGAGGTTGTTAAAATGAGTTGTTTCATTGTTGTAATTTTTTAACTAATAGATAGAATATATTGTCCGATTGGTTTACTTGCATCAAGCTCGGTATTTGGCTTTTAGTAGTTCGTTACTTCCTTCTAGAACTAGCTGGCAAGATCTTATGTAGTAGTCTCTGTCTTGGTGGAAAAAGCATAATAGCTTTTGATTTCCTTCTTTCTGTAGTTAAAAATTACAAGATTAAAAATAGTGATAAATTTGATTCACTGCGCTAATTGAAGTTATTTTTTGGTTAACGAAATGAAGATTTTTTCTCCTAAATTCTCCTTAACTTCGAACTATGAAATTTAGAACAGAGGTATCCCTGCCAACTTCCCCATCTTCTCTTTCTCATCAGGATAGAATTACTAGTTTTGGCTCTTGTTTTTCGGAAAATATTGGCGAAAAATTGGAAGCACACAAGTTTGATGTATGCACCAATCCTTACGGGATTTTATTTAATCCTGTATCGATATCCAAGGCGATTCGGGAGAGCCTCGACCTTACATTGTACACAGAAACTGATATTCACCACCACAAGGAGAAGTATTTTAGTTTCAATCACCATAGCAAATATGCAGGTATAGAAAAAGGGGAGGTTTTGGACAAAATAAATTCAAGTATAGCGCAATCCAATTCTTATCTCAAAGAATCTAAGGCACTTATTCTTACCCTGGGCACAGCTTGGGTATATCGACTAATAGAAACAAACGAAGTGGTAGCAAACTGTTACAAACTTCCCGGTTCACTTTTTACCAAAGAGCTTCTTTCTGTCAAAGAAATTGTGGCTGAGGTTTCGGAGGCTATCAATAAGGTGAGGGCGGTGAATCCGGATGTAACGGTCATCACAACAATCAGTCCCGTGCGCCACTGGAAAGATGGAGTAGTGGAGAACCAGCAAAGCAAAGCTACATTGCATTTAGCGCTCAAAGAACTAAACGAAGAGTTTCAAAACGCAGTCTATTTTCCTTCTTACGAAATTCTGCTAGACGAATTACGAGATTACCGTTTTTATGCCGAGGATATGTTGCATCCTTCTTCGTTCGCCATCGACTACATTTGGGAGAAATTTGCTGATACATTTTTTTCCAAACAAACGAAAGAATTGAACCAACGAATCGCTCAACTAAACAGAGAAAAAAATCACAAACCTTTTACTCCTGACAGTAATGAGTTTAAGGCTTTTGCAAAGCAATTGATTGAAAAGGAAAACAAATTGTTTCAAGAATTTCCTTTTTTGAAAGGAAGATAAATCGATTAATTTACTTACTCTTCTTCTGTCACTCCCTCGCAGAAAGGAATCTAAAAACGAGCATCATACAAATGAAGTAGATTCTTGCCTTGGCAGGAATGACAGATTACATGAGAATGACAATTTACCTCAATATACCCACCATTCTACTATTTCAAATACTTTCCTACTAAATCAGAAACAGAGGTAGAATCAGTTCCAGCAGCAATTTCGGCAAACTCAGCAGGTTTCAACACTTGTTTCACTTTTTCCTCCACAGCAATTAACGGTTTTTCGTCTGGTGGTTCGGGAAACAATTGTTGCTCTTTGAATAACCTTCTTGTAACCACAGCCACTTCGTGTGCACCCCGGTAATTCTTCTGCTGTTCCAATAAATAAGCCAAGGCAATCAATCCATACGCATCCTCAGGGCTCATGTCGTTTTCTTCTCTCAGCTGGTAGTACCTTTTTATTAAATAGTTGGCAGTTTCATAATCGCCTTTGGCAATAGAGACAAACGATTTATTGAAATGATCAATGGTGTACATTCCCATGGAGCCAGTCTCTGTACTAATACTCATACTTTCGTCATAAAAATACTCAGCTCTCTCCATGTTGCCTACCAATCGCCACATTTCTGCGTTCATATGTGCTCGGTACATCAACCAACTTTTGTCCCCAGTTTTCGCTGATAACTTCACCAATTCCTCGCTCAATTCTGTCAATCGAGTGGTATCCAATTTTCTCTGAGCATTTCTGCACAGGGAAGTGAGTGCTTTGCCAATTAATGTATCGTTTTGAGTTTCTCTGCCTATTGCCAATACTTCTTCGGCAAGTTTTATGGACTGGTCGTCTTTCCCTTCTTTAAAGAGTTGATAAGCTTCTGTTAGTTTTTCTTTGGGGGAAAGTTTGGGGGCTAGCTCTTCTGTGTTTGTTTCTGCTGGTTTTTCTGTAGCTGACTGACACCCCATCAAGAACAGGGCACTGAGTAGAACGGGAATTGATTTTTTCATAATAGTTGTTCGTTTGAAACGAAGATATACAATTATTCAAATTTCCATCATTTTGTTGACATGGCGGTCTACATGATAGTCCGCGCATTTGTCTAGGTCTTCATCGAGTAAGAAAAGGTTCAAGTCCTGTATCCTGCATAAATTTAGTTGCGAGTTCTTCTGTTTGGAAGTGGTAT
>JALRIS010000039.1 GCA_023255335.1 Flavobacteriales bacterium | reverse complement strand
AATCAATGAAATTTTCGCAGATCCAACACCCATTGTGGGATTACCAGATGGAGAGTTTGTAGAACTCCATAATGCCACCAACAAGTATTACAACCTAGGTAACTGGACGCTATCAGACGGCTCTTCCACGGCAACACTCGGAAACTATATTCTTGCTCCCGATTCATTTCTTTTACTAGTATCAAACTCCTCGTTGTCCGATTTCTTCAGCTACCCCAACAAAATAGGTCTTTCCTCCTTCCCTGGACTCAATAATTCGGGAGAAACTTTAACTCTGATTGATAATAATGGTACTGTGATAGATGCGGTAGAATATTCCGATAAATTCTATCAAGATGAAGTAAAAAAAGAAGGAGGATTCTCTTTGGAACAAATCAATTCAAGGGCTAAATGTTTCAACCAATCAAACTGGACAGCTTCCCAAAATCCATCGGGAGGAACTCCTGGAAGTATTAATTCCGTTTGGGATACAACAAGAGATTCCTCACTTCCGCGCATCGTTTCTTGTATTGCAAGTTCCAATACTCGAATTTTGATCCAATTCAGCAAAACAATAGATACTTCTCTCTTTCTTCGCACTATTCAATTATCAGGAGGGCTAACGGTTGTCTCTCTCACGGCCACTAACTTATTCTCTACCGAATTGGAATTGGTCATTTCTCCTTCTCTCGATACAGGAAGACTATACAAGCTATCGCTAGATTCGCTGAGAGATTGTGAAGGAAATATTGCCAAAGCAGAAACCGAGTTTGTCTTGGCCCACGCCAATACAAATGGAGCTATTGTGATCAATGAGCTATTATTTAACCCTTATTCGGGCGAAGATGATTTCGTTGAGTTGTACAATAATTCGGAGTTGTTTTTAGACCTGAAAAACTGGCAATTAGGCAATGAAGAAAATGGAATGGCCGGAAATTTGACTTCCATCCCAATTCATTACGTAATAAAACCAAAAGAATATGTGGTGATTACCAAAGATTACACGGTCTTGACCAACCGATACAAGACTCATTCATCCGACCATTTCATCGAAATGGAAACACTGCCAAGTTACCCAAACGAGGAAGGGACTGTTTACCTATTATTACCTTCTGGCTCAGAATCTGACAAATTCTCGTATTCCGAAGAATACCATTTTGCTTTGCTTCGTGATGTAGAAGGAGTCTCATTGGAGCGAGTAAATTTTGAACTCCCGACACAAGAATCGTCTAATTGGCATTCTGCTGCCGAAGAAGTAGGATTTGCGACTCCTGGGGTTAAGAACTCTCAGTTTACTCCGCGAAGTGAAACTGTAAATATTTTGTCTATCTCGCCAGAAATATTCTCTCCAGACAATGATGGATTTGAAGACCTTCTTACCTTAAACTATACTATACCAGAGGTAGGATATGTAGGAAACATAACAATTTATGATTCTCAAGGGAGACTCACTAAAACATTGATTCAAAACCAACTACTTGCGAAAACAGGAAGTTTTACTTGGAACGGAGTCACAGAAGACAATACAAAAGCCCGTGTAGGAAGGTATGTCATACTTTTTGAATATTTTGACCTGGAAGGTACGGTTAAAATAGAAAAAACTACCTGCGTAGTAGGACACAGATTGTAACGATTACTTCGTTACAATCACGAGATACTTACTTACACTCCAGAACTTATCGGGATTGAGAATTTTTATTTTTTCTACTTTTTCATTCTCAACTAGCTCATAAGAAGCGGCAGGGTGAGTTGTAATTATGTCGGCTTTACTTACTCCCAACACAATCTCTTTCACTTCTTTGGTATTGATCTCGGTAAAATACTTTTTGTTGAAGTCATCCCTCAATTTTTTCGTTTTACCCAAACCAATTACTCCACCCTCCGAAGTGATAACCTTATTTTCCTTCAATTCAGATTTTGAGCCGTAGGCATAATAAGCGGTGTGAAGCGCTATTTCTTGTTCTTCAATTCTTTCGTTCTTGTTAGCAATTACGGATAAGTTATTTTCATAAGCCGCCATTAATTCATCAAAAGCCACTCCCATATCACTAAGTTCACTTTTCATGCCTAATATTTTCACCTCTCTTTCCTCCGCTTGTTTCGTCAAGTTTCTAATCACCTCTTCCAGTCCATTTAATTGTCCGTTAGAGTTTTTTAATTTCGAATTCATCGAGGCAATCTTTCTTTTATTTTCGGCAAGTAATGCTCCCAATTGTTGTAAATCCGACTTGATAGACTCTGCTGATTGCTGAATCCCTTCACTAGACTGAGGAACCAATACGGTATTTTCCTTATCTCGGATGGAGTTCAAGTTGTTTTGAATATCCATGATGAACTGAGAATATTCCGTGAGCAATGCCTCTTTTTCGTCCAGCTGTTCCGTTTCAATTTTTAACTCTGCATTTTCTTGTTTCAATGATTCCAATTGAGCTGTAAGCTCAGCCTCGTTTCCGCCACAAGACGCAAGCAGTAAAAAAGCGCTGAAAGTGATAAATAAGTGTTTCATAAAAAAAGTATCTAGGTTTGAAATGAATAGTAATTGTATTATCAACGTAGGTTGTGTCCAGAAAGTGCCTCTTATTTTTGCTTTTGAAGAGGATTAGCAGTTAACTCTTTGTATTTTTCTCGTTTTCTGTGAATATCAAGAGCCAGGTACAAGGCATTTCTGAAAGAAGATTCTGAGGCCTCATTTTTTCCCGCAATATCGAATCCAGTTCCGTGGTCTGGAGAAGTTCGTACTATGGGTAATCCAGCCGTGTAATTCACTCCATTCCCAAACGACAAACTCTTGAAAGGTACAAGACCTTGATCATGATACATTGCCAAAATTCCATCGTAATGTGAGTACACCGAACTACCAAAAAATCCATCTGCCGAATACGGACCAAAAGTTAATATTCCTTTTCCTTTTGCTTCTGTAATTGCGGGAATAATTATCTCTTTCTCCTCATCTCCTATTACTCCATTGTCTCCCGCATGAGGGTTCAATCCAAGCACCGCAATTTTTGGTCTTGTAATCCCAAAATCCTTTGTTAAACTTTCGTTTAATTGAGTAAGAGATTCTACAATTTTTTCTTTGGTGAGGTTCTGGGCAACCTCCTTCAAGGGAATATGACCCGAAACAACCGCAACTCTCAATTGATCCGCTACCATCAGCATTAAAGCGTTATCCACATTGGATAACTTCGCCAAAAACTCCGTATGACCCGGAAAATTAAATTCAGAACTCTGCACATTGTGCTTGTTGATAGGAGCTGTTACCAATACATCTATTTTGGAAGCTGCCAAATCATCGGTTGCCGCTTTGAGAGATTTTATGGCGTACTCTCCTCCCTCTGGCGTTTCCTTTCCAATGTGTAAGATAGGATCTTTGTCCCAGCATTTTTTAATGT
>JALRIS010000015.1 GCA_023255335.1 Flavobacteriales bacterium | reverse complement strand
CACCAGGCTTAAACAAGCTATCTAATTCCAAAGCTTTCTTGTCGGCATTATTACCAAAGAAAGCCTATGATGTGGATACCAACCTCAATGGAGAGGAAAGAGCTTTTGTTGTATCTGGACAGTACGAAGAAGTTTTCCCTTTTGATATTTATCCAGTTCAATTGTTGAAGGCAGCTATTACCAACGACATTGATAAAATGGAGAAATTAGGAATCTACGAAGTGGCACCAGAAGATTTTGCTTTGTGTGAGTTTGTTTGTACTTCCAAAATCAATTCGCAACAAATCATCAGAGACGGATTAAAAGTAATTGAGGAAGAGTGTATGTAATTACTCTTTAGTTTCAACCTATATTTAATAAACTATGAAATTTTTAAGAAATTTTTTCGACAAACGTTACGAAAAGACAAACAAAAAATGGTATCCATTGATTGAGTCTTTCGAGACTTTGGTTTTTACACCAAATCACACAACTAAATCTGGATCTCACATTCGAGACGGAATTGATTTGAAAAGAACAATGATGTTCGTGATTGTGGCAATGGTTCCTGCCTTGTTATTTGGTATTTGGAACGTAGGTCAGCAACATTACATCGCTCTTGGAGAAGAAGTGGCGTTCATGGATAAAATTATGCATGGGGCACTAAGAGTGATACCAATCATTGCTGTTTCATATACAGTAGGGTTGTTGGTAGAATTTATTTTTGGAATCATAAAAGGACACGCTCTTCACGAGGGATACTTAGTATCAGGAATGCTCATTCCTCTTATTATGCCAGTAGATACTCCGTTGTGGATGATAGCGGTAGCTACCGTATTTGGTGTAGTAATAGGAAAAGAAGTGTTTGGAGGTACAGGAATGAACGTGTTGAATGTTGCGTTGACAACCAGAGCTTTCTTATTCTTTGCTCACCCAACTTCCATGTCTGGGAACACGGTTTGGATTTCTGGATTGAAAGAAATGAAGGCAAACGGAACTTTGGCAGATGGTGTTTCTGGTGCAACTCCACTAGGTGATTTAGCTTCGATGACAACAGATAGTCCTGCTTACGCAAACATCCAAGATTTTACCGAAAACGGAATTACGTTTAGTAGAGCTTTGATGGGAGATTATCCTGGTTCAATAGGAGAATCCTCAGTGTATGCCATACTCATTGGATTGGCCTTTTTGTTGATTACTAGAATCGCAAGTTGGAGAATTGTAGTTTCTTTCTTTGCAGGTGGTTTTGTTATGGCAACTATCTTCAACTTATTTGCTGGAGACAATGCCTACATGCAATTACCAGCCATTCATCAATTGATGATTGGAAGTTTTATGTTTGGGATGGTGTTTATGATTACAGATCCTGTGACAGCGGCACAAACCAATAAAGGGAAGTTGTATTATGGATTTTTGGCAGGGTTTATTGGAATCTTGATTCGAGTTGCCAATCCAGCTTACCCAGAAGGAATTATGCTCGGAATACTTATAGCCAACGTATGTTCACCATTGATTGACCATATGGTATTGAATGGTAACATCAAACGAAGAGAAAAAAGATTGGCAAAGGCCTCAGCATAATTTACTAAGTCAAAATTAAATTTTTAACCATGAGTATAAACAAAGAAGGAAACGGATACACGATGACTTTTGCCATTGTAATGGTAGTAGTTGTGGGAGGTTTGTTAGCATATATTGCCTCTACCTTGAAACCAATTCAACAAGCCAACGTGAAAAACGAAAAGATGCAAAATATTTTGCAAGCGATTGGGTTGGAAGAAACGAATGGAGTTTCAAGAGACGAAGCAGGGAAGATTTTCAATGATTACATCACAGAAAGAATTATTTTGGACTATGATGGAAACGTAGTTTCTAAAAAAACAAATGAAGACCAAATAGAGTCGGCAGCCAAATCTATGAAGGACGAGAAAGATGCCTTCAACTTAGAAGTGAGAAAGTACTACAATACCTTAACTGGATTAATGAAAAAATATCCTGAAGGAGGTGCTGAGTACGAAGCAGCCATCAAAGAAAAAGGAATTACTTACCCATTATTCGTAGCTGAAAATGGCGGTAAAAAATATTTCGTAACGTATTTTAGTGGAAAAGGATTATGGGATGATATTTGGGGATATGTTGCCTTCAGAGAAGATGGTACAACCATTAACGGTACTGTATTCGATCACAAAGGAGAAACTCCTGGACTTGGGTCTAAGATTACTGAGGAGTTGTTTCAAAACCAGTTTATAGGAAAAATAATCACGGATGAAAACTCTGGGGAATACAAACCTATAAAAGTGGAAAAACCTGGTGGAGAATATAACCAACATCAAGTAGCTGGACTTAGTGGAGCTACTTTTACAGCAGTGGGAGTGGATGAAATGATGAACAGATCTCTGGAAGTATACAACAAGTATTTTTCCTCACTTAAAACAGCTTCGGTTCAGCCGATAGAATTACCGGTGAGCGATACAAACATGATGGATAGCATACAAGTAGTAGTGGATTCTACCATGTTAGCTATTAAATAATTAAAATTTTTTCTAAATCTAGATAGTATGTCTGAAACAAAAGAACCTTTATTCTCAAAAAAGAATAAAAAATTAATCTCAGATCCTTTGAACCTTAATAACCCTGTAACTATTCAGGTATTGGGAATTTGTTCGGCACTTGCCGTAACAGTACAAATGGATAATGCAATAGTTATGTCAATCGCAGTACTTTTTGTACTTGTAATGGGGAACTTGATTGTTTCCTTGATGAGAAACTTAATTCCTTCAAAAATTAAAATTATCGTACAGTTAGTAATTGTTGCGGCTTTGGTAATTATTGTAGACCAAGTGTTGAAAGCTTTTGTGTATGATGTCTCTAAATCTCTTTCGGTATTTGTAGGATTGATTATCACCAACTGTATCATTATGGGAAGGTTAGAAGCCTTTGCACTAGGTAATAAACCTTGGGCCTCGATATTAGACGGAGTAGGAAACGGACTAGGATACGGGTTAATACTTGTGGTAGTAGCGTTTTTCAAAGAGTTATTTGGTTCAGGAAAGTTATTAGGATTTGAAATATTTGGTAATTCTGTAGACCAAACAGGACTCTATGCAATCGGATACGAAGACAACGGATTGATGTTGTTGCCTCCGTCCTCATTGATTTTGGTTGCCCTATATATTTGGATTCAAAAGAAAAGAACACCAAGCTTAATTGACGAACATTAACTAAAACTAAGGGAACGAATTATTTAAGATAAAATTATGGAATTATTAAAATTATTTATCAGAGCAGCATTCGTGGATAACATGGTGTTCACCTTCTTTTTTGGGATGTGTTCATACCTTGCGGTATCCAAAACTGTAAAAACAGCTTTTGGTTTAGGGCTTGCTGTTATTTTTGTATTAGTAGTAACAGTGCCTGTGAACTACTTATTGGAGAATTATATTCTAAAAGACGGAGCTTTAGCTTGGTTAGGCGAGGAATACGCAGACGTAGATCTAAGTTTCTTGAGTTTCATTATGTTTATTGCCGTAATTGCTTCCATTGTGCAATTGGTAGAAATGTTGGTTGAAAAATTCTCTCCAGCACTTTATGGAGCGTTAGGAATTTTCTTGCCACTGATTGCAGTAAACTGTGCAATTTTGGGAGGATCTTTGTTTATGCAACAAAAGAACTTTCCTTCAATAGGTCACGCAACAGTTTATGGATTTGGATCAGGATTTGGATGGTTTATAGCAATCGTCTTGTTAGCCGCAATTAGAGAAAAAATAAAATATTCTCATGTACCAGCTCCATTAAGAGGAGTAGGTATGGCGTTTATTTTGACTGGCTTAATGGGATTAGCATTTTTAGGATTTTTAGGATTTAATATATAAAGAAACATGGACGTTAAAGTAGTTTTAATCACAATCGCGGTATTTTTATTAGTAATTCTTGTATTGGTACTTATGTTGCTTTTTGCAAAAGCAAAATTATCACCTTCAGGAAAGATTAAGATAAATATCAACAACGGAGAAAGAATTTTAGAAGTAGATGGAGGAGGTACTCTCTTGAGCACTTTAGGAAATCAAGGGATATTTTTACCATCGGCTTGTGGTGGTGGTGGAACTTGTGTACAATGTGTGTGTCAGGTTCATGATGGAGGAGGAGCAATCCTACCAACTGAGGAACCTCACTTTACTCGTAAAGAAATTGCTACTAATCACAGATTAGGCTGTCAGGTAAAAGTGAAGGAAGACATGAATATCGAGATTGAAGAAGAAATTCTTGGTATTAAGGAGTGGGAAGCTACCGTTTCTTCTAATTACAACGTGGCGACATTCATTAAGGAATTTATTGTTGAAATTCCAGAAGATATGGATTACAAAGCTGGAGGATATATCCAGATTAAAATTCCACCTTGTACAATTCCTTACAAAGAAATGGATATTGAAGCACATCCACAGGATCACCCAGGTGAGCCGGATAAATTTAAGGCCGATTGGGATAAATTTGGATTGTGGCCGTTGGTAATGGAGAATAAGGAAGAAGTTGTTCGGGCTTATTCTATGGCTTCTTACCCAGCGGAAGGAAGAAAAATTATGCTAAATGTGCGTATTGCTACACCACCTTTTGATAGAGCTACGAATGGATGGATGAAAGTGAATCCGGGAGTTGCTTCATCTTACATTTTTAACCAAAAAGTAGGAGATAAGGTAACGATATCTGGACCTTACGGGGAATTCTTCATTAACCATTCCGATGCAGAAATGTTGTACATAGGTGGAGGAGCAGGAATGGCTCCAATGAGATCTCACCTGTATGAATTATTCAAAACAATTAAAACCGGTAGAAAAGTAACGTATTGGTACGGAGGACGAAGCAAGGCAGAATTATTTTACATTCACTATTTCAGGGACCTAGAAAGAGAGTTCCCGAACTTTAAATTTTACTTGGTACTGTCTGATCAATTGCCTGAAGACAACTGGGTGGAGAAAAAAGACATTCATGA